>NZ_JBHTUR010000013.1:269195-285807 GCF_042793755.1 Nocardia sp. NPDC056564
CTGTTGATGGTGGGCGGGACATGGTGGTGGCACGCCTTGGGTGAGTTCGCCGTGATGTTCCATTGGTGGCGGTTGCTCGTGACGAGCGGGACGTGATGGTGGCGAATCACGGCTCTGGCTGTGGTGGTGTCCCGTTGGTGGCGGTTGTTCGAGGCGAGCGGGACGTGATGGTGGTGAGTCGTGGGTCTGGCTGCCGTGATGTCCTGTTGGTGGTGACTGACGGTCGAGAAGTGGGATGACGGTGGCGAATTGGGGTGAGCGTGTTGGTGCCCCGTGGTGGTCACTGTTGATCGTGGGCGGGCCATGGTGGTGGCGCACCATAGGGTGGGTTCGCCGTGATGCCCCTTTGGTGGCGGTTGCTCGTGACGAGCGGGACGTGATGGTGGCGAATCACGGCTCTGGCTGCGGTGGTGTCCCGTTGGTGGCGGGTGTTCGCGGCGAGCGGGGCGTGGTGGGGGTGGATCGTGGGTCTGGCTGTGGTGGTGTCCCGTTGGTGGTGACTGACGGTCGTGAAGTGGGGATAAGGGTGGCGAGTTGGGTTGAGTGTGTTGGTGTCCGGTGGCGGCGACCGTTGATCGTGGGCGGGCCATGGTGGTGGCGCACCATAGGGTGGGTTCGCCGTGGTGTCCCGTTGGTGGCGGTTGCTCGCGGCGAGCGGGGCGTGGTGGTGGCGAATCGCGGGTCTGGCTGCCGTGATGTCCCGTTCGCGGCGGCTGTTCGCGGCGAGCGGGGCGTGGTGGGGGTGGATCGTGGGTCTGGCTGTGGTGGTGTCCCGTTGGTGGTGACTGACGGTCGTGGAGTGGGGATGAGGGTGGCGGATTGGGGTGAGCGTATTTGGTGTCCCGGTGGCAGCCACTGTTGATCGTGGGCGGGCCATGGTGGTGGCGCACCATAGGGGTGGATTCGCCGTGGTGTCCCGTCGGCGGCGGTTGCGCGCGGCGAGCGGGGCGTGGTGGGGGGTGGATCACGGCTCTGGCTGCGGTGGTGTCCGGTTGGTGGTGACTGACGGTCGTGGAGTGAGGATGAGAGTGGCGAATTGGGTTGAGTGTGTTGGTGTTCGGTGGCGGCGACCGTTGGCCGTGGGCGGGACATGGTGGTGGCGCACATAGGGGTGGGTTCGCCGTGATGTCCCGTTCGCGGCGGCTGTGCGCGACGAGCGGGACGTGATGGTGGCAAATCGCGAGTCTGGCTGCCGCGGTGTCCCGTTGGTGGCGGGTGTTCGCGGCGAGCGGGGCGTGGTGGTGGTGAATGGTGGGTCTGGCTGTGGTGGTGTCCCGTTGGTGGCTGGTGTTTGCGGCGAGCGGGGCGTGGTGGGGGTGAAGCGTTGGTATGTCTGCGGTGGTGTCCAGTTGGTGGTGGTTGATTGTCGCGAAGGGGACGTAGTTTTGGTGCACCGTGGGTGAAGTGTGGTGATGTCGCGTTTGACGTATTGGCCGGCGTGGATAGTCCGGTGTGGGGAGATCGTCCAGAGGCAAGGTGGTGCCAGACCTGTTGGTGTTCATGGCATTCGGATGGGGGAGGCGTGGGTGGGGGCGCGTCGAACCGGCGGGTAGGGGAAGGGTGTGCGAGCATCGGTCGCATGTCGATCTCTGCGGAATCCATTGCTCATCTGCGTCTGACGGTGTGCGACATCGATCGGTCGCGGGCCTTCTACGAGAAGGTGTTCGGCTGGCCTGTGGCACTGGAGATTCCGGCTGATGCCGATGATGAGACGCGGCAGCGTCTCGCGTTTCTGCACGGCGGGGTGATCTATCGGATGAAGCACGGGATGATCGGACTGCGCCCTGCGGGCAGCGACCCCTTCGACGAGAACAACGTCGGCCTCGACCATCTCGCCTTCTCCCTCGGCTCCCTCGCCGAACTGGAAACCGCCGCAGCTCATCTCGACGCGTGCGGGGTCAAGCACGAGGAGATCAAGGACATCGGCGTCAGCTACATCCTGGAGTTCCGCGACCCGGACAACATCGCCCTCGAGCTGGTCGTGCGCAAGTAGCGGTCAGTTCTGGCGGGTGGGCCGGATAGTCAGGTCGCCGATTTCGACGTCGTCGGGTTGGTCGATCGCGAAGGCGATGGCCCGCGCCACGGCCGTGGGGTCGATGCCGAGTTCGGCCATGTGCTGCCTGGCCTGCGCGAGCACCGCCGGATCGTCGACGGCGTGATCGATCAGCTCGGTGCGCACATAGCCCGGAGAGATCGACGTCGTCCGCAACACCCCGTCGGTGCTCTCCTGCCGCAGTCCCTCGAGCAGCGTGCGCACCGCGTTCTTCGTGCCCGCGTACACCGCCTGCGTAGGAACGATTTTCAGCCCGGAGGTCGAGATGACCGTAACGAGATGACCGCTACCCTGACGGCGGAAAACCGGCAGGGCCGCGGCGATGCCGTACAGGATCCCCTTGACGTTCACATCGACCATCGCCGACCAACCCTCGACATCCAGGTCGGCGACCGGTCCGATCTTGCTGATCCCGGCGTTGCCCACCAACACATCCAGCCGCCCGAAACGCTCGACGGCGAGATCGACGAGCGACTCGAGGTCGCCACGATCGGTGACGTCCACCCGCGTCGCGGCCGCCGCACCACCGCCGGCTTCGATCTCGGCAACCACCTGTGCCAGCCGATCGGTGCGGCGCGCGCCGAGCACAACGCTCGCCCCGAGCGAGGCGAGATGACGGGCCGTCGCCTCGCCGATTCCGCTACTGGCGCCGGTGATCGCAACAACCTTGTCCTGGATAGTCATCCAACGTCCTCCGTCTAGAGTGGACACATGTCCGTTTACCCAGACGACCTTAGCGGACAAGTGTCCGCTTCGGTCAAGGGCGGCGGAACCCGCCGCTCAGACGCCCAACGCAACCGCGATCGAATCCTCGAGGCGGCCCGCGAACTCGTCCGCGGGCCCGGCGAACTGAAACTCAACGCCGTCGCAAAGGCCTGCGGCATCGGCCAAGGCACGCTCTATCGGCACTTCCCCACCCGCGAGGACCTCCTCGCCGAGGTCTACCGCCGCGACGTGGAAAACCTGGTCGAAGCCGCCCCACGCCTACTGGCAACCCACGAACCATTGGACGCACTCGCCGAATGGTTCGACCAGGTCGCCGCCTACGCTCGACTCAAACGCGACATCTTCGCCGCCGTCGAGGCCGCAACCTGGCATAACCTCGCCGCCCACAGCCAAGGCCCCATCGGCGACGCCGTAGAACTCCTCCTCGCCGCCGGCCGCGCCAACCACACCATTCGCCCCGACGCCGAAGCCCGCGACGCCATCATCCTCATCAGCTGGCTATCCCGCCTGGAAGACACCGAACTAGACACCCGAGCCCCCCGCCTCCTCTCCATCCTCATCAACGGCCTCCGTGCACCCCAATAGCGCGGGTCGTCGTGAGAATCATCGCTTTCCGTCAATCCTTGGCGGTTGGCAATGAATGTATTTGGCTGCCAACATCTCTGGTGTGCCAGCTCGGACTTCGGTCGAAACATCCTGGATGCTTAGTGGTGACGGCTCAACACAATCCGCGAGCAAACACGGTATTGATGTCGCCGCCGTTATCGTGCACGACCACCTGTCGCCCGTGCTTCCCGTCCCAATCCGAATAATGCTCGTTGCCGATATCGGCCCGTAACGAGTCCGCAGCACTGTAGCTCCGCCAGTATTGGCTCTTCCAGTCGCTCGGCACACCGGCCTGGAATTGGCCAAGTTTGGACTTCGTCTTGAAGGCATCCAGATCGGCGCGCGGTAATTCGGCTACCACCTCGACGATCTCATCGCTGAGACCTGGCATTTCACTATCGTGTGCAACAACGCGCGCGTTGTCCGGAAAGTGGATACCGCCACAATCGCCGATCTTCTCCACATCCGAGGGGTTGCTACATCCGGCAAGCATGAGCGCACCGGCGAGTATAGGCATCCAGCCCCGATGACGGATCGCCCCCATCAGAGTTCCCCCGACCAGGTGTAGTCCCCGAGGGATTCGGTGTTCCCGCGAGCTTTGAAGCTGCGCGCCCACCCCGCCTCCTCCAACTGCCTCATATCGTGGTTCAGGCCTTTCTTGATCGCCAATTCGGGATCCGATGACCACCAGTCGACGGTCTTGTCGAAATCGTACAAGTCGTAGATATAGATGCGATACCGTATGTCGCCCTTCAGCTTGTCGCCCGATCTCTGCACGATGGTGTCGCTGCCGACGGCGACTGAGAAGGTCCCTAGAGCAAGCGTGACATCGGAATTATCGGTCACCGAAATCGGTTGCCACGCTGCAGTTAATTCCTGTATCGCACCGCCGCGTTCCCCGTTTCGCGCGGCCTCGCCCTTGATCCAATTCAACTGACTCTCGGCGGCTGTCTTGACCGCCTGTGTTTTGACGATCTGTGCGACGTCGGCGGGACGGATGATGTACTCGTAGTCGGCACCATGACTCGCCAAGTACTGGTTGAGGATGTCGCTGGCGAAAGTGTAGCCCTTGTGGTCGAAGTAGAGTTGCACAGATGGGGCAGTTGTCGTGCTGATCAACCCTGCTTCGGAACGATTGAGAATACTGCGATCAGAGCCGAACTGCGGATGGCTGGAAGGGATCGGTGGATCAGCCGGCGGCCGCAATGCTGCTCTCCCACCAAATGTTGTCTCCGTATCCATATCGGAGCACACCCAAGTCGACTACCACTTTATCCGGAACCTCGAATTCTCTGGCGCTATATGTAGGTACGGCTTGGCCAGGTGTATAATTTAATGCCTTGGAAATGTGTGTGACCATCACATCCAATTCCTTCTTCCTGGAATCGGCCGATCGTTTGAGTGTGTCTACGGCGGCAGCGATCTCCGCTCGGATCGAGTCCCGCATCGGGTCGTTGATCAGTTGCGCCCACTGACCGAGCGGCAGCGTGAAGTTGAGGAAGGTCATGGGCTGTGCGAGTCCGCTACTGAGCCCCATGGCCTGGTTGAAGACCAACCGCTCGAGCACCGCACCACCATTTTGGACGATTTTTGAGATCGTTTCCAGGTCGATGCTTCGCCCTGCGATCGACTGCCCGAGGTTGTTCGTGCTGTTAGCGAATGCCTGTGCGGCATCGCCCGACCAAAGAGTTTGCAGCCATCTGGTGCCGGCGGTGAGATTTTCGGAGGTGACGTAATCGTTGATGCCGAGCAGCCCGATGCGTTTGCCGATGGCTTGCACTCTCTCCCAGTCCGCTTCCAGCGGGGAAAGATAGTCGGCTGCGGGTTTGACGCCGATCGCCTGACTCAACGCATCGTCGTATCGGCTGATTGAATTGATGCCCGCGGTCACGATCTGACGGGTTGTGTACTGCTCGTCCTGCACGTCCGACAGGGTGGGCAACTGCAAACCACCGAACCGTTTGGCGCTCTGAGCGGTGTTGGAAATGAACTCGCCCGTGTTACTCGACCCGGCGACCGCGACGGTAGTTAGTCGATCCGCCGAGTTGCCATCCGTCGCTACGTATTTCGTGCTCGCGCTGGACAGGTTGTCGTCAAGCGTGCCCACTGCGGCGAGATCTTTCTGATGTGCTGAGAAGATCGCGCTGCTGAACCTGTCGATCGGCGGTATCAGCGTGGCCATCAGCCCTGCTGTCCCGCCCGGCACCGTGATGGACGGCAGCAGGCGCGCGGCATTCGTAGTGAAGTTCGCTCCCAGACTCTGCAGGTCCAACTTGAACCCCGCAAGACCGGACACATCTACCGTGAAGTCGGTCATACCACCCCCTGGCTTCGTGTTCGCAGCGTAGCTGACAAAGCTCCCGCGCTAAAGTCGCCGTCGGTGAGCGGCAAGCGTTAGGGAACCATCACCAATCATGATGGGGCGCAGCCTGATGGGAGAACGTCTCGCTGGGCATCCGGGGCCAGCGATGGGGGCGGATCGGCCGACACTGCTAGCTCGTCGATGCGGTGTTCGTCGGTGGGTCATGCTGCTCGAGCCCTACTGGGCGGTCGCACACTGGCCGCGGAACTGCGCGAGTCGCGGCCGAGGCGGTATCAGCGCGTTATGGATTGGGCTCAGGAAGGTTCTTCGTAGCGGGCGGCGAGGGTGGCGGCGCGGTTGTGCAGGGAGGTGCGTAACCACTGCGGGGCAAGGGCTTCCGCGTCGGTGGCGAGTTGCCAGAGCGCCCATTCGGCGTGCCTCGGGTCTTGGAAGGTGACCTCCAGTCGCAACCGGCCGTCGGCGTCGGTTTCCTCGGCGCGGACCGCCAGTGCGGTGCCGACCAGTTCTTCTCGCCGGGCCGGGTGCAACCGCACCAGCACGGTGACCTGGTCGCCGCCGGAGCGGAACCGCGTGCTGCGCTCCTGCCAGGCTTGTTCCAGATCGACGCGGTCCGGGCGCTCGGCGGGTTCCGTGAGCTGCTCGGCGGCCGAGATTCTGGACAGTCGGTAGGTGCGGTCCGCGCCCGACTTCGTGGCGAGCAAGTAGCCCTGGTCGCGCACCGTGACCAGGCCGATCGGATCGACCGTGCGCCATCGCGGCTGCTGGTCCACCGCCGCGTACCGGATGCGCAACTTGTGCCCGGCTAGCACGGCGCGCCGGACCTCGGTCAACACGGTGCCGGGCACCTCCTCGGCGCTCAGCCGCCGCGACAGCAGATCGGTCTCCGGGTCGATGAGCAATCGCTCGGCGACGTCGGCCGCGGTGGCCCGATAGCTTTCGGGCAGCGCGTCGACCACCTTGAGCACTGCCGAAGCGAGCGCCGAACCGAGGCCGAATGCCTGTGCGCCGCGCCGTGATCCGGCGACCAGCAGGGCAAGCGCCTCGTCGTGATTGAGTCCGGTGAGCTCGGTTCGGAAACCGGGGAGCAGCGCGAAGCCGCCATGTCGTCCGCGTTCGGCGTAGACCGGGACGCCGGCCGCGGACAGCGCCTCGATGTCGCGCAGCACGGTCCGCGTGGATACCTCCAGCTCGCGCGCCAGCGCCGCCGCGGACAACCGGCCGTGCCGGCGCAGCAGCAACACCATCGAGACCAGTCGATCGGCGCGCATACAGAAAACCTTTGCAGAAATACACGACACAAGGTGTCGTGATTCGTTGAGAGCCTATCCAGTATGACCAACAAGAAAGTGGCCACCGAGCCGAACGCCCTGGGCAAGTTCTTCATCGAGCGAGCCAACGCGGGGGACGTCGACGGACTGGTGGCGTTGTACGAGCCGGACGCGGTGCTGGCCTTCCCGCCCGGCAGCCTCGCGACCGGCCACGCGGAGATCCGCAAGGTGTACGAACAGTTCGTCGCCGCCGCACCGGTGCTCGAGCCGGGCAGGCAGCATCCGGCACTGGTGAGTGGCGATCTGGCCATGACCGCATCCACCCTGACCACCGGCGAGGTCGCCGTCGAGATCGCCCGCCGTCAGCCGGACGGATCGTGGCTGTGGGCCACGGACCAGCCGTCGCTCGTGCCGTAGCGGGGCGGCGGTGGGCCGGCCGGTCCGCGCCCACCGCCGCGCTGTGCGGAGAGTCGAGATGAGACGTATCGCGACGATCGGCGTCTACGGATTCACCGTCGACGGTTTCCTGGAGCGGTTGGCCGAGGGTGGCGTGGGCCTGCTGTTGGACCTGCGCCAACGCCGCGGCGTTCGCGGACCCGAGTACTCGTGGGCGAACTCGGTGCGGCTCCAAAACACCCTCGCCGCCGCCGGAATCGGCTACCGGCACGTGCGGGAGCTGGCGCCGACCACCGAACTACGCCACCTCCAATATCGCGAGGACGACCGCCAGGGCGTCGGCAAACGCAACCGTGTCGCCCTGGCGACCGAGTACGCCGAGCGCTACACCCACGAAATCCTCGACCCCTTCGACCTCGCCGCACTTGCGGCCGACCTGCCCAACGACTCGACCACCGCCCTGTTCTGCGTGGAATGCGATCCGGAGGCGTGCCACCGCGCGCTGGTCGCCGAGCGCCTGCACACCGAACACGGCTTACCGGTGATGCACCTTTACCCGCACTGAGCCCGGCCGGCTTGCCGAGTTCATCGAATCGGCAAGCCGGACAGGTGAATTGGCTTCTCTGAGCCGGTTCAGGCGCGGACACCGAGTGTGCCGCTCCATGCGCCGGTATCGATACCGGCGCGCCTGGCCAGTGCGAACATGGCGGCGAGGTCGGCGTCGGTGCGCGGTTCGTGATGGTCCTCGGGGTAGTGCTGGTTCAGCAAACGCGTCATCTCCTCGGCGAAGGAGCGAAGTCCGTGCTCGGTGATGGCTCCGCGTTCGGCGTCGTCGATCAGTTGCGCGCACAGCTCGGGCAGGCCGGCGTCGCCGTCGTCGAACTCCAACCGGTCGGCGATCTGGTCCACCGCGTCCGCCCGGGTCGTCAAAGTCGATATGCCGCAGTCGAGTCCGTCGTCGGCCAGGTCGTCCGGGTAGCTCGCCCGGTGCCAGGCGCCCTCGTCGAACCAATAGACGCAGCCGACCATGTAGTCATCGATCAGGCCCCGAAGGTAGTGCCGCGGAACCCATTCCGGCGCGCCGGCCAGCAGATCGATCGCCGGCTCGTAGCCCTTGACCTCGCTCGATTCGTCTTCCCCGACGAGCACCGCGCGACCGTCACCGAGCCACTTCAGCACCCACCACGTGCAACCGCAGTCGTCCCAATGCAATCCGTCGGCATCGATCCAATAGCCCGACCGATGCTGCACCGGCTCGAGCTCCTCGTCGCGGTCGAAGGTGGCGAGCGCCACGGCCGCCCACCGCGCCGACAGCACGCGCGCGTCCGGCAGATCCTCCGGACGCCCGGGTCGATGCAGTTTCCCCAATGATGTTCTCCTGATTCTCGCGAACGCCCGCTTCGGCTGGGCGTGGTCTGCCCGGTGGCCGTTACCAGCCGACCGGCTGGTTGAGGGCGATCAGGTTCCCGTCGACCGCCTCGAGCACGGCCAGGCGGTTTCCGGGCAGATCGACGATGCCGGTCTCCGGATCGCCGTTGACGATCGGCGCGGTACCGATCTCGGCGAGCGACCCGTCGGCGATCTCGCCCAGCGCCCTGGCGCCGAGGGCCCCCATCGCGCCGTGCGTCGCCTCGATGTCGACCACGGTCCAGAACGGCAGCGGATGGCGCACCCACGGTTTGGCCGACAGCGCGAGGCCGATGGCGTACATCGCATAGTCCTCGGTGCGAAAGACCGGCTCGGCGCCGAGCATCGCCGTGAACGCCGCAACGCTCGCGTCCAGATCCGCGGTGGGGTAGACGACGTTGGCGAAGGCGGTGGGTGTGTTCACGGGAACTCCTTTGCCGAGCGGGGCTCGAGGGTGACGGGCAACTCCGGCGACCAATGTATCGGCACCCTCCGACAGGCGAGGCCGACCTGGTGCTGGGGCGTGGCGAGGAACTGTGCGCCGACAGCTCGATCTCCGCTGGCCACCGCGCAGCGTGAAGCGGGCGTCACTCCCGGACTGGGACCTTGTGGCCGTACGTCCACTGGATCATCCCGAAACGACGAGTCCCTACCTCGCCGAGTTCGAAACCCTTTACAGCGTCGGTGATTTCGGTTGGCGTGAAGAATCGCGCACCGCCGGCGCCGGGTAGGAAACGTCCGATCGGTTGCAGCGGACCGGTGCGCACGGTAGGCACCAGCACCGCGAGGTAACCGCCCGGCCGCAGGACACGGATCATCTCGGCCAGTGCCGCGACCGGATCGGGAATGAGCTGCAGGCCGGCAATGCAGGTCACCGCATCGACGGTGTTGTCGCGCAACGGAAGCCGTTGCGCGTCGGCACGCACGAACGCGATATTGCCGCCGCGGTGCCGCTGGACGGCGCGGGTGAGCATCGACGCGGAGATGTCGATGCCGAGAGCGAGTCCGTCCGGACCCACGGCGTGGGCCAGCGCGGCAGTGATTTCGCCTGGACCACAACCGATGTCGAGTGCTGTGTGGCCAGGCCGGAGGTGTAAGTGCTCGGCGGGTGATTGCAGGATGCCGAAGACACGCCGGGCCGCTGTCGCGGCGTGATCGAAGAGGTACGCACCGATGCGTGAGCTCCACAGCGATTGCACGATACCGGTGTTGACGTCTTGATCTGCTGGTTGCGGGCCGAGTTGGTCGAGGTAACCATGCGGGGCGGTGGGAGCCGCGGGCGGTTCGGTGAGCAGCGGCAGAACTCGTTGCAGGGCAGGCGAAATGGTGACGCTCACGCGATCATCTCCTAGGGGTGCTCGACCGGCGCCGTGATCCCGACGGCGGGAGTCGTGGAGTAGGTACCCCGGACGCTATGTCGCGACCATGTACTGCGTCCAAGACCAGTTGCGCCATAAGCTAATTACGCCGCAGTCATCCGGCATACCGGCAGAAGATCAGGCAAGCGGTATTCGACGTTGGTCGGGGCGGACCGTGTGCAGGACGGGTTCCTCATCCCGCTGGCTACGGAATCGGCGTGGATTGGTTGCGGAACGTCCTCGCTTCTGGGCGCGCGGCCCTGTCAGTCGAGGGCGAGACCCTGGACGTGACCACGCCCGAAGTGATCGACGCGACAACTGCCCATGCTGTCGCCGAAGCGGCAACGGGCGCTCGAGCGCGTAGGGATCAAGCAACATCTGAGCGTGAAGGTCGCCTGAGGGCACTGGTCGACGCGGTGCGCAGGCGTTCCGGCCGATACCGCTGAGCGCTGGTCGAATGTCCAAAATGGTTGGCTGTCAGTGCTTTCCACACTCGTTGTGCCGACGAACGCACTCTGTCGGTGGCAGGTGTTACCGTCGGCCCATCCCGCCGGGACCGGTTGACGACCGCCCCGGCCACGTCGTCGGAGATGGGGTGGAACATGACTTCAACCAGGCATGACGGAGACTCCTGGGACCTTGCTTCCAGTGTCGGCGCGACTGCCACCATGGCCGCGACGGCGCGGGCGATCGCGACCCGCGCGGATCGTGCGCTCATCGACGACCCGTTCGCCGAACCGCTGGTCCGGGCGGTCGGCGTCGACCTCCTGACCCAATTGGCCAGCGGCGAAGTACCTCCCGGCGACTTGGTCGAACAGGTGTGGATCGATGTGGCCAAGGTGCGCACCAAGTTCTATGACGAGTTCTTCCTGGACGCGACAACCGCGGGCATCGCCCAGGTCGTGATCCTGGCTTCGGGCTTGGATTCTCGCGCGTACCGACTGTCCTGGCCGGCCGGGACGGTTGTATACGAGGTCGACCAGCCGCCGGTCATCGAATTCAAGACCCGCGCACTGGCCGAGTTGGGCGCTACCCCCACCGCCGACCGGCGCGCGGCCGCGGTCGATCTGCGCGACGATTGGCCCGCCGCACTAGAGGCCGCCGGATTCGACCCGGCGCGGCCCACCGCCTGGAGCGCCGAGGGCCTGCTGGGTTACCTACCGCCCGATGCGCAGGATCGCCTGCTGGACACCATCACTCGGCTCAGCGCACCGGGAAGCCGTCTGGCTACGGAAAGCAAACCCAACCCGCAACCGGGCCAGGATGACCGGACAAAGGAACGCCTGCACCGTATCTCCGAGCGTTGGCGGGCAAACGATTTCGATACCGACATGGCGCGGCTGCGATATTACGGCGAGCGCAACGAGGCGGCGCCGTACCTGGCCGGCCGCGGCTGGGCGCTGAACGCAATCACCCTCCGGGACCTGTTGGCCGCCAACGACCTTCAACCCTTGACGGGTGACGACCTACGCATGGGTGATCTGCTGTACGTCAGCGGCGTCCTCGACGAGTAGTCGCATCACGCATCCTCTACCTTCCGCACTCGGGTATTCGTCGCGGTGGCGCGCTTGCCCTCGTGGGTTTCGGTCCGTAGCCGGGGGAGGGGACGTCCGTCGCGGTCGACGAGGACCGAGTGGGCCTCACCGGCGGTGAACGCGTGGCGTTCGCCCCACTGACGCAACGCCACGACGACGGTGAACAGATCCTGCCCGGCAGCGGTGAGTTCATAGCTGTGCCGTTTACCGCCCGGTGCGGTGCTCGTGCTGAGGATTCCGTGGTCGACGAGCTTGCGCAGGCGATCGGTGAGGATATTCCGCGCGATCCCGAGCCGTTGCTGGAAGTCGGTGAAGGTTGCCGCACCGTCCATGGCGTCGCGCACGATCAGCAGGCTCCACCGGTCGCCGACCAGGTCGACGGTGCGCGCGACCGGACAGGTGGGATCGGTCCAGTCGCGGCCGGAACCGGGTGTCGTGGTCATGCTCCTCCGCCCGATTGGTTGCAATTCGAAACTATTATGCCCTACGCTCCAATGGTTGCATTTTGCTACTAATTCGGGAGGTCTGATGGTGGCGACCGTCACGAGATCGCAGCGATTCGTGCTGGCACTGGTGTGCGCGGTGGCGGTGTCGACGATCTACGCGATCCAGCCGGTGCTGGAGGCGGCGGGTCTCAGCCTCGGGCTGGCGCGCGGGTCACTGGGCTGGCTGGTTGCCGCGGGACAGGTCGGCTATTTCGCCGGCCTCGTTCTGTTGGTGCCGCTCGGCGACGTGCTGAATCGTCGTCGGCTCATCGCCGTGCATCTGCTGCTCACCGCCGCGGGTGCCGCGATCGTGGCGGTTGCGCCGAACGGCGCGATCGCGGTGGTCGGGTTGGCGGTGGCGGGTTTGTTCGCGGTCGTGGTGCAGGTGACGGTCGCCTATGTCGCCGCCGTTTCCGCGCCGGACCAGCGCGGCCGCAATATCGGCGCGGTGACCTCCGGCGTGGTGATCGGCATTCTCGGCGTCCGTGTTCTGGCCGGTCTTCTGGGTGACACCGTGGGCTGGCGGGCCGTGTATGCCTTGCTCGCCGTGCTCTGCGTGGTGCTGGCCGGCACCGTCCGCGCGACACTCGACCCCGATTCCAGAACCTCCGGCACAAGGTATGTGCAGGTACTGGCATCGATGGGGCGGCTCGTGCGCACCGATCGCCTGTTTCTGAGCCGAGGGCTGATCACCTTCTTCCTGTTCGCGTCCTTCGGCACCCTCTGGAGCGGGCTCGCCCTCCCGCTCGGCTCCGATCCGTGGAACTTCGGCACCACACAGATCGGGCTGTTCGGTGTGGTCGGACTGGCCGGAGCGCTCGGTGCCGCCCGCGCCGGACGATGGGCGGATTCCGGTCGAGCACAAGCGATTACGGGCTCCGCGCTGGTGTTGCTCGCCGCCTCGTGGCTATTCATCGCCCGAGCCGGCGCGACCTTGTGGCTGCTGATCATCGGCATCATCGTGCTCGACTTCGCCGTCCAGGCGGTGCACGTCAGCAGCCAGCACCTGCTGACCGCCGCGCATCCCGATCACGCCAGCAGCGTCATCGGCGCCTATATGGCGTTCTATTCGCTCGGATCCGCGCTCGGCGCGATTACCACCACCTGGGCTTACAGCAATTGGGGGTGGTCGGCGGCGTGCTGGGTGGGCGCGGCGTACTCCCTCGCCGCGCTGATCCTGTGGGGACTGGGTCAGATCACCCGCCGTGGTGTGACGAGTCCGCCTGGCCCCCGACCGGAGCGCCGCGATAGTGCGCCAGTCTGTGTGGAGAGGTGATCGTTACCGGCGAAACCCTACTTCTCGGGAGGCTTGCCGAACGTGACGGTGATGTCCTCGAAGTCTTTGTTGCGCTGAGCCTGTGCCTGGTCGGTGTAGGTCCGCCGGTCTCCGCTGGTGAGCCTGACGTTCTCGGTGAACGGCGACAACAGTGCCCGCGGATAGAGCCGGTCGACCCGCACGACATTGATCTCCACACACAGCACGACCGCGCACGAGGTCAGGTACAGGAATCCGAGCAGACCGAGCACCACCGCGAATACCCCGTTGGTATCCGAGGATTGGTTCACCACCTGGCCGACATAGATCGAGCCGAACCGCTGCAACAACTGCCAGGCGACCGCGGCGACCACCGCGCCGGGAACCACCTGCCGCCAACTGATGGATCGCACAGTGGCCCATTTGAACGCCATCGCGAACAACCCCGCGTTGACCACCACCGAAGCCAGCACGAGCAGCCAGGCGAACCCGAACCCGATCCGCCACGCGGCCCCCACCTGCGACAACACCGCCGCTCCGAGGATCAGGGGACCGAGGATGACCAGTCCGATCAGTCCACGCACCCGCACCATGAACGGATTCGGCCGCTGGTTGACCGGCACCGCCCACGCGACATTCATCGCGTTCTGCACAGCCACCGACACCCCGAGACCGCCGAACGCCGCAATCGCGATTCCGGCGACCAGCCCCGCGGTGCCCCCGCTGAGCCGCTCCGGCCGGCTGATCTGATCGCCGATCACCGGAAACTGACTCAACGCCGAATCGAGAATGCGCTGCTGCAGATGCGGGTCCGCCTCGAGCAGCACGCTGAGCACAGTCGTCAGAATCAGCAGCAGCGGAAACAACGACACGAACGCGTAATACGTGATCAAGGCGGCCAAGTATCCACCCTGATCGTCGATGAACTTGTAGATCACCGCCAGCGGAAACCCCACCCCGCGATGACGCCGCTGAAACCTATCGACTCCGGCAACCAACCCGACTACTCATCCCTCGCTCGGCGATTCCAGCGTCTACTGGTTCGTGTGATCCACCGGCCGTCGGCTCATCCGGCCCGGTCTCGCTATACCACACCGACGGCCTCCGAAAACGAGGAAGCTGTGCCGCGCAACAGGATCCATATCGAGGTCGGAGATCCGTCACCTCGGTGGATCCGTCCGGGGTCAGCTGTTGCTCAACCAGGCAAGGCCGAGAATGGCCAACCCGACTGCGAACGCGACTATAGGGGCCCACCATGCAATGCGGCCGGTGTATGCCAATGCGGTCAGCACCAAGGCGATGCTGTTGCTCATCCAGACCAGCGCGTGAGCTGCTGAGTTCGGGGGGCGATATCTACGCAATATAGCCAGCTCACGCCGCATCTGGTTGCGGACTGCCGCTTCTCTGTCGATGCCTGGGGGAAGGCCCTTCTCGATCTGTACCAGCAAGTGCAATCGCTCATGGGGCAGCTTGTGTGATGACCGGGCGGTGAACCACCCCGTGACGAAAGCGACGATCAGCGCGGCCAGAGCGCCGGCGACCGCTCCCAGCGCGGGCGTCGTGCGCAGATCCGCGAGCCAGTCCCATGTCATTACAAGTACCCCCGCTCCTGTGTCGAATCGAGTCGGTGCCGGCGATCGATGCTCCGACGTGCGACGAACAGTTCGACACGTTGGTGCAGTTCGGCAGCGCTGTCTACCTCATTGTGGGTGGCAGAATGCAAGTGTGGCAGGCGGTATCACGATCGATGACGTGCGCGCGGCGGCGCACCGGCTCGCGGGTGTCGCGCATCGGACGCCGGTGCTTACGTCTCGTCTGCTCAACGAGCGGGTCGGGGCCGAGGTGTTTCTCAAGTGTGAGAACTTTCAGCGGGTTGGCGCGTTCAAGTTCCGCGGTGCCTATAACGCGATCTCGCAACTGACTGCCGAGCAACTCGGATGCGGGGTCGTGGCCTGGTCCTCCGGCAACCACGCGCAGGCCGTTGCGCTGTCGGCACGGCTGCTCGGCAGCTCGGCGGTGATCGTGATGCCGGCGGACGCCCCCGCTTCGAAGTTGGCTGCCACCAAGGAATACGGGGCCGAGATCGTCCTTTACGACCGCTACACGCAGGACCGCACCGCGATCGGTGCGGCCCTGGCTGCCGAACGCGGCCTGACCGCCATTCCGCCCTTCGACGATTTCCGGGTGATGGCCGGGCAGGGCACGGTAGCGCTCGAACTCATCGAGAAGACCGGACCGTTGACCGCCTTCCTCGCCCCGATCGGCGGTGGCGGATTGATGGCAGGATGCGCCACCGCGGCGACTGCGCTGTCGCCCGGCATTCGCGTCATCGGCGTCGAACCCGTCGACGGCGACGACACCAAGCGTTCACTCGAGGCCGGCCACCGCGTTCGAATCCCGGTTCCCCGCACCATCGCCGACGCACAGGCCGCCGAAATCCCGGGCGCACTCACCTTCGACGTCAACCGCGGGGTGGTGGACGAGATCGTCGTGGTGACCGACGAGCAGTTGGTGGCGGCGATGTCCTTTCTGTTCGACACGATGAAGATCGTCGCCGAGCCGACCGGCGCCGCCGGTGTTGCCGCATTGCTGGCAGGGCGGGACCAGCTCGCCGGCGCCAGGGTCGGTGTTGTCATCTCCGGCGGCAATATCAGCGCCGCGCGGTTCGCTGAGTTGGTAAGCCAGGGCGGGGCCGACGAGTTCTCCGGTTAGCGCCGGTAGTGGTTGATCGCTCGGCGGCCAGGGCGGTTGGCCTGCGAATTTCCGCGCTGCGCAGGCGATTTGACTTAGCGATCTTCGCCGCGTAATTTATTCCAAGTCAGAGCGACACGGACACCGACCCGGAGCCGAGAAGCCCAGCGGAAACGCTGAGTGGATGGACCGGGAAACGAGGTAGGACGAGGAGCGCCTGAAATCGCACTAGCTCGCTCGGAGACATGATTTGTTTCTTAGCCGAGCTAAGCTGTAAGGTTGCCTCACCGATCAAGCGGATGAAGTCCGGGCGATGGTGTGTGCGTGTGTTCTTTGAGAACTCAATAGTGTGTCGATGAATGTCAGTGCCAATATGTTTATTGGTTCCGGCTTCTCATACCCCCCGGTTGAGAGGTTGGACATTTAGTCAGCAAATACTTTTTGCTGGCGTTTTGTTTTGCTAGGTTTTCGGACTCTAGTTAGATTGTTCTGATTGCACCTTCGGGTGT
>NZ_JBHTUR010000014.1:0-262241 GCF_042793755.1 Nocardia sp. NPDC056564
CCCTCGAGGTGACGGCCGGCCCGTCATCGGTCGGTCGCGTCGAGATCGGATCAGGCGACCAGCATGCCGCCGTCTACGACGATGATCTCGCCGGTTACCCAGGAGCTGGCGGGTTCGGCCAGGCGGGTTATCCAGGGGATTACGTCGGAGACCTGACCGATGCGACCGGCGGGGGCCTTGCCGGCATAGCCGGTGCGCCATTCGTCGATGTCCTCGGGGGAGACCCCGCCGGTGGCGAGAATGGGGGTTTGCACGTTGCCGGGCGCCACGCCGTTCACCCGGATCCCCTTGGGGCCCAGTTCTACCGCGGCACTGCGGACGAAGCTGTCGATGGCGGCCTTGCTGGCGCCGTAGACGGCTTGATGCGGATTGGCCAGACGGGCCGAGATGCTGGAGACCACGACGATGTTGCCGCCGGGGGAACGCAGGTGCGGAAGTAACTTGGCGGTCAACAGGATCGGGCCGAAGACGTTGACTTCGAACTGGTGGCGGACGGCCGCGGGGTCGAGGTCGTCGAGTGGGGTGGTACTGAAGACGCCGGCGTTGTGGACGAGGACGTCGAGTTTGTCACCACGCGCCCGCACGGCCGCGGCGATGGCGTCGGTGCCCGCCTCGGTGGCGACGTCGGCGACCAGCGGAATCACCGCGGGATGCAGCGCGGCGACCGCATCGAGCGGCTCGGGGCGCCGACCGGTGATGATCACGCCGGCCGCGCCCTGCTCGGCGAACGCCAGCGCCGCCGCCCGCCCGATTCCGGTCCCGCCGCCGGTGACGACGATGTGCTGGTCCGCGAACGTTTTGTCCGACACTGGCCTGCCTCTCTGTCGCGGCCGGATCCTGCTCACCGACCCTCGTTGTCGGCAACACGGCATAGCCGCCGCGCATTCCGGCCGGCCGACGCTCCCCGGTCGGAGCCGGGTTCGCGGAAGTGCGCTCGGCGGACGGCCGGGAGTGGGCGGGGGCGACGGACTTGGGCGGCAGGTCGGCTAGGGGAGCGGTGCGGCGCCACGCTGGGTGAGCAGGATGCCCATGAGCCCGGCCTCCTGGCCCTGGGCATGGATCATCGAACGCGCCGTCTCCTTGACCGGGCCCGACGGCAGCAGCCGGTCGGCCTCCTGCGCCATGGCGATCCCACCCTGGTGGTGCCGGAACATGAGCTGGAGGAACCGGATCTCGGCATCGCGACCACGGGCGGCGGCGAGGGCATCGAGTTCCGCCATCGTCGCCATTCCCGGCATCGAGGTCCCCGTCGTCGGCTGACTCGGTTGCGCGACCGAATGGTCGTGTGGCGCAGCGTCTCCGGTGTGCATCCAGGCCATCGGACGGGCGGGCACCGGCGACGCGTCGGCCAGCCGCAACCACCCGAGCATGGTGCCGATCTCTAGCCGCTGCGTGTCGTCGAGTTGCTGGGCCAGCAGCAGCACCCCGGGGTCGACGTTGCGGTCGAGCCGCTGCACCATGATCAACGCCTGCTGGTGGTGCGCGGTCATGTCCTGCACGAAACCGATCTCGACCGGGTTGAGAATCGGTGTGGCCGTGTGCGTTTCCGGCAGGACGAGCGGGCGTAGCGCCGCACCGAGCACCAGCAGGGCGAAGCCGAGGGAGACGAGCGCGCCGCCGCGGAACCAACGAGGCATGGTCAGGACCCGACGATCGATTCTTGGTCCGCCGGCGGCGAATACACGTCGTTGTCCAGCTGCAGCACCATGAATCCGTTGTCCGAGCACGTGACATACAGTTGCGAGCCACGCCACTCCGGCGGCGACAGGCACCAGTCGGTGGAGACGTCACCGAAGGCCAGCCTGCCGGTGCGCGGGGTGAGCGCGTCCAACGGGTTGAACTGTCCCTCCAGCACCGAGCGGATCGCCGGCGGCGCGCTCATCAGCGGCACCCCGATGATCGATGCCAGCGCGTGCGGCGAGTTCCACAGGCTCAGGTTCTGGCCGGTTCGGGCGGGCGGGTTGTAGTAGGCGATCTCGTGGATGGCGAACGGGTCCCGCACGTCGAAAACCCTTATGCCGGAAGAGATCCAGCCGCAGGCGAGCGCCGTCGGGTTGTCCCTGCGGTCGGCGGTGCAGTAGTGCGACTCGTAGGCGAACGCCGAACCGCCCATGGACGAACCGATATTGCTGTCGATGTGCTGCGGCAGATTGATCTCCAGCTTGATCTTCGCCGCCACCTTCGGGTTGGTGTCGTCGGCGATATCGATGAGTTTCACTCCGCCGGATCCGCCTTCGTCGACGGTGTACAGGTAGGGCTTGCCGTCGTAGGTCACCGGGATGCTGTGCTGAGTCGCCCAGCCGTCGGTCCAGAAGACGCGGCCGATGTGCAGCACCTGTGGGTTCGGATCGCGACGCTGCACCGCGCTGATGTCGAGCACGGTGAAACCGCCGAGCGCGGACAGGTACATGCGGTTGCCGTCCGCGCTCACGCCGAACCCGTGTGCCTCGATGCCGGTCAGTCCCTGCCAGATGACGTGCGGATTGGCCGGATCGGTGAGATCGACGGCGCTGACGAAGCCGGGCGCGATGCCCGAGGCCCAATACGTGTTGCCGTCGGGGGAGAAGCCGCCCTCGTGCGTCGTGATCGGCAGCGGCATCAGCATATTCGTGCCCGGACCTGGATTGAGCAGGCGCGGATGCGCGCAGTCGGAGATGTCGTAGACCGACAGGTAGCCGACGCCGGTGCCGACCGGGACGCCGGTGCCGACCAGCAGCTTGCGCGCGGTGTTGACCTTCAGGCTCTCCCAGGTGCCGGCGAGCATCGCGGGTTCGGTGAGCGTGGCGGTCGGGCGCGGGTTCGCCGGGTCCGACACGTCCAGGACCTGGACGCCGCGGCCCTCGCTGATCAGGTCGCCGGGGAAGAAGGAACCCATGTACGAGCAATGCTCGAAGCTGGTCGAGGTGATGCCCGCGCCGCGGCCGGCGAACCCGCCGACGAACGACATGTTGCAGCGGTAACCCTGGGTGCTGCGGCCACTGTCTCGGTCGGCGGCGGTGACGTCGCCCTGCATGCCGTTCTCCGGCATCGAGCCGGGTCCGCAGTCGGCGCGTGGAACCGAGGTGCGGCCGACGTCGAGGAATTCCCGCACGGCGTTCTGGAGGTCGGACTGTAGATCGGCCGATGCGCTGCTCGGCAGCATCAGCACGGCGGCGAGGCCGACCGTGACCAGGGCCAGCGGTTTGAAACGGCGCAAGCTCGTCAATGAGCGCATCGTCGGTTCCCCAACCTTCATCATTAGTTGATCCGTCATCCCTTCGCTGACTGGGACAGCTAAGGGAACTGACTGCATGGTAGTAACAGCCGTTAACTTATGTGAAGGGTTTCGCGGAAATCCGATCAAGTCGGCAGTTCAGTGGCAGTGCACGTGGAAGATCTACGCCTCGCCCGGCGTGGTCAGGCGGGGGATCGCGCCGCGTCGACGGCGAGCAGCCCGGTGCAGGCGTCGAGCAGAATGCGCCGTAACTCCGCCGAACGCTCGGCCAGCGCGGACTGCGCGCGTACGTATTCCGCACGTCCGGAGGGCG
This sequence comes from Nocardia sp. NPDC056564, assembly GCF_042793755.1. Classification (NCBI taxonomy): domain Bacteria; kingdom Bacillati; phylum Actinomycetota; class Actinomycetes; order Mycobacteriales; family Nocardiaceae; genus Nocardia; species Nocardia sp. NPDC056564. Next base: position 3,528 of record NZ_JBHTUR010000014.1, read on the forward strand.
TTTCGATCGGCACCGGTGCGTACCCGTACTCGGACAGATCGTAGGGACTGGCCCGCATGTCGAGTTCGCGTGCGGCGCAGGCCAGTTCGAAGCAGTCCAGGATGAGCGCCGAGGGGATCAGCGGAACCAGCTTGAAACTCCACTTGTAGAGGTCCATGTTGGCGTGCAGGCAGCCCGGCTGTTCCCGGGCGACCTGATCGGCGCGGGTCAGCGGCTCGGCGTTGCGGCCGACCGCGTCGGGGGTGAAGAAGCGGAACGCGTCGAAGTGGGTGCAGCGCAGCGACATCGACTCGACCACCGCGTCGGTGCCGGTCCGGCCCAGGCGCAGCGGAACCTGCTGGTGCCGGACATCGTCGGTGCGATACACCATCGCCCACTCGTGCAACCCGAAGCAGGACAGCTGCGCGGGGCGGGACGCGGTGGCGCGCAACAGTTTCGCCACGAACTCGACGGTGTCGCGCCGGCGAGCGAGGTAGGCCGGGTCCGCGGTGTAACCGGCGACCGAGTCCGCATCGGCCGGGATCCGGTGGTATCCGCGCGCACCGTCGTATTCGCGCGCGCCGGCCATCCCGATCCCGAACCCGGGATGCCAGCGCCGCAACTGAGCGGGCTTGTGCCCGTAATAGGTGAACAGGAAATCGATCACCGGATGCGTCGAACCCGCGGCTCGCCGTTCGACATACGGCCCGACCAGCCGATCGACCCGCGCCAGGTGCTCGGCCGCCGCTGCCCGCCACCGCTGTTCGGGCAGCACGGTGACCGCGGCGCCGTACTCGTTCATTCGATGATCCGGTGCGTCCCGTCGCGGACGGTGCCGACGAACTCTTCCACCAGATCCTCCAACGCCACGATGCCCGTGGTGTTGCCGCGGGTATCCACGACGCGACCAAGATGGCTGTTGGTCCGCCGCAGCCGCGCCAGCGCCTCGTACAGCGGTGTGTGCATGCTGACGGTCGGCAACGGGCGAATATCGGTGCGCGGGATGGGCGTTCCCGGACCGGCGCTGTCGTCGGCGACCTTGTCGAGCACGTCCTTCACATGCAGGTAGCCGACCAGCGACCCGTCGCTCGCCTGCACCGGATAACGCGAGAAACCGGTTTCGGCGACGGCGGTTTCGATGTCGCCGAGGGTGGTTCCGTTGCCGCGCAACGGAACTGTGCGCGTCGTCGCCAACGGCACCATCACGTCGGCCACCACCCGATCGCTGGTGCCCAGCGCCTGGGTGAGCCTGCGGTGCTCCTCCTCGTCGAGTAGGCCCTCCGAGCGCGACTCGCCGATCATCTCCGCGAGTTCCACCGACGAGACGGTCGCCTGCAACTCGTCCTTGGGTTCGATCCGCATCAACCGCAGGGTGAGGTTCGCGGCGAGGTTGTAGACCGCGATGAGCGGGCGGGCCAGGCGCAACCACATGAGGTGCACCGGAACCAGCAGCAGCGCACTGCGTTCCGGACCGGCCAGCGCGATGTTCTTCGGGATCATCTCGCCGAACAGGATGTGCAGGATCACCACGATGGCCAGGGCGATCGCGAAAGCGACCGGATGCAGCAGCTGTTCGGGCATGCCGAGGAATTCGAACGGCCCCTCCAGCAGGTGCGCCACCGCGGGTTCGGCGACCCGGCCGAGCAGGATCGAGCAGATGGTGATGCCGAGCTGCGCGGCGGCCAGCATCATCGACAGGTTCTCGCCCGCGCGAATCACCAGGTCGGCGTTGCGTTTTCCCTGCGCGGCGAGCGCCTCGAGCCGGTCGCGCCGGGCCGAGATCAGCGCGAATTCGGCCGCGACGAAGAAGGCGTTGCCCAGCAGCAGCACCACGGTGAGCAGCACACCGAAGAGGTCACCCATGGCTGTGCTCCTGCTCGGGTTCGGCTTGCAGCTGGCGGAACGCGAGATCGTCCGGGGCGACCGGAAGCAGGCGAACCCGGTCGATCCGGCGACCGTCCATGCGTTCCACCCGCGCGATCCAGCCGCCGGTGGTCGGCTGGTCATTCGAAGACCATTGCTGCGAGCGCGGATTCGGCAGGACGACCTCGTCGCCGGCCACCGGGATGCGGCCGAGCCGGGTGAGCACGAGCCCGCCGAGCGTCTCGTATTCGCCCTCGGGGGCGTCGTAGCCGGTGGCGCGGGAGACCTCGTCGATGCGCAGCAGGCCGGAGCAGTCCCAGCCGTCGGACACCCGGCGCACGTCGAGTTCCTCCTCGTCGTGCTCGTCACGGACGTCGCCGAGGATCTCCTCGATGATGTCCTCCATGGTGACGATGCCCGCGGTGCCGCCGTATTCGTCGACGACCAGCGCGACCTGCATGCCGTCGGCGCGGATCCGTTCCAGCACCGCATCGCCGTCCAGGCTGGCCGGCACGATCGGGACCGGATGGGCCAGCATCTGGAGCGGAATGGTGCGGCGCACGTTCGCGGGGTGGGTGAACGCCTGCTTGATGTGCACGACGCCGAGGGTGTTGTCCAGGTCGCCGTCGATCACCGGAAACCGGGAGTAGCCGGTCCGGCGGGCCGCGTCGATGAGGTCGGCGATGGTGTCGAGCTTGTCCAGCGCCTCGATCTTCACCCGCGGGGTCATCAGTTCCTCGGCGCTGCGCTCACCGAATTGCAGCGAGCGGTCGATCACCAGGGCCGTGCGCTGGTCCAGCGCGCCGCGCAGGGCGGAGGTACGGACCAGCGATCCGAGTTCCTGCGGCGAGCGCGCGGACCGCAGTTCCTCGGCCGGTTCCACCCCGAGCCGGCGAACGACCCAGTTGGCGGTGTTGTTGAGGAAATGGATGAGCCACTTGAAGATGACCGAGAACGCGACCATCGGGGGCGCCGTGGTGCGCGCGGTGGCCAGCGGCTTGGCGATGGCGATGTTCTTCGGCACCAATTCGCCGTAGATCATCGACAGCGAGGTGGCCAGGACCAGGGCGAGCGCGAGCGAGATGCCGTGCGCCGCGCCCTCGCTCAATCCGACGCCGCTGAACAGCGGGTCCAGCAGCCGGGCCAGCACCGGTTCGGCGATGTAACCGGTGATCAGCGTGGTGATGGTGATGCCGAGCTGGGCGCCGGACAGCTGAAACGACAGCGTCCGATGGGCCTGCCGGACCATCCTGGCGCGAACGTCACCGTCGCGCGCGTGCGCCTCGACGGTGCTGCGTTCCAGCGCGGTGAGCGAGAATTCGGCGGCGACGAAGAGGGCTGTGCCTGCCGTGAGAGCGATGAATCCCAGCAGGCTGAGCACCGTGAGCGTGACGGACATCGTCAGCACCCGCCGAACGGTATGCGGAACTGGCCGGTGGGAAGTGGGGCTGGGGGAAGGAGGACGCCGGGTTTGTCACCCGGCTCGGTAGAGGAGCCCTCCTGTGCTGCGCCCTCGGACGCGGGTGACAACTGGATCCTTTCGCAAGCCGAAGATGTTGGGCCGGAAGACCGGCAACCACTATGTTACCGGCCCGAGCGCCGGGTGGCGTCGGCCGGTGGCCGTGCCGTCGCGGGCGTGTCGGAACCGGATCGCGCCGCGTGTCGGCGGTCGAAGAGGCGACGAGCGCAACGGCCGCTCGGTCGACAGACCGAGCGGCCGTGAACTCATCAGTGCGGCAACCGGTTACGGCTCACCAGCCGCTGGGCAGCGGGCGGCCCTCGGCGAAACCGGCCGCCGACTGGACGCCGAGCACGGCCTTGTCGTGTAACTCGGCCAGGCTGCGCGCGCCGGCGTAGGTGCACGCGCTGCGCACGCCGGAGCAGATGTGGTCGATGAGGTCCTCCACGCCGGGCCGCTCGGGGTCCAGGCGCATACGCGAGCTGGAGATGCCCTCCTCGAACAGGGCCTTGCGGGCCCGGTCGAAGGCGCTGTCGGTGGCGGTGCGGGCGGCGACGGCGCGCTTGGACGCCATGCCGAAGCTTTCCTTGTAGGCGTTGCCGTCGCGGTCGGTGCGCAGGTCGCCGGGGGATTCGTAGGTGCCGGCGAACCACGAGCCGATCATCACGTTGGACGCGCCCGCGGCCAGCGCGAGGGCCACGTCGCGCGGATGCCGCACGCCGCCGTCGGCCCAGATGTGCACGCCGAGTTCCTTGGCGGCGGCGGCGCACTCGGCGACCGCGGAGAACTGCGGGCGGCCGACGCCGGTCATCATGCGGGTGGTGCACATAGCGCCGGGGCCGACGCCGACCTTGATGATGTCGGCGCCCGCGGCGGCCAGGTCGCGGGTGCCCTGGGCGGACACCACATTGCCCGCCACCAGCGGCACGCCGAGGCCGAGATCGCGCACGGCGCTGAGCGATTCGAGCATCTTGGCCTGGTGGCCGTGCGCGGTGTCCATGACCAGGACGTCGGCGCCGGCGTCGACGAGCGCCTTCGCCTTGGCCACCACGTCACCGTTGATGCCGACCGCGGCGGCGACCCGCAACTGGTGCTTGGCGTCGACGGCGGGCTGGTAGATCCCGGCGCGGACCGAGCCGGTGCGGGTCATCACGCCGGCCAGGGTGCCGTCCTCGGCGGTGAGCACCGCGAGCTTGGCCCGCCTGGTCTCCAGCAGTTCGAAGATGTCGCGCGGGGAGGTGCTGGCCGGGGCCTGCACGAAATCGGTGATCGCGACGTCGCGCAGCCGGGCGAACCGGTCGACATCGGTGCACGAGGCCTCGGTGACCACGCCGATCGGGCGTCCGGTCTCGTCCACGACGACGACGGCGCCGTGGGCGCGCTTGTGCATCAGGGCGACGGCCTCGGACACCGAATGGTCCGGGCCGAGGATGACCGGGGTGTCGGCGGTGAGCGAGCGGCTCTTGACGAACGCGATGGTGTCGGCGGCCGCGCTGATCGGCAGATCCTGCGGGAGCACCACGATGCCGCCGCGCCGGGCGACCGTCTCGGCCATCCGGCGACCCGCGACCGCGGTCATGTTGGCCACGACGATGGGAATGGTGGTGCCGGACCCGTCGACGGTGGAGAGGTCGACGTCGAACCGCGAGGCGACTTCCGTCCGGTTGGGGACGAGGAAGAGGTCGTCGTAGGTCAGGTCATACGGCGGCTGATGGCCAGGGAGAAACTGCACTTAACCGATGATAACCAAGTCCGGGCGGTAGCGCGCAATTCTCCAGCACTCACCGGAGACGAAGTTCACAGTGGGCGAGGCCGCGGCCGACTGCCCTAACGGGGTAGCGCGCCGGTCGGCCGTACCATTGCCGCCCTCCGCGTCGCCACAGCGAACCAAGGGCGGACCGCGCACGAATCCGCCTACTGCGAGCGAAACGGTCGGATATCGCGCGCGCCACGCGAGACAGTGCGCGGCGGCCAATTGCGCTGTAATACCCGGGCAGGTGGCCACGGTGACGAGCTCGGCAAAGCGAGTCGCTCGCTATTTCGCTTGCCGCGCAGTGATTTGCCCGCAGATTCGTGTGCGGCGGACGAATCGTTGCGCGGGGAGGGTCAGGTGGCGGCTTGGGCGCGGGAGAGGCGGATTGTGGTGGCGCACATGATGATTACGGCGAGAGCGGTGATGGCCAGGCCGAAGGTGTCGGTGCGGAAGCGTTCGTCGAGGACGGTGACGCCGATGAAGGCCGCGGCGAGGGGCTCGGCGATGGTGACGGCCGGCAGGGAAGCCGCGAGCGGGCCTGCTTGGAAGGCGCGTTGTTGCAGGTAGACGCCGGTGATTCCGGCGGCGACGAGCGCCCAGGTCTGCCAGCTGGCGAGTACTTCGCCGAGGCCGTGTTCGAAGAGCGAGGTGACGTAGGAGGTGAGGGCGGCGGCCAGGCCGTAGAGGGAACCGCTTGCGGTGCCGAGGAGCAAGGCGCGTCGGCCGGGGTCGGCGGTGCTGCCGCCGACGATGGTCGCCACGGCGATGAGGGCGACCAGGATGATCAGGGGTAGCAGCCAATCATCCAGTGGCGCATTCGTATTGCCCTCGGAGGGATTGCCGACGACGAGGAAGCAGACGAGTGCGCCGACGAGTGCCAGCGCGGTGGCCCAGGTGCGGGCGCTGATCCGGCGGCCGTTGAGCCGGGCCGCCAGCGGCAGCGCGAACACCAACGCGCTCACCAGGATCGGCTGGACCAGCAGCACCGCGCCCAGCGCGAGCGCGGCGACCTGCATCGCGTAACCGCCGACATCGCCGACGATTCCGGCCCACCAGCGCGGGTTGCGCAGTAGGGCCCGAACGAGCGAATCATCCTCGGGGACGGCCGCCGCGGCGCGCTGCTGCGCGACCGCCGCGACCGCGAAGAACAGCGCCGCCAGCAGTGCGCAGGCGATCGCGCCCACGGGATGGTTGGACACGTCCGTCAGTTTGCCCCACGATTGCGGGTCCCCGGCGTGTGCTCCGGGCGCACGGCGCGTCGCCGTGCATTCCCGGGCGTGTCGCCGCTGGTCGCGCCACCGGCGCGGCCGCCGGAACCGGTTGAGCGACCGGTGAATCCCGCCACACCCGCACCACGCCCCGAACTGTTCGCGCCGCCGGAACCCGAACGCCCTGATCCGCGTGCGGCACCCGATGGACCGACCTTCGCGGCGCCCGCTCCCCGTGCTCCGGTGCCGCCGCTTGCCGCACCCGCCCCGCGCGCATCGCCGGCTCCCGAATTACCCTTCGCGGCACCGCGCCCGCCCGCGGCGGACTTCGATGAACCCGTATCCCGTGACGACCCCTTGATCGACCCGTCCTTGCGTCGCTCACTCGCCGAAGCCTCGGCCCGCACCGGCGCACCGCCACCGCGAGTGTCCGCCGACCGCCGCCCCGATCCGCCACGTCGCCGTCCGGTCCCTGCCTTCGAAGTCCCCTCCGCCACCTGCTGTTTCGGCGGCGCGGGCGCGGCCACCGGCACCCCGGACGGCCTTCGCGCACCGGTGATCTCGATCAACCGGCGATCCCCTGGCCGCACCTCGACGCCCACGATCTCGACGCCCGCCTTGCGGGTCATCGCCTCGACCTCGCGCCGCTCCTCGTCCATCACCAGCGTGACGACCACACCGTCCTCACCGGCCCGCGCGGTCCGCCCGGCCCGATGCAGATACGCCTTGGGTTCCGCGGGCGGATCGACGTGCACCACAAGGGAAATGTTGTCCACGTGGATGCCGCGCGCCGCGACGTCGGTGGTCACCAGCACCGGGACCGAGCCGTCCGCGAACGCCGCCAGCGTGCGGGTCCGATTGTTCTGCGCCTTGCCGCCGTGCAGCGCGCCGGTCGCGATTCCGGCCGTGCGCAGTTGCTTCGCCAACCGGTCGGCCCCGTGCTTGGTGCGCACGAACATGATGGTCAGGCCGTCTCGCGCGGCGATCTCGGCCGCCACGGCCCGCTTGGCCAGTTTGTCGCGGACGAAGAGCAGGTGGTGGGTCATCGTGGTGACCGACGCGGACGCGGGCGCGGTGGAATGGGTGACCGGGTCGCGCAGGTAGCGCTTGACCAGCTTGTCCACCTCGCCGTCGAGCGTGGCCGAGAACAGCAGGCGCTGACCGTCTTTCGGCGTCTGGTCGAGCAGCTTGGTGACCTGCGGCAGGAACCCCATGTCGGCCATGTGGTCGGCCTCGTCCAGCGCGGTGATCCGCACGTCGCCGAGCGCCGCCGAGCCCTGTGCGATCAGGTCGGCGAGTCGTCCCGGCGTGGCGATCAGCAGGTCCACGCCGCGGGCGAGCCGTTCGGCCTGTCGCCGGATCGGCGCGCCGCCGACCACGGAGGCGACCCGGAGTCCGAGGGCGAGCGCGGGTGCGTCCAGTGCACGTTCGATCTGCGCGGCCAATTCACGGGTCGGCACCAGCACCAGGCCGCGCGGCCGGCCCGGCTTGGTCGAGCCGCTGGCCAGGCGGGTCAGCATGGGCAGGCCGAAGGCCAGCGTCTTGCCGGAACCCGTCGGCCCGCGGCCGAGCACGTCCTTGCCCGCCAGCACATCCGGAATGGTCGCGGCCTGGATCGGGAACGGTGCCTCGATGCCGTCGTTGCGCAGTGCCTGCACGAGCACGGCGGGCAGGCCCAGGTCCATGAAGGTCACGGGCGCAGCGGCGACAGGCGTCGAGGGGGTCACGGGTGGTGTGTGCCTTTCGTAAGACGACACGCTCGGGCTGGTGAGCGCGTGGTTCGGTGGTTCGGCGACCGGCTCGGTGCGCCGCGCGCCGCGACGAGATCAGGGTGCGGCGCGACAAGGCGAGGAGGCCCGCCGGGTAGCAGGCCAAGTGTTCAGGATACGTCCTACGACTGTCTAGCCGCGGAAGAGTCGGCCCAGCTCGACCAGCCAGGGCACCGCGACGGCCATGGTCGGCACGACGAGAATGGCGGCCGAGCCGAGGTAGGCGGCGCTGGCGACGCGGACGTCACCGATCCGCCCGGTCAGCCGCTGGATGCGGATCAGGGTGGTCGGCCCGCCCGCGGCGAGCGCACCCTGCGGCGCGGTAGATTTCGAGCAGGCGACCAAGGCGCGTGCCAGCGGCTTCGGCCCGGTCACCTTCACCGCGGAGTCGTCGGCGAGCAATTCGATGAGCAGCTTGACCGAACCGAGCGCGGCCTTGCTGCGGACGAACCGCGGAAACGCTTCGTGCACCGCGGTGAACGCCTCGAGCACCAGGTCGTGCCTGGCGCGCAGGTGCGAGCGCTCATGGCTGACGATCGCGGTGATCTCGGCGTCGTCGAGGTTGGTCAACGTGCCCTCGCTGATCACCACGCGCTGGCGCAGGCCGGGCAGGCAGTAGGCGATCGGCTCGGTCGCGGCGAGCACCCGGATGTCGGAGGCGCGCCGGCGCGGCCCGCCCTGATCCAGCAGATCGACCAGCATCCGATGCCGCGCCCGGCGCCGCCGCGTGTGCACGCCGACCCGGACGATGGCATAGCAGAGCCGCGCGCCGACCAGCAGCGTCAACGCGAACACGAAGACATAGGCCAACCACAGCGGCAACCCGAGCGCGTCGATCTCGCGGGTGGGCTGGGTGGTCGGCCGTCCGTCGGGACCGGGCACCAGCAGTTCCGCGGCGATGGCCAATCCGGACCCGAACGCGCTGAGCACGGCGGCCAGCGCGATGGCCTGCCAGAGCACGAGCGCGGCGCGGGGCGTCCGGTAGGTCCAGGTCGCCCGGCTGAGCAGGGCCGGGGCAGGCCCCGCGAGAAGCAATGCGAGTCCGGCGAATACCGGCGCGGTTGCGTTCATCGACTCAGCTCACTGCGTTGGGGGCAAGGTCGCGAGGAGTCTACTGCGGGGGCGGTGTGTCCTCGGTAGCTTCGAGCTTAGCGAGTGCCTCCCGCAATGCGTCAGCCTCATCCTTGCCGACCTGTTCCACGAAGTGCACCAGCGCGGCGGCGCGACTGCCCGCGGCGTCGGCCTGTTGCAGTGCGTCCACCATGAGGCTGGCGACCAATTCGTCCCGCGTGTGTACCGGCGCGTAGCGATGAGCCCGGTCGTCGCGCTGCTGGACCACGAGGTTCTTCTTCGCGAGTCGTTGCAGCACCGTCATCACCGTGGTGTACGCGAGCTCGCGGCGTGCGGCCAATGCCTCGTGCACCTGCCGGACTGTCTGCGGTTCTTCGGTCGACCACAACTGGTCCATGACCGCTTTCTCGAGTTCACCAAGTCCTGCCATCCCACAATTTTACGGACTCAACGACGCGCATGCGTACTACAGGGTGTCGTAACTATGGAATAGCTGGTGTGTCATTTGTCATAGCGGCCCGGATTCGGGCATGACGGGCCCTCCTGCCTTACCCAGAACATGGCGGGTGCCGATCGGTACCACCAGCGGGCGGCCGGACACCGGATCCTCCAGCACCGCGGCGTCGAGGTCGAAGACCTCGCGCAGCAACCCGACGTCGATGATGTCGGCGGGCCTGCCCTGCGCGATGATCCGGCCGTCCCGCATGACGATCAGTTCGTCGCTGTAGCGGATGGCCAGATTCAGGTCGTGCAGCACCATCACCACGGTGCGGCCGAGCTCGGCGTGCAGCCGATCGACCAGGTCGAGCACGTCGACGGCGTGTGCGAGGTCGAGGTAGGTGGTCGGCTCGTCGAGCAGCAGGATGTCGGTGCCCTGGGCCAGCGCCATGGAGATCCAGGCGCGCTGGCGTTGTCCGCCGGACAGTTCGTCGAGCGCGCGGTCGGCCAGGTCGGCGATGCCGGTCTGGGCGAGCGCGGACATCACCTCGTCCTCGTCGGTGGCCGACCACTGGCGGAACCACGACTGATGCGGGTGCCGCCCGCGCGCGACGAGATCGGCGACGGTGAGCCCCTCCGGCGCGACCGGGGACTGCGGCAGGATGCCGATCACCCGGGCCACGTCCTTGGTCTTCATCGTCGAAATGGCCTTGCCGTCCAACAACACTCGGCCCTGCTGCGGGCGCAGCAGCCGGCCGAGCGAGCGCAGCAGCGTGGACTTGCCGCAGCCGTTCGGGCCGATCACCGTGGTGATCACGCCGGGCGCGATGTCGAGCGTGAGTCCGTCGATGATCACCCGGTCGCCGTAGGCGAGCCGGACGCCGTCGGCGGCGAGCCGGCTGGGCGCCGGCGTCGCGGTGGTCGCGGTGTCCGTGGTCGTCACAGCGTCGCCTTCCGATTCATTCGCACGAGCAGATAGAGCAGGAACGGCCCGCCGAACGCCGCGGTCACGATGCCCACCGGCAGGTCGGCCGGGAAGATCGTGCGCGACGCGACGTCGGCGCCGACCACCAGGATCGCGCCGGCGAGGGCCGAACCGACGAGCGGTTCGCCGGGGGTGCGCAGCAGTCGCCGGGCGATCTGCGGCGCGGCCAGCGCGACGAAACTCACCGGGCCGACCGCCGCGGTCGCCACCGACGCGCCGACTACGGCCGCGCTGATCAGGATCGCCTGTTGGGTCTGGATCTTCACGCCCAGCGAGCGCGTGGTATCGGCGCCGAGCCGCAGCGCGGCCAAGGTGCGCGCCGAACCCAGTGCGACGACCACGACCACGACGAGCGCGAATGTCGCTGGGAGCAGACCGGATCGATCGGCGTTGTCGAGTGATCCGTTGAGCCACAACTGCGCTCGTTGCGCGTCCGGCAATGTCGCACGGGTGAGCAGCCAGCTGATGGCGGCGATCAGCACCGCGTTCAGGCCCACTCCGATCAGCACCAGCCGCAGACCGGTGACGCCGCGATCGCCGGTCGGACTGCGCCCCCAGGCGAGCAGATAGATCGCCGCCGCGGTGAGCAGCCCGCCCGCCAGCGCCGCCAGCGGGGCGCCGAGGGTCGCGAGCAACCCGGTTCCGCCGCCGCCGACGACCACCGCGACCGCGCCGAGGCTCGCGCCGGAGGTGATGCCGAGCATGTCCGGCGCGGCCAGCGGGTTGTGCAGGATGGACTGGGTGATCGCGCCCGCGAGTCCGAGCGCCGCGCCGACCACCACCGCGGTGAGCGCGCGCGGCAGCCGCGAGTCGAGCACGATGAACCGCTGGGATCTGGTTCCGCCGCCGGTCAATACGTCGATCACCCGGCCGAGCGGGATGTGCGATTCGCCGGTGGCGATGTCCAGGCAGAACAGCAGCAGCAACAGTGCGGCGAGTGCAATAACGATGACCACCATCGCCGGACGCAACACCACCGACACCGGCCCCACCCGCAGCGCGGGCCGCACACCCTCGGTCTTCAGCAACGCGGTCACAGGCTCACCAGCTTCCGCCGTCGCACGAACGCGATGAAGAACGGCGCGCCGATCACCGCCAGCATCACCCCGACCTGCAATTCGCCGGGCTTGGCCACCACCCGTCCGGCGATGTCGGCGAGCATCAGCAGAATCGCGCCGATCAGGCCGGAATAGGGGACCAGCCAGCGAAAGTCCGGTCCGGTGACGAACCGCGCGACGTGCGGCACCACCAGGCCGAGGAACGCGATCGGCCCGACCGCCGCGGTCGCCGCGCCGGACAGCAGCACGATCGAGGCCAGCCCGAGCGCGCGGCTGCGGCCGATGTCGACGCCGAGCCCGCGCGCCACGTCGTCGCCGAGACTGAGCAGATTCAACCCGGGCGAGGCGATCGCCGCGAGCAGCACGCCGAGCGCCAGGAATGGCAGTACCTGCCAGAAAACCGTGACATCGCGCCCGGCGACGGTGCCGACCACCCAGAACCGATAGGTGTCCAGCGCCGCCGGATCCAGCAGCACAATGGCATTCGTCATCGCCTGCAAAAATGCGGTGACTGCCGCGCCGGCCAGCACCAGGCTCAGCGGACTCGCCTTCCCGCCGCCGACGGCCGACGCGCTGAACACCACGATGCCCGCGATCAGCGCCCCGGCGAAGGCGAACCAGATGTACTGCTCGGGTGTGGTGAACGCGAACAGGTACATGCTCAGCGCCGCGAGAAAGGCCGCGCCCGCGTTCAATCCGAGCAGTCCGGCGTCGGCGAGCGGGTTGCGCGTGTAGCCCTGGATCAGCGCGCCGGCGATGCCCAGCGCGAGCCCGGTGACCAGCGCGAGTGCCGTGCGGGGCAGCCGAAGGCCACGTACGATCTCCTCGGCGGTGGATCCGGCCGGGCAGCTGAACGGTCCGCCTCGGCAGGCGAGCGCGTGGTGCACGGCGTCGTAGACGGTGCCCGGCGCGAGCGACCTGGTCCCGATCGCGACGCTCGCGACCACGGTGAACAGCAGCAGGACGGTCAACGCGAGTAGGCCGGACAGGCGTCGCCGCCGCAGGTTGCCGAGCATGGTCACGGTGGCGAACTACTCCTGAGATTCGTTGTAGCAGAGAACCGGTTGGTCTGGTAAGCCTAACCTATCTTGCGGTACGCACCGCTACGGCCAATCCTCGAGGAGGTTCAATGCCCGAGCTCGTGACCACCCGCCCGCCGCGCCATACCCAGCTGGCGTTCGACCGCACATGTGCCAGGTTGCGCGCGCTGCAACCCGAGCATCCGCGGGTGTATGCGGTGGCGGCGATGGTCGAGCAGGGCAAGCGCCGATGGTGGCGACTGGCCGACGGGGTGCGGGAGGGCCGCATCGAACGGATGTACCGCAGGCACGCCGCGGAGATGATCCGCGCCGATGTCGCCGCGGAGGTGGTGGCCACCGCGCTGATCCACGCCGTCGTCGGGCGCGTGATCGCCCTGCTGGTGGCCGAGGGGCGGGCCTGGGATCCGGGCCTGGAGAACCTCTGGATCCACACCGACAACGACGGCGGCATCGACTGGGCGGGCTTGGGCGACACCACGATTCGCGTGCTCGACGGCGATCCGCTGGCGGCGGAGCCCGGCGCGGTGAGCCTGCCGTGCGAGGGCGCGATGTACGTCTGGCTCGCGCACCGCTGCGAGCCGTCACTGACGCTGATCCAGTCGAGTATGGCTCGCTACTCAGGCCTGAGCGCGCGCCGGTTCTGGTTGTTCGTCGGCGAATCCATCGCGGGCGCTTCGACTTACGTGCCGGACCTGGCCGGCACCGACGCGGTGGTCGGCACTCGCCGTGGTCAAGGGCTGTTGGCGGCGCTGGAACAGCGCGGGTTGCCGGTTCGGCGCGCGACGGTCTTGCTTAGTTAGGTAAGCCTGACCTATACTCATAACCGGCGTACGGATTGGTCGAGAGTCCCGAGGGCTGCGGTGACCCCCGATCCATGCCGCGGTGGGCCCCACTTCTAGCAGTGGGGCCCACCGCTTTGTCTGCCGGGCCGGATCAACCGAACCAGCGGTAATCGGCCGCGGGGCGCTGTGCAAAAGTGGACCACATGACAGATCAGCAGACCCCGCCCGCCGACTGGCTGGCGACGATCACGCCCGAGCAGATGACCAAGGTCAGCGAGGGCACGTTCAGCGACCTGATCGGCCTGCGCTACACCGAGATCGGTCCGGACCGGGTGCGCGGCGAGTGGACCGTCAAGCCGCATCTGTACCAGCCCGCGGGTCTGCAGAACGGCGGCGTCTGCTGCACCGTCGTCGAAACGCTCGCCAGCGTCGGCGGCGGGGTCTGGTACGGCGAGCGCGGTTCGGTCGTCGGGGTGAACAACAACACCGACTTCCTGCGCGCGGTCCGCGACGGCAACCTCTACGGCGAGGCGACCCCGATCCATCGCGGCGGCATGCAACAGCTGTGGCAGGTGGTGATCACCGACGAGCAGGAACGGGTGATCGCGCGCGGCCAGGTTCGGTTGCAGAACCTGCCCGTCCGGCGCTGACCAGCCGCTCGTCCCGCGTTCCAGGAACGGTCGTGCCAGAATGACCGTCACCCGTTCACCCCGACCCGGCGAGGAGCCCGGATGCGATTGTCGCCGCATGAGCAGGAACGCCTGCTGCTGAGCTACGCGGCCGAGCTGGCCAGGCGCAGGCAGGCGCGCGGACTCAAGCTCAACCATCCGGAAGCCGTGGCGCTGATCAGCGATCACGTGCTCGAGGGCGCGCGCGACGGCCGTTCGGTCGCCGAGCTGATGTCCTCGGGGCGAACGGTTCTCACCCGGGCCGACGTGATGGAGGGGGTGCCGGAGATGATCCACGACGTTCAGGTCGAGGCGACGTTTCCGGACGGCACCAAGCTGGTCACCGTCCATCATCCGATCGGCTAGGGGAACCGGATGAGCGAGCAGCACGCAGCGGCCGAGGTGGCGCGCGAGGCGCAGGTGCGCGACGACCGCGGACCGCGCCTGATTCCCGGTGAATACCTTTGTGCCGAGGGCACTATCGAGCTGAACGCCGGCGCCGAGCGGATCGAACTCGACGTGGTCAACACCGGCGACCGCCCCGTGCAGGTCGGCAGCCACGTGCACTTCCCGCAGTCCAACGCCGCGCTGCGCTTCGACCGCGCCGCCGCGCACGGTCACCGGCTCGACATCCCCGCCGGCACCGCCGTGCGTTTCGAACCCGGCCTGGGCCAACGTGTTTCACTCGTCCCCCTCGGCGGCACCCGCGAGGTCCACGGCATCAGCCTGACCCCGCCCGGCCGTCTGGACGAGCCGCAGTGACCGAGCACACCCGCACCACTCCTGATTTCCCGCACCTGGAATCGCATGCGAATTTCGGTGCGGGAAATCAGAAGTGGTGCGGCGCAAACCAGGAGGCCCCCAGTGAGTGAGTTGAGCCGGGCGCGGTACGCGGAGCTGTTCGGGCCGACCACGGGTGACCGAATTCGGTTGGCGGACACCGATCTGTTGGTCGAGATCACCGAGGATCGCAGCGGCGGACCGGGACTCGCGGGCGAGGAGGCCGTGTTCGGCGGCGGTAAGGTGCTGCGCGAGTCCATGGGGCAGGCCCGCGCGACCCGTGCCGACGGCGCCCCGGACACGGTGATCACCGGTGCGGTCATCATCGACCACTGGGGAATCATCAAGGCCGACATCGGCATTCGGGACGGACGCATCTGCGCCATCGGCAAGGCGGGCAACCCGGACACGATGAACGGGGTGCACCCGGACCTGGTGGTCGGCCCGTCCACCGAGATCATCTCGGGCAACGGACGCATCCTCACCGCCGGCGCCATCGACTGCCACGTGCACTTCATCTGCCCGCAGCTGATGGACGAGGCGCTCGGCGGCGGCATCACCACCCTGATCGGCGGCGGCACCGGCCCGGCCGAGGGCAGCAAGGCGACCACCGTCACCCCTGGCGCCTGGCATCTGGCCAGGATGCTGGAGGCGACCGACGGCTGGCCGCTGAACATCGTCCTGCTGGGCAAGGGCAACACGGTCAGTGCCGAGGCGATGTGGGAGCAATTGCGCGGCGGCGCAGCGGGATTCAAGCTGCACGAGGATTGGGGCTCCACCCCGGCGGCGATCGACGCGTGCCTCACCGTCGCCGACGCGGCCGGCGTTCAGGTGGCGCTGCACTCGGATACGTTGAACGAGGCCGGTTTCGTCGAGGACACCCTCGGCGCCATTGCCGGTCGCGGCATCCACGCCTATCACACCGAGGGCGCGGGTGGCGGGCACGCGCCCGACATCATCACCGTCGCAGCACATCTCAACGTGCTGCCCAGCTCGACCAACCCGACCCGCCCGCACACCGTCAACACCCTCGACGAGCACCTCGACATGCTCATGGTGTGTCATCACCTCAGCGCGTCCATTCCGGAGGATCTCGCGTTCGCGGAGAGCCGGATCCGCCCGTCCACCATCGCGGCCGAGGACCTGCTGCACGACCTCGGCGCGATCTCCATGATCGGCAGCGACTCGCAGGCCATGGGCCGCATCGGCGAGGTGGTCATGCGCACCTGGCAGACCGCGCACGTGATGAAGCGCCGCCGCGGCGCGCTACCCGGCGACGGCGCCGCCGACAACGCCAGGGTCCAGCGCTACATCGCGAAGTACACCATCTGCCCGGCCGTCGCGCACGGCCTGGACCACGAGATCGGTTCGGTCGAGGTCGGCAAGCTGGCCGACCTCGTGCTGTGGGAGCCCGCGTTCTTCGGCGTCCGCCCGCACGCGGTGCTCAAGGGCGGCGCCATCGCCTGGGCCGCGATGGGCGACGCCAACGCGTCCATCCCCACTCCGCAGCCGGTCCTGCCCCGTCCGATGTTCGGCGCCGCCCCCCTCGCCGCGGCCGCCACCTCCCTGCACTTCGTCTCCGAACAAGCCATCGACGACGGCCTCGCCGACCGCCTCCGAATCAACCGAAAACTGGCCCCCGTCAGGAACGTTCGCGACCGCAACAAAACCGACATGCCCCACAACGACGCCATGCCCCACATCGAAGTAGACCCCGACACCTTCACCGTCCGCATCGACGGCGAAGTCTGGACCGAACAACCCGCCACCGAACTCCCCATGGCCCAACGCTATTTCCTGTTCTGAGGATTAGGGCGAGAGGTCGACCATCATGGTGGCCAGGGTTAGGGAGGCGGCGCAGGGGTCGAAGGGTGGTGTGGGGGAACGGGTTTGGACGCGCCAGGTGATGGCGCCGTTGGCGGCGGCGGTGACGGCGCAGTCGGCGGGGTCGTGGGGGTTGCGGATGTAGAAGGCGGTCGCGGTGACGGTGCCGAGGACGTGCTTGGTGATCACCATGTGCTCGGTCTGGAAGCCGTCGGCGCGGGCGCGGTCCCACAGCTGTTGCAGCGAGTCCTGTGCCGAGTAGGTGAAGCTGACGGTGGCGTCGCCGTCGCCGACCTGCGCCTCCCAGTAGCAGACCTGTGGCGTGTGGTGCGTGGTGAGGCTGCCGGCCATGACCGCGTCGCCGATCTGCTGGCTGGTCAGCGGCGCACAGTCGGCATACGGGTTCGCGGGCGCCCCGGGGGCGGCGTCCGGCGTGCTCGCGCTGCTACATCCCGTCACCAATCCGGCCAGGGCAATAACGGCAAGTCCGGCATTACGGACAGAGAACGGGTGCATCACCGCTCCCTTTCTGGATCATTAACGGGTCAGACCAGGTCACGCTACCCAGTGACCTGCTGAAATGCGACCTGAGCAGGGGCGATCTTGCTCTCAGTCGAGCCCATCGGGCAGTCGGCCGCCGTGCAGCCGGTGATGCCGGAACGCCAGGCGCACGATGTCGGCGATGCCGGGATCGGCGATCCGGTAGACATTGCGCCGGCCGGCTTTGCGCACATGGACCAGGCCGGCCAGCTTGAGCTTGGCCAGATGCTGACTGACCGCGGGCACCGTTTGGCCGATCTCCGTCGCCAGCGTGCCGACGTCGCGCTCGCCCTGGCTGAGCAGCCAGAGGATCTGTAGCCGGGCGGTAGCCGCGAGCATGCCGAAAACCGTTGCCGCGTTCTGTAGTTGAGCCGCCGGGATGGGACCCGGCCCGCCGTCGTCGGTCACGCCCGCCTCCTCCACAAGCAGCGCTTGCGAGCCGCGAACGCGCGAGGCCGCCCTGACCGTAGCGTGGCACGCAGTCGAATACTTGCGCAACTGATTGACGAACGCCGGGCGGCGGGTTTCTAATTATGGGTGCGCAATTCTGCGCGGATGAGCAACCAACGAAGCGGGGTGAGCGGCTGATGCCGGTTGACAGTATCGACGTCTCTAGCCGGACCGCCAAAGCGAAACGGGTTGTGCCGGTTCGTCGTTGATCTGCCGGCGCGATCCGCGGCCGCGCTGAGCGGCCGACCGATCGCCTGACGCGGCACCATTTGTCGACATTCTCCGACCCGAGGGACCGGCGCACGTCGCGTCGGTCCGGGTAAGTCGGTGCGATCGTTCCGGACGGCCGCGCCGGCGTCCGGGCGCGGCTGCCTGCTGTGCGTGTCCGGACCCCTGCCCCGCGGTAGCGGGCGCTGTCACCACCAGACGCTACGAAGCATTGGAGTTCCGCCATGGCGATCATGTTCAAGAGGGCCGAAACACCGCACCGCGCACCGAATCTGGAGCGGCAGGCGATCTGGTTCACGGTCGGGCTCTATCTGCTGATCAGCGCGGGACTGCTGACCATGCACTACGCCCACCCGCAGGCGCCCGTCGGCTCCTCGTCGGTCTCGCCCGCCCACGCCTCCTACGGCCGGTAGCGATGCGTGCCACCGCCGTGCCCGCCGACCGGTTCGATACCGAAGTCCTGCAACAACATTGGATTCCCCTGGCGGCCGAGGACGCGGACACCGCCGCGGTGCTGCGCGAGCGGCTCGGCGTCGACTTCGCCGCCGCCCGCAACCGAGTCTGGGAGACCGACAACTTCCTCTACCTCCCGGTGGTCGCCAACTACAAGCGCGGGGACGCCATCGAGCGCGAAACCATCGTGTTCGCACTGGGTTCGGAGTTCCTGGTGACCCTGCAACCGGACGAGCACTTCGTCCCGTTCGACAAGGCGATCGCGAAGATGCGCCGCAACCCGACCCTCACCGGTTCCGCGCACGGGGTGATGTACGCGCTGCTGTGGGCGCTGAACGAGGCGTCCGAGCGGGTCATCTACTACGCCAGCGACGCGCTGGAGGCGATGAACGACGAAATCGAGATGGCCACCAACGGTTACGACGCTCGCGGCCGCGAGATCGGCGTCGCCGACATGCGCGGCACCATGTCCCGGATGAACGCGGCCGAGGAGATCGTCTCCCGCACCCAGGAGACGCAACTCCAATTGGCTCGTGCCGCAAGACATCTGATGGCCGACCTGACCGTGCACAGCGCCGATCTGGAGAGCCTGCTGGCCATCCTCGTCGCCGACATCGACGGCGTGAAACAGCACGCGGGCTTCGAACACGACAAGGTCCGCTACCTTCAGCAATCGGTGATGACCTGGCTCGACGTCAAACAGAACCAGATCGTCAAGGTGTTCACCATCATCACCGCGGTGTTCCTGCCGCCCACCCTGATCGCCACCTTCTACGGCATGAACTTCACCTGGATGCCGGAACTGGAATGGCAGCACGGTTTCCTGGCCACCACCCTCATGACCCTGGTCGCCGCCGTCATCCCGCTGGCCTACATCAAACGAAAGGGCTGGCTGCGCTGACCGCGGGGGTGGGCCCGAACCGCGTGGCCGGGGTCGGGATTCAATATCATGACTGGCATGACGGCCGCCGGTAGCAGCTCGCCCGCTCCTGCCGCGCAGCCGCGTCCGGACGCCAGGACCGAGCGGTGGCGCGCGCACCGGGAGCAGGTGCGTGCGGAATTCGTGGACGCGGCGTTCCGCGCGCTGGCCGAGCACGGACCCGACGTGAGCATGGACGACATCGCGCGGGCCGCGGGCTGCGCCAAGCCCAAGCTGTATCGGCACTTCGCGGACAAGACCGACCTGTACCTGGCGATCCTGGAGCGGGTGCAGAGCATGCTGTGGGAGCGGGTGCTGGCGAAGATCAGCCTGACCACCGATCCGGTGGCCGAGCTGATCCGCACCGCCATCGCGGAGTACGTCGCCGTGGTGGAGGAACAGCCCGACGTGTTCCGCTTCCTGGTGCACAGCAGGCTGGCCCAGCAGGCCGAGCAGCCGGAACGGGCGATCGAGGTGGCGCAGCGGTCGGCGCTGCTGGCCGCGCAGCTGATCGAGGAGCGGCTCGAAGGGCAGAACGTCGACACCGGCAGCCTGGAGCTGACCGCCTACGCGATCTTCGGCGCGGTCGGCTCGGCCACCGACTGGTGGCTCGGCGCGAACCGGACCAAGGCCGAGCCGATGTCGACCGAGCGATTCGCCCAGCACGTGAGCATCATCGCCAGGAACATGCTCGACGGGGTCGCCGAGCTCAACGATCTGCCGCTCGACGTGCAGAAGCCGGCCCACCTCGCGTTCGAGCCGGAGTGATCACTGGTCGAAGGCGATGCGCACCCGGGGCGACTCCGGGAGGGTTTGGCAGGCGAGGGTCAACCC
Source organism: Nocardia sp. NPDC056564 (assembly GCF_042793755.1). Lineage (NCBI taxonomy): Bacteria > Bacillati > Actinomycetota > Actinomycetes > Mycobacteriales > Nocardiaceae > Nocardia > Nocardia sp. NPDC056564. The sequence continues at coordinate 23,629 of NZ_JBHTUR010000014.1, forward strand.
GAGGGCGATCTCGTCGTCGATGAGCGCCTCGTTCTGCCGCATCCGGGTCCGCCCGTCCTGCACCGAGCAGACACAGGTCCCGCAGGCCGATTCGCGGCACACGTAGGGTGCGTCGATTCCGTTGTCCAGCAGCACATCCAGCAGGGGAGTCTGCCTGGGCCAGTTCAGGACGTGGGTCTCGCCGTCGATATCCACCTCGACGACCGCGGTATCGCCCAATGGTGTTGCGGGCGTGGCGCGGACGGGTTCGTCGAACGGATTGTGCTGTAGCGAGCGGTATTCCTCGGTGTGGACGCGGGGGACCCGCAACCTGGTCGCCGCGGCTTCGGCGACCGCCATGAATCCGGCGGGCCCGCAGAGGAACCACTCCCGGTCGCGATACCGGCGCACCAGGTCGGTGAGCGAATCCGCGGTCGGCAGCCCGCGTTCCGATTCGAGCCAATGCAGCACCTGTAACCGATAGGGGAAGCGGCGCGCCAAGTCGTCCAGCGTCTCCGCGAAGATCACCGACCGGCGATCCCGATTCGCGTACAGCACAACGATATTCCCGGTCCCGCCGACCATCGCGGATTTGACGATCGACAGGATCGGGGTGATGCCGCTGCCCGCCGCGCAGAGCAGGACATCCGCGTCCAGATCCCGCGGACCGAACGCGCCCGAGGGCTCCAGCACCGTGATCAGGTCGCCGACCGCGACGGTATCGCAGATCAGGTTCGAGGCGTACCCGCCCGCGGTCCGCTTGACCGTCACCGCGATTCGGTCATCGCAATGCGGGCTGCTGCACAGCGAATAGCACCGTGCCACCGAACCCGTCCGCGCGCTGGGCACCCGGAGGGTGAGGAACTGACCGGGCCGATACCGGAATCGCTCGGTCAGCTCATCGGGCACCTCGAAGACCAGCGTGCGGGCGTCGGCGGTTTCCTCGATGACCGCACCCACCTTCAGCACATGGACGCGCACCCCGTTGTCCGCGTTCATCGTCCTACCCCTCACACCTCGATCGGCGCCGACACCGGCTGCGCCGCGACCTGATTCGCCGCAGCGGGATCGAGCAACCGGAGCACCCGCCGCCCGAGCCGCTCGATCCGCTCGACGTCCAGCGGCTGGGTTATCCGCCGATTCACGCCCGGCGCGATGCGCAGCATGAAATACCCCAGCCACGCCTCGGCCCGCACCGGCACCACCGCGAGGTCGTAGCGCACCGCGCGTTCGGCCGCCCGCGCCACCAGGTCCGGGCTCAGCGGGGAGAACGGCAGCCGCGCGGCGACGTCCTGCACCCGCCGCGCCAGTTCCTTACCCCGCGCGACCAACTCCTGATCGACCCCGACCGTCACCGCGTGCTCGCCGATATTGGTGTTGATCACCCCGGGGCAGATCGCGCTGACCCCGATTCCCTTGGGCCCGAACTCGAGTCGCAGGCACTCGGTGAGCATCTTCACCCCGGCCTTGGATACCGAATACGCCGACATCACCGGCGTCGGCGTGAATGCCGCCGCCGAAGCGATATTCACGATGTGCCCGCGCCTGCGGTTGTCGATCATCTGCTGCCCGAACACCCGGCAGCCGTGCACCACGCCGAGCAGGTTCACGCTCAGCTGCCGATCCCAGTCGGCCGGGGTCAGATCCACGAACGCGCCGCTGACCAGCAGGCCGGCATTGTTGACCAGCACATCCGGCACGCCGTGGTCGGCAAGCACGTCCCTGGCGAATCCCGTCCACGCATTCGGATCGGTCACGTCGAGCCGCGCCGCCGAGGCCCGCAGCCCGCGGGCGTGGATCATCGCCTCGGTGGCCAGCGCCGAATCCAGATCCAGATCCGAGACCACCACGTGCGCACCGGCTTTGGCGAACCGGATGGCGATCGCCCGGCCGATGCCGCTGCCCGCGCCGGTCACCACCACCAGTCCGGGGCGGATGTTGGTGAGTTTCATACCGATTCCTCGAGGATCGCGCCGGGCCGCCGGGTGGGAGCCGGCCGCCGGTAGTGGTAGTCGTCGAGATCGAAATGCCGGTTCTGCCAGTACATCTCGCCGTGCGTGGACGGCCGGAACGGCGAATCGCCGTGACTGTTGATGTAGTAGGTGTTCGACCCGGCGCACGCGGAGGTGAACAGGAAGTTCTTCTCTTGGCGGCGCAGACATTTGGCGAAGTACTCGTCGTGCGCGCGCCTGCTGATCTCGCACTCGGTCGCGCCGCGCCGTTTGGTCTCGGCGATGGCCCGGCTCAGATGCGCGGCCGTCGCCTCGATCATCCAGATGTAGGAACCGAGCACGAAGCCGTAGGGTCCGGTGATGGTGAACATATTCGGGAACCCGGGCACCGAGACACCGTGGTAGGCCTGGAACCGATTCTGGTCCCAGAACTCGCCGAGATCGAGCCCGTCGCGACCGGTTACCGGGAACGGCGGTATCGAATCCTTCTCCCACAGTTTGAATCCCGTGGCGCAGATCAGCACGTCGACCGGATGCTCCACCCCGTCCTCGGTGACGACGCCGCGCTCACCGATGAAGCCGATCGGGTCGGTGACCAGGCTGACGTCGGGCCGGTTGAACGTGGCCAGGTACTCGTTCGACATCGACGGACGCTTGCAGCCGAGCCCGTAGGACGGGATCAGCTTCTCCCGAACGATCGGATCGTGCACCTGCTTACGCATCCATCGCCGGGCCGGGATCTCGGCCAGCCGACGGCCGGCGTCGGAGAGCCAGGTGGGACCGGCCACCATGCCGCCCATCCCGATCTCGGTGGCGAGGGTGCCGACCATGCGGATACCGGAGCGCACCCACGGGCGTTCGAGCACGGCGCGACCCAACGGCCCGACCGCGGCATCGGTTTTCGGGAACACCCAGATCGGCGTCCGCTGGAACACGCTCAGGTGCTCGACCTCGTCGACGATGGCGGGCACCAGCTGCAACGCGGTCGCACCGGTCCCGATCACCGCGACCCGCTTACCGGCCAGCGCGACATCGTCGTCCCACAGCGCCGTGTGGATCAAGGTGCCGCCGAAATCGTGCAGGCCCGGAATGTCGGGCAGCTTCGGCCGTTCCAGCCCGCCGATCGCCATCACCACGTAGCGCGCGGTGAGCGTGCGGCCGCCGTCGGTGCCGAGCAGCCACAGGCTGTCCTCGGCATCGAACACCGCCGAGACGATCGTGGTGTTCAACCGCAGCTTCGGCCGCAGGCCGTACTTGTCCACCAGGTCCTCGGCATAGTCGCGCAGTTCGCTGCCGGGGGCGAAGATTCGTGACCAGTCGCCACGCTGCTCGTAGGAGAAGCTGTAGATGAACGACGGGATATCGACGGCCACACCGGGATAGGTGTTGGCGTGCCAGGTTCCGCCGACCCGATCCCACTTGTCCACGATGACGAAATCGTGGACGCCCTTGCGTTGCAGGGCGATCGCGGCGCCGATCCCGCCGAATCCCGCACCGACCACGATCACCTCGTGGTCGGGCTGCGCCGCGCTCATCGGACGCGATCCACGAGTGCGCCCTCGGCGCCGAACAATTCGGTCTGCCACCGGCGTAGCAGGGAGCCGGTGTCCACGTCGTCCGGGTGGAAGCCCGGCTTCAGATACACCTGGATCTCGCCGAGCAGGCCGCGCACGATGGGTCCGCGGATCAGCCGATAGGACTGCCGCGTCACCGTGATCGGCCGCCAGCCCTGCGGATCGGCGAGGATCGAGGCGAGCACCCCGAGGCCGACCACCGGGATCGTGAACGCGTAGAGCACCGACATGATCGCGATCCGCAGCCACTCCGGGCCGCCGACCGCGCGATACACGTCGAACGCCACCGACTTGTGTTCCAGCTCTTCGAGCGCGTGCCAGTTGAGCAGGTTGCGTACCTCCGGATCGCCCGCCAGTTCCTGGATTTCGGGACTGGACAGCACGCGCGCGGCCAGTACAGCGGTGTAGTGCTCGGCGGCGGCCGTGATGGCCAGGTGCGCGGCCGGCGGGGCCAGCCGCTCGGCCCGCCGCACGAGGTCCCCGCGCTGACTCACGAACCGGGGCAGGGGATAACCGAGCGCGAACAGCTGCTCGTTCAGCCTGCCGTGCTGCTGGCCGTGCACCGCCTCCTGGCCGATGAACGCGGCGACCCGCTTCTTCAGCACCGGATCGGTGATCTGCTCGGCGAATCGGCGCACGGATCGGATGAACGATTCCTCGCCGGGCGGAAAGACCGCCGAGAGCAGCGCGACCAGGTGGCTGAGCACGATGTCGTCGCCGGCGTAGTACTTGGTCATCGGTTCGGGTTCGCCGAAGCGGAATTTCATCCGCCGTACCTTCGGGTAGCCGCCCGCGCCGGTCTGCTGCACGCTGGAAGTCATGTGAATCTCCATTGATTCCGGGGTATTTCGGTGGGGGATCGGTTACTTCAGGTGATCGACGAGGCTGCCCTCGGTGCCGAACAGCTCTTTCTGCCAGCGCTGCAGCAACTCTCGTGAGTCGATGTCGTCGGGATGGAAGCCCGGCCGCAGATACAGCACCAGTTCGCGGCCGATGCCGCGGAACACCGGCCCGCGGAACAGTGTGTACGCCTCCCTGGCCAGGCTCAGCGGGTAGCGCCGGGCGTCCGGGTCGCGGCTGATCGACGCGGTGAGCGAGACCGCGGTGAGCGGCAGGGTCAGCGCGACCAGGGTCGCCATCGTGAGGATGCGCATCGTCTCCGTGCCGCCCACCGCGCGATACACGTCGAAGGCCACCGACTTGTGCTCGAGTTCCTCGAAAGCGTGCCAGTTCAACAGGTTTCGGACCTCGTCGTCACCGGCCAGCGCCTGGATCTCCGGACTCGACAGCACGCGCTCGGCCAGCACCGCCGTGTAGTGCTCGGCCGCCGCGGTGGCGGCCAGATGCAGGCGGGCGGGGAGGCGCTGTTCGAACCGCTTCTGCCGTTCGATGACGTCCGGCGCGTCCAGCCACTCGATGGCGTAGCCCAGCTCGATCAGCTTCTCGTTGAGCCGCCGGTGTTCCTGGCCGTGCATCGCCTCCTGGCCGATGAACCCGGCGACCCGCTTCTTCAGCACCGGGTCGGTGATCTGGTCGGCGAACCGGCGCACGGATCGGATGAACGACTCCTCGCCGGGCGGGAATCCGGCGGACAATCCGGCGATGAAGTGGCTGAACACCATGTCGCCGCCGGCGTAGTACTTCGACATGGGCACCGGCTCGCCGAAGCGGAATCTGATTCGCCTCGCCCTCGGGTATCCGCTGCCCGTGCGTTCCTTGCTACGCACACTCTGCTCGGTCATCTCGCACCTCATTGAGCTCGGTACCGTCAGTATGCGGTACTACTAGTACGATACCGTCTCAGACGGATAGGGCAAGAGGCGTTTGCGATACCGCAGGTAGGCGGAATTCTGTTGCGACTGTTGGTCAGCGGTGTCTGGTGACGCTGCGGGCCAGATCGGTCAGGCGATGTGCGCGGGCGTTCTCGGCCGGTGTGAACGGCTCGTCGGGACGGGTGAAGATCAGCGGGCGATCCGCCTGCCAGGGCACGACCAGGGTGGTTCCGTCGAATGTGAGGTCGCGGTGACCGAAGCTACCGGGCGCGAGGTAGCGGGCGCCGAGCAATTCGGCGATGGCGAGGGGGAGTTCGTCGGGGTCGGCGGCGACCCGGGCGGCGATGCCGAGCGCCTTGGTCTGGCCGTCGATCAGGGCGAAGGCGGAGGCAGGCCAGATGCGGACCGACGAGCCGCCGCCGTGCACGATCGCCGAGGTCAGCGCGTCCGGGGTGACGCCGGCCGGCGCGGCGACGACCAGTTCGTCCAGCACGGCCGATTCGAGCTGGTGCACATGGACATTGAGAATGTTCGCGCCGCGGCGGGCGAGGTGTCCGGTGAGCGCCTCCAGCTGTCCGGGACGGTCGTCGACCCGGACCCGGATGCGCCACAGGGCGGGCGCACGGTCGACGTCGTCGCGGCTGCGGAGTTCTGGGGCGTGCAACCACGCGCCGAGCACGCGGGTGGCGGAGGGTTCGACGACCCAGATGACGAGCACGGTCGTGCTGATCGTCAGCAAGGCGACGGTCAGCAGATAAGGCGGGTGGTAATACACGACGAGGGCGTGCAACCCGAGTTCGACCGGGAACACCGCGGCCAATTTGGCCAGCGTCAATCGCGCCCGGCGCGGGTGCGGCAACCGGCCGCACACGTCGCAGGCCAGCACGTGGACGCGATGTCGTGCTCGGATCGGGCGCATGCGCTCAGGGTCGGCGATGATCATTTCCGATCCCGTGCCGAATGTGTAACGCCGCAGTGAAATAGGAACGGAAAGCCGTTGAGCGGCAAGTGTTTACGGCGTGATGCCGGACACAGAACGGGCGCTGCGTGGCCGGGGGCACAGTGCCGGATACGTACACTGACGCCATGGCTGCCCGCATAACCGAATTGGTCCTCGACGTCGCCGACCCCGAACGGCTCGCCGCTTTCTGGAGTGCCGTTCTCGGTTATGTCGAACTCGATCGAGACAGCGACGGAAGCATCGAGATCGGGCCCGCCGAAGGTTTCGGCGGACCGCAGCCCACGATCATTCTCAGCCCGAGCGACGAGCCGCGGAACGGGAAACTCCGGCTGCACATCGACATCAATCCCACCGACCGCGATCAAGCCGCCGAGTTGGCGCGGTTACTGGCGCTCGGCGCCGAGCCGGTCGATATCGGCCAGGGCGACGACGTCAGCTGGCATGTGCTTGCCGATCCGGAAGGCAATGAATTCTGCCTGCTGCGGCGCCGGTTGCCGGAACTCTGAGCTGCTCGGGCGGGCGGCCGACGCGCCGGGGTGCGCGCGGTTTCCGCCCGGTGAGCGCCGACCGTGACAAAATGTTTGCTCAAATGTTGCGGAGTTACGACTATCGGGTTAGATTCGTGCCAAACCGATAGTCGTAAGTGCCCTGCCTGTTGAGTAATACCGGGAGCATCCGATGCGGAACCGACTTGTAGCTGCAACATTGCCTGTGATGGGACGTGCGTGAAATGACCATAATGATCACGCCGGACGACAATCTGCTGGCCACGAACGAGTTCCTCCGGGATGGCGTGCGCATGAGCGTCGCCATCGACCGACCCCAGCCCTACCCGACCGGCTCCGGCTGGCGCTGCCGGGTCCGCGTCGAATGCGGCACCCGCCTCGAACAGTCGCAGGTGGTGGCCCCCACCGCGCAGGAAGTCCTGCGACTCGCCCTCGAACTCATCACCACGCGCCTCGGTATGACCGAGTCCGAGTTCTTCGAGGGCGCCACCATGAGCCCTGCCGCCTGACCTCGAATAGCGTTGATTCCCACGCTCTTCCGGTAGTCGTCGAGGTGACGGCCGGCGGTCGATTCGGTTGCGCCTGCGGTGAACACGGTGCGCCGCCCCCGGAGTGCGGGCATGCTGGAGGGGTTGGTGCAAACGCGTAATCAGGGGTGGTGGTCGACGTGGCCGATGACGCCGCGATGGATGCCTATTCGCGCACGGTGATTCGGGTTGCCGCGTCGGTCACGCCGCACGTCGCCAGCGTGCGCACCAGGCGGGGGAGCGGGTCGGCGGTGGTGTTCACCGATGACGGATTCATGCTGACGAACGCGCACGTCATCGGGTCGGCCACGAACGGCGAGGTGGTGTTCGCGGACGGGGTGGAAGCCAAGTTCGATGTCGTCGGTATCGATCCGCTGTCGGATCTCGCGGTGCTGCGTTCGCGCAACGGCGCGCCCGGCGCGGTCACGCTGGGCGACGCGGACGAACTCGTCGTCGGTCAACTGGTGGTGGCCGTGGGCAGCCCGCTGGGCCTGGCCGGTTCGGTCACCGCGGGCGTGGTGAGCGCGCTGGGCCGCGCGGTACCCGTCGCGTCGCGCCGCGCAGGCCGGGTGATCGAAGACGTGATCCAAACCGACGCCGCCCTCAACCCCGGCAATTCCGGTGGCGCGCTGTCGGATTCGGCGGGCCGCGTGGTCGGCATCAATACCGCCGTCGCGGGAATCGGCCTCGGCCTTGCGATTCCGATCAACGCCACCACCCGCCGCATCATCGGCACCCTGCACACCGACGGCCGCGTCCGCCGCGCCTACCTCGGCCTGGTCGGCATGCCCGCCCCGCTCCCCGCCACCGTCGCCGCCCGCACCGGGCAGGCCGCCGGCGTCCGCATCATGGAGGTCGTGCGCGGCGGCCCCGCCGAGCAGGCCGGCCTGCGCCGCGGCGACCTGGTGCTCAGCGTCGCGCGCGCGGAAGTCCGTGATGCCCAGGGCATTCAACGCCAACTCTTCGCCGACGCCATCGGCATCGAACTCCCCGTCACCGTCCTGCGCAACGGCGCCATGGTCGACGTCGTCGCCGTCCCCATCGAACTGACCGTCGACTGACCACCTCGCCGCACACCTCCTGACCCGCCGCACATCGATTCGCATGCCATTGCGTGTGCGGGAAATCGAAGGGTGTGCGGCGGGTTACTCGGGGACCGTTGCGGGTGCTTCGGGGTGGAGGGTGGTTTCGGTGGTGAGGCGGGCGTCGAGAACGAGCCCGATCAGGCCGATGGCGATCAGGACGGCGGAGAAGACGATCAAGGCGGGGTGGGTGGTGCCGGTGAGGGCGTCGCCGAGGATGACCGTGCCGATGGTGCCGGGGAGGACGCCGATCAGGGTGGCGATCATGTACGGCCAGAAGCGGATCGAGGACAGTCCGCAGCAGTAGTTGATCACCGAGAACGGGACGGCCGCGATCAGCCGCAGCGAGCCGACGGCCAGCCAGCCGCGCCGCCGCAGGCGTTCGTCGACGGCGCGTACGGCGGGATGGGTGAGGCGGGAGGCGACCTGTTCGCGGTCCAGCGCGCGCACCAGCAGCAGCGCGAGGGCCGCGCTGACCGTGGTCGCGCCCACGGCGAGCGCGATGCCGAGCACCGGCCCGAACAGCAGCCCGGCGCTCACCGTGAACACCGTGCGCGGAATCGGCGCGACCGTCACCAGCGCGTGCACCACGAAGAACAGCAACGGAAAGATCGGGCCGACCGAGGTGGCCCAGTCCTGGATCTGGCGCGGGCTGGGTAGCGGGACCAGCACCGCGGCGACGAACAACACGACGAGGCCGGCGATCAACGCCAGCACGCGCGGGTCACGGATCAGCCTGGTCACCGGGGCCAGGTTACCGGGTGGTACTGGTACTAGGGGACAACACGTTGCCGAGCTCCCGCTAGCATCAGAAGAAACGGGACGAATGCTCGTTAACCAAAGTAGTCGCTGAACTGGGCGAATGCGGCGGTTTCGGCACACATGACGGGTGCGCCTGCAGTCGAGTGGAAGAGGAAAGCAAGCTATGCCGATTGCTTCAGAGCCCGGACCGGGATCGGCGCCCACGGGCGCGGATCCGGTGCCGCAGTTCGCCGAGTGGCGTAAGGGCGTGGCCGGGGTGCTGGCGAAGGTCCGGCGGGTCGAGATCGCCGATCTGCCGGCGGAACCAGAGCATCTGCTCGATGAGACGACGTACGACGGGCTGACCATCGCCCCGCTGTACACGCGCCGGGACGAACTTCCCGAGCAGCCGCTGCCGGGTGCGTATCCGTTCGTGCGCGGTGGCGACGCCACCCGCGACGTGCATCGCGGCTGGCACGTGAGCGCGCGCTTCGACGGTCGCGATGCGGCCGCGGTGAACCGGGAGATCATGGCGGGCCTGGGCAACGGCGTCAGCGCCGTGTGGCTCGGGGTCGGCGACAACGGCGTGCCCGCGGCGGAATTGCCCGCCGCGCTGTCGGGACTCCTGTTCGACCTCGCCCCGGTGACCTTGGACGCGGGAACCGCGACCGCTGACGCGGCTGCGCAGCTGTACGCCGCACTCGACGGGTATGAGGCGAACTCCCGCAAGGATATTCATGTCTGGCTGGGGGCTGCCCCGCTCACCAGCCGGTTCGCCGGCGTCGCCGATATCGAGCTCGCCGACACGGTGACCCTGGCCGCCAACGCGGTGGCGCGGGCCGAGGCGGTGCGCGCGATCACCGTGGACGGCACGGTATTCCACAACGCGGGCGCCTCCGACGCCCAGGAACTCGGCGCCGCCGTCGCCGCGGGCCTGGCCTACCTGCGCGCCCTCAGCGAGGGACTCGACATCGCGGATGCGTTGGAGCAGCTGAGCTTCCGCTTCGCCGCCACCGACGATCAATTCGCCACGGTCGCCAAGTTCCGGGCCGCCCGCCGGCTCTGGGCCCGCGTCGCGCACGTCTGCGGCGCACCGGATTTCGGCGGCGCACCGCAGCACGCGGTCACCTCCGCGGCCATGATGACCCAGCGCGACCCGTGGGTGAACCTGCTGCGCACCACCCTCGCGGCGTTCGGCGCGGGGGTCGGGGGTGCGGACGCGGTGACCGTGCTGACCTTCGATTCGGCCTTGCCCGCGGGCGAACTCGGCGTCTCGAAGTCGTTCGCGGACCGCATGGCGCGCAATACCCAGCTGCTGCTGCTCGAGGAATCCCATCTGGGTTTCGTGCAGGACCCGGCCGCCGGTTCCTGGTTCGTCGAGGACCTGACCGGCGCGCTCGCCGCGAAGGCGTGGGAGTTCATGCAGGAGATCGAGGCGGCGGGTGGCTATCTCGCCGCGCTCGAGTCCGGCCTGCTCGCCGAGCGCATCGCGGCGACCAAGGCCGCCCGCGATTCCGATGTCGCACACCGGAAGACGTCGGTGACCGGGGTGAACGAGTTCCCGAACCTGGCCGAGCCCCCGCTGTCCGAGGCGGCGCGCGCGGACGGCCGGGTGGCGCGCTACGGCGCCACCTTCGAGGCGTTGCGCAACCGGTCCGACGCCTACCTGGCCGAGCACGGCGCGCGGCCGAAGGCGCTGCTGGTGCCGCTCGGTTCGGTGGCCGAACACAACGTTCGGGTGACCTTCATCGCAAACCTGTTGGCCTCCGGTGGAATCGAGTCCGTCAATCCCGGACCATTGACCGTGGACGCGATCGCCGCGGCGGCCACCGAGGCCGGTGCGCCGATCGCGGTCCTGTGTGGTTCGGACAAGCGCTACGGCGTGGAAGCCGGTGCGGCGGTGGAGCAGCTGCGCGCCGCCGGCGTGGAAACGGTGTTGCTGGCCGGTGCCGCGAAGGCGGTGGCCGAGCTGACCGACGCGCAGCGTCCGGACGGATTCCTCGCGGCGAAGATCGATGCGGTCGCCGCGTTGTCCGGCCTGTTGGAGAAGGTGGGAGCCTGATGACTACTCGTGAAATCAAGCACGTGATAGGCAATTTCGCCGAGGTGCCGCTCACCGAGCGGGCGCCGGAGCCGGCCGCCGTGGACTCCGCGCAGGTCGAGGCCTTCGTCGCCGAGGCCGCGAAGGCGAATCACTATGCGCCCGAGCAGCTGGTGTGGTCGACGCCCGAGGGCATCGACGTGCCACCGGTGTTCACCAGGGCCGATCGGGATGCGGTTGTGGCCGAGGGCTATCCGCTCGACAGCGTGCCCGGCGTCGCGCCGTTCGTCCGCGGTCCCTACCCGACGATGTACGTCAACCAGCCGTGGACCATCCGCCAGTACGCGGGCTTCTCCACCGCCGCGGACTCGAATGCCTTCTACCGCCGCAATCTTCAGGCCGGGCAGAAGGGTCTGTCGGTCGCCTTCGACCTCGCCACGCATCGCGGTTACGACTCCGATCATCCGCGGGTGCAGGGTGACGTCGGCATGGCCGGGGTGGCCATCGACTCCATCCTCGACATGCGTCAGCTCTTCGACCACATCCCGCTCGACCAGGTCAGCGTGTCGATGACGATGAACGGCGCGGTGCTGCCGATCCTCGCGCTGTATGTCGTTGCGGCAGAAGAGCAGGGCGTCGGACCGGAGCAGCTGGCCGGAACCATTCAGAACGACATTCTGAAGGAGTTCATGGTCCGCAACACCTACATCTACCCGCCGAAGCCCTCGATGCGGATCATCTCCGATATCTTCGCGTTCACCAGCGCGAAGATGCCGAAGTTCAACTCGATCTCCATCTCCGGCTACCACATTCAGGAAGCCGGCGCGACCGCCGACCTGGAGCTGGCCTACACCCTCGCCGACGGCGTCGAGTACATCCGGGCCGGCATCGACGCGGGCATGGCGGTGGACAAGTTCGCGCCGCGGCTGTCGTTCTTCTGGGCCATCGGCATGAACTTCTTCATGGAGGTGGCCAAGCTGCGCGCCGGGCGGCTGCTGTGGAGCGAGCTGGTCGCGAAGTTCGAGCCGAAGAGCTCGAAATCGCTGTCGCTGCGCACCCATTCGCAGACCTCCGGCTGGTCGCTCACCGCGCAGGACGCGTACAACAACGTCGCGCGCACCTGCATCGAGGCGATGGCCGCGACCCAGGGGCACACCCAGTCGCTGCACACCAACGCGCTGGACGAGGCGCTCGCCCTGCCGACCGACTTCTCCGCCCGCATCGCGCGCAACACCCAGCTGCTCATCCAGCAGGAGTCCAAGACCACCCGGCCCGTTGACCCGTGGGGCGGTTCGTATTACGTCGAGTGGCTGACCCATCAGCTGGCCAACCGGGCACGCGCGCACATCGCCGAGGTGGAGGCGCACGGCGGGATGGCGCAGGCGATCGGCGAGGGCATTCCGAAGCTGCGCATCGAGGAGGCCGCCGCGCGCACGCAGGCGCGGATCGACACCGGGCAGCAGCCGGTGATCGGCATCAACAAGTATCAGGCCGAGGAGGACCAGCAGGTCGAGGTCCTCAAGGTGGAGAACTCGCGGGTGCGCGCGGAGCAGATCGAGAAGCTGCGTCAGCTGCGCGCCGACCGGGATTCGGCCGAGGTCGAACGCGCGCTGGCCGCATTGACCCGTGCCGCGGCCGCTTCCGCGGGCGGCATGGAGAACAACCTGCTGGCCCTCGCCATCGACGCCGCGCGCGCCAAGGCGACCGTCGGCGAGATCTCCGACGCGCTGGAGCAGGTCTACGGCCGCCACCAGGCCGAGATCCGTACCCTCTCCGGTGTGTACCGCGACGAGGCAGGGAAGGTCAGCAACATCACCAAGGCGAGCGATCTGGTCGAGGAGTTCGCCGAGGCGGAAGGCCGTCGCCCGCGTATCCTCGTCGCGAAAATGGGGCAGGACGGTCACGACCGCGGCCAGAAGGTGATCGCCACCGCCTTCGCCGATCTCGGCTTCGACGTGGACGTGGGCCCGCTGTTCCAGACCCCCGAGGAGGTGGCCCAGCAGGCGGCGGACAACGACGTGCACGTTGTCGGTGTGTCCTCGCTGGCGGCAGGCCACCTCACGCTGGTGCCCGCCTTGCGGCAGGCACTGGCCGATGCGGGGCGACCGGACATCATGGTCATCGTCGGCGGCGTCATCCCGCCCGGCGACTTCGACGCGCTGTACGAGGCGGGCGCGGCGGCGATCTTCCCGCCGGGCACCGTCATCGCGGACGCCGCGATCGATCTGCTGAAGAAGCTGGCCACCGAGCTCGGTCATCCCGAGCTGGGGTCCGAAAGCGGCAGCGGTGCCGGGGATTCCGCCGAGGGCGAATGAGCGAGCACAACTCTGTCGCTCCCTCGGCCGGCGGCGACCTTCGATCGGATTCGTCCGATGAGGGTCGCCCCGGTGCGCCGGCCGACCGCGGCCGCCGGTCGGCGAGCCGGACGATCGACGTCGACGCGATGGCGGAGGCCGTGCGCGCGGGGGAGCGGGCCGCGCTCGCGCGCGCGATCACCCTGGTCGAATCGACCCGCGCGGATCACCGGGACCTCGCGCAGCAGCTGCTGCTGAAGCTGACGCCGGACCGGCACAGCTCCGCGAACGCCGTGGTGTCGAATCGGGTTGGCATCACCGGTGTTCCTGGCGTCGGCAAGTCGACGTTCATCGACGCGCTCGGCATGGATCTGATCGGCAAGGGCCATCGGGTCGCGGTGCTCGCGGTCGATCCGTCGTCCACCCGCACCGGCGGTTCCATCCTCGGCGACAAGACCCGGATGGCTCGACTGTCGGTGGAGCGCAACGCCTATATCCGCCCCTCGCCCACCGCGGGCACGCTCGGCGGCGTGGCCAAGGCGACCCGTGAGACCATCGTGCTGCTCGAGGCCGCCGGTTACGACGTGATCCTGGTGGAGACGGTCGGCGTCGGCCAATCCGAGGTCACCGTCGCGAACATGGTCGACGTGTTCTGCTTCCTCACCCTGGCCCGCACCGGAGATCAGTTGCAGGGCATCAAGAAAGGCGTGCTCGAGCTCGCCGACCTGGTGGCGGTCAACAAGGCCGACGGCAAGCACGAGCTGGAGGCGAAGTCCGCCGCCCGCGAACTGGCCGGCGCGCTGCGCCTGATCCATCCGCACGACGCGCTGTGGCGCCCGCCGGTGCTCACCATGAGCGGTCTGGAGGGCACCGGCCTGGACAAGTTCTGGTCCACCGTGCTCGAACACCGCCGAGTCCTCACCGACGCGGGCGAATTCGACGAGAAGCGCCGTCGTCAGCAGGTCAACTGGACCTGGACCATGGTGCACGACCAGCTCCTGCGCCGCCTGGCCGACAATCCCAACGTGAAAGCCATTCGCGCCCAGGTGGAAAGCCAGGTCCGCGACGGAACCCTCACCGCCGCCCTCGCCGCCGAGGAACTGCTCCGCGCCTTCGATACGCACTGAGCTGCGGTGCTCACCCGAGCGGGTCGAGCACCGCGGCCCCCGTCTCTTGGAAGTGCTGCACATTCCGAGTGACCACGGCGACTCCATGTACTAGCGCGGTCGCCGCGATGAGCCCGCCGGCCATGTCGGTCGGCCGGATGCTGATCCGCGTCCACACCGGCACGACCTCGGTGGTGACGGGCAGAATCCGGTCGCCGTGCCGAGTTTCGATGTCCGCGATCGCCTGCTCGAACTTGTCCGCGCGCCCACTGCCGCCGCGGTGCCGCAGCAGTGCGACGCCGCGCCGTGGCTCGCCGAGGGGGATGACGCTCAGCCATGGCTCGGCGCGGTGGGTCTGACCGAACCAATCGACGACCCGCATATCGACCCCCGCGCGCACGAGCGCATGGAGCGCTGATCGGTCGCCCGTTGGTCGGAGTTGGTCTTCAGCTGGCTCGCCTGTTGCCTGATGCATGCCGTCTACCTGCGCAGTTCTCGGCTCCGGTCGATATTTGCCGAGTATCTGCTAGTTGTCGAGCGGCGTTGACGAGTAGTAAATTGGAAGGTTCCTCGGCTGGCGATGACGCGGCGACGAGGACTCGCCGGCCGATCTGTGCGGGGGGATCCTTCCCTCGGCGACGGCGAAGGAGGTGCTGGTGATGTCCGATGAGGCTATCGCTCGGCCGTCCGAATCCGGCATGGTGCGGCCGCAGTGGGTGTCCGGTCCGGAACCGCCTCCGCCGCAATGGAATCCGGAGCCGGTGCTGGTCACCGTCGGAGACATCGGGTGCACCGGAACGCAGGTGCTGACGCCGTCCGGGCAGCATCCGCTGGCGGGCACCACGTGGATCGTCACCAATCAGACGACCGTCGATCAGCGCATTCCGTCGTACGCGATCGTGCTCGCCGTGCTGCTGATGGTCTTCTGCCTGCTCGGACTGGTGTTCCTGGCGGTCAAGGAGGAGAAGATCCAGGGTTTCGTGCAGGTGAGTGTGCAGGGGACCGGGTTCTACTACGCGACCCAGGTGAAGATCACCGATCGCGCGCAGGTCTTCGATACCGAGCAGCGCGTCAACTACATTCGCGGTCTGGTCGCCGCATTGCCGCACGCCTGACCGGCGTGCTCATGGTGGGCATGCGAGGATCGGCCTGCGCCTGGGCATAGACCGGCGTGGCGTCGAATCAGGGTGCGTCGCCGAGGGATTCGAGCAGTACCCGTAGCGTGTCGGCGAGTGCCGCGCGCTGCTTCGGGGTGAGCGGGTCGAGCAACCGCTCCTCGGTGGCGACATGGTCGGGGAGCGCGTCGTCGATGAGCTCACGGCCGGCCTCGGTGAGCGACACGTGAATGCCGCGGCCGTCCGATTCGTTGGGTGACCGGCGCACCAGGCCGCGTTCTTCGAGGCGATCCAGGCGTTGCGTGATCGCGCCGGACGTGACCATCGATGAGTGCATCAGCTCGGTCGGGGTCAGCCGGTGCGGCGGCTCGCTGCGCCGCAGCGTGGCCAGGACGTCGAAGGATGCGGCGTCGAGGCCGTGTGCGGCAAAGGTCTTGCGCAGTTCGGTGCCGGTGATCTGACTCAGCCTGGACAGCCGCCCGAACACGGCCATGGGGGAGACGTCCAGGTCGGGGCGTTGAGCCTGCCATTGCGCCAGAACGCGGTCGACGTGATCGGTCACCACCGCACTCTAACGAATATCTCAGTGGTGAGGTATCTCATGGACGGAATTGCTCAGCGCTAAGTTAAGTTACTTAGAGCTAAGCAACTCGATACCGAGTCCGGAGGAGGACGAATCATGCGCATCACGGTGTTCGGCGCGACAGGGGACGTGGGCAGCAGGGTGGTGGCCGAGGCGTTGGCGCGCGGTCACGAGGTCGTCGCGGTGGTCCGCGACCCGGCCCGCGCGGCCGCCGTGCCCGCCGGGGCGGCGGTGCGGATCGGCGACGCGGCCGACCTCGACGACGTCGTAACGCTCAGTGCCGGACAGGATCTCGTGATCACCGCGACCCGGCCGCCGTCCGGTCGGGAACACGAACTGCCGGAGCTTACCTCGGTACTATTGAAAGCGTTGGCGCACAACGGCGTCCGCCTGTTGGTCGTCGGCGGTGCGGCGACGCTGCTGGTGCCGGACGCCGACGGTGCGACGTTGCACGAAACCCCGGACTTCCCGGCGGAATTGCGTCCGATCGCCCAGGCCTGCGCGGATCAGCTCGCACTGTGCCGCGCCGAAACCGTCGCGGACTGGACGTATTTGAGCCCACCGGCCGAGTTGGTGCCGGGGGAGCGGACCGGTACCTACCGCCGCGGCGTCGACGAGCTGCTCATCCGCGCCGACGGCGCCTCGACGATCTCGATCGAGGACTTCGCGGTCGCGCTGCTCGACGAGGCCGAACGTCCCGTGCATCGGCGCACCAGATTCACCGTGGGTGCGGCCTGAGCGCCGCCCACCGGAAGCAGAGGAAGTGCAGATGACCGAATCGGAGCGCACCTGCTGGCAGGCGATCGTGCGCAGCGGCGTGATCGAGCGACTGGACCAGGCCGGCTCGCTCGTCGCCTGGGAGTGGCGGCCGCGCGGCGTCACCAACTGGTACACCGCGGAATGCCGCGAGGACCTGGTGCGGATCGTGCACGCGTTGTCCCCGGGTGGTCGCGTCAGCTTCTATTTCGGCTCACTGCAGGACAATGCCGGTATCGACACCATCACCGTGGCCCTGCCGGATGCCGACGGCCGCACCCGCGCGGACCTGGACTAGCCCTGCGCGATACCGAAGAGGTCTGCGGCGTTCCGGTAGCAGACCTTGCGCATCCACTCGTCCCCGAGGTCGAGTCGCTCCAGCGCGTAGACGGCGTGGTCGTAGGTGTACGGGATGTTCGGGAAGTCGCTGCCGAACAGGATGCGGTCGGCGAAGGAACGCAGCCGACCGCGTTCACCGGGCGGGAACGGGTCGACCTCTTCGAAGAAGTCGGTGAACGTCATGGTGGTGTCGAAGCGGACGTCGGGGTATTTCTCGGCCAGATCGAAGAATTCGCCGTACTCGGGAGCGCCCATGTGCGCGACGATCAGCCGCAACCGCGGAAACCGCCGCAGCAGTGCGGCAATGGGTCCTGGTCCGGTGAATTCCCCGGCCACCGGCCCGGATCCGCAGTGGATCACCACCGGTGTCCGCGCGTCCTGGACCAGCCCCCACACCGGGTCGAGCAGCGGATCACCGGGATCGAACCCGCCGACCTGGATGTGCACCTTGAACAGCCGCGCACCACGCCGAATCGCTTCCGCGACATAGTCGTCGGCGCCCGGCTCGGGATAGAACGTCGCGGTGTGCAGGCAATCGGTGGTCCGCTCGGCGAACTCGGCCGTCCATTCGTTGAGCCAGGCGCCCATGCCGGGCTTGTGCGGATAGACCAGCGCGCTGAACGCGCGAACGCCGAAGCCGCGCAACGTCTTCAGCCGGACCTGCTCGTCGTCCCGATAGGTGATCGGCCAGGTGCGGGCGGTGAGCGGGCCGGCCGAATCGAAGTACGCCCACACCTTCCGCAGCACCTGCTCCGGCATGAAATGCGTGTGCACGTCGATGATTCCGGGCAGCCCGAGCCGATCGCGGAAGTCGGCGAGATAGGCGTTGTCGTCGTTGCCGCGGGTTGCGGTCGCTCCGGTCTCACACATGCGGCGGGTACACCTGTCGCGCGAAGTCGCCGACCCTGGTGATCAGCCGATCGAAGAACAGCTCCTGATCGGTGCCGATCACGATGTCCGCGTTGGGTTCCCGGCCCCACATGCCCGCCCAGTCGGCCACCGTGGTCGCGCGGGTCAACGTGCCGGCCAGCTCGACGTCGACCGTCGCCGGGCGGGTGACGGCAAGCGCGGGATCGAGCGCGACCGCCGCGGCGAACGGATCGTGCATGTGCGCGAGGTAACCGAGGTCGTAGTGGCGATGGAAGTCGAAGTAGAACCGCACCGCGTCGGTGGCGTAGCGGACGATCGGATTGCTCGCCGCCGACCGGGCCTCGGGCGGATCGGTCTCCGAAACCGTCTCCACCGGAACGCTGCCCGCGCGCTCGGCCAGCCGCGCCAGATGCTTCGGCCGCATCTCGATGGTCTCGGTGATGTCGAGCGCGCAGACGATCGGCCTGCGGTCGGCGGGCGCGGCGGAAAACGCGTCGAAGACCTCCTTGGCGGCCTCCGGATCGACGTGCACGTTCCACTCGTTGGTGGGCGTGGTGTTTCCGGGATGGTTGAACGCGCCACCCATGATCACCAGCCGGCGCAACAGCGTCGGCAACTCGGGTTCGAGCCGCAGGGCCAACGCCAGATTGGTCAGCGGCCCCGTGCACAGACCAACGATCGCCCCTGGCTGCGCGCGCACCAGATCGACCCACAGCTGCGCGGCCGACCGGGACGACAGCGTGCGCGAGGACTGCGGCAGCTCGGCATAGCCGACCCCCTGCGGCCCGTGCGTGTCCTCGGTGGTGCGCAGCGGGATCGCCAGCGGCTCGGCGGCCCCGAGCGCCACCTCGATCTCCGGCGCCCGGCACACGTCCAGCCAGGCGAGATTGTTCGCCGCCACCTGCGGGGCGGGCACGTTGCCCGCGGTCGACGCGATCCCGACGATCTCGGCCTCCGGCGACGCGAGGAGGTAGAGCAGCGCGAGGGAATCGTCGACCCCGGTATCGACATCCATGATGATCTTCTGCCGCACCCGACGAGACTAACCGCCGGTCTCGCCTCGGCTCCGCGCGGTGGTCAGTGGGTCTTCAGCGGCCAGGCCGGGCGATCACCGCCGTAAGCGGGGGCGGGCCAGCTGTAGGCCGGGTACTCCGCGATGGCGGGCGTCGCGGTGATGACGTCCCCGTACGACATGACCTCGGTGGGGTCGGGCAGGGCGGCGGGTGGGTGGCGGGGCGTGCGATCCGGCGCGGCGAGCAGCCAGGAGGCGGTGCGCGCCAAGGAGACTCGCACGTCACGGCCGATGCCGTCGGACGCGCGCGCGGCCAGCGCGTCGATGACGCCCGCGGCGAGCAGGTAGCCGGAGGCGTGGTCCAGCGCTTGCGCGGGCAGCGCGCTCGGCACCGACGGCGCGCCCTCGGCGATCGAAATCCCGGACGCCGCTTGCACGATGCTGTCGAATCCACGTCGCTCGGCCCAGGGCCCCGCCTCACCCCAGGCGCTCACCCGGCCGTGCACCATGCCCGGCCGGATCGCGGCGGTCAGCCCCGCGCGTTCCAGCGACCCCGGCCGATACCCGGTGACCAGCACATCGGCCGAGGCCAGCAGATCCCGGATCAGCGGCAGCTGCGCCCACAGATCGACCAGGGTCGACCGCTTGCCCTGCCCCGTATCCGCGTACTGCCAGGCGATTTCGGGCAGCCCCGGCGGATCCACCCGCAGCACGTCCGCGCCGAGCAACGCCAATGTCCGCGTCGCCACCGGCCCGGCGATCACCCTGGTCAGGTCGAGCACCCGCAGCCCGCGCAACGGCTGGAACGGCGCCGCCCCGACCGGCAATCCGGGCTCCCCGCGGTCGGCGCGCTGATCGATCGCGACCAGCGGCCCCATCGTGGCGGCCCACCCCTCGGCGCTGCCCAGCCACTCCTGCTCGGTGCGCACCCGCACCGCGATCGCACCGTGCGCGGCAGCATGATCCTCGATGTCGGCCGCGCGACTCATCGCCATCTGGGCGACCGCCAGATCGAACGGCGCGTCGAGCGGCAGCCCGAGCGCGGTGAGCAGCCGGTCGCGATGGTGCGGGTAGTTGGCGTGCGTGCGCACCCAGCCGTCGAAGGTGGGGAAGAATCCGGAGAGGTCGCCGAACATCGTCGCGGGGCGACCGCCGATGCTGAGCAGCCGTTCGCTACAGAATGCCGCGGTGATGCGCGCGGGATCGATGCGGTGCGGCACGGGGTCGAGCCCGCGCACGCCGCGGATTCGGTTGGCGGCGGCGATCAGCGCGGCGACCGACCCGGCGGCCAGCGACCAGACCGGAAGTGTCGCAGCCAGATTGCTGCCGGGGTCGGGCGAGGGCGTAATGGCAGAGGGGGTGACACCGATTCCGGCTTCGTAGTCGTGGACCAGCCGTGTGTGCGCGTTCACGCGAAAGAGCGTAATAGTTCCGTCTGAGAAGGAGTTATACATGGGCAGATCGATCGCGTCCGGTGACTGGCTGCGGAGCCTGCGCTCCGACGCGACTCCCCGACACCACCTGCTGTGTTTCCCGCCGGGCGGCGGTCCGGCGACCGCCTATCGCGATGTGGCCAAACAGTTCGGTTCGGGCATCGAGGTGGCCGCGGTGCAGTATCCGGGGCGGCAGGATCGGCTCGGCGAGGCGCCGATCACCGAACTCGAGACGCTCGCCGAACGGGTTGCCGAAGAAGTGCTGAAGCTCGGAATCCTCGATGGGCTAGCGTTATTCGGTCATAGCATGGGCGCAACAGTCGCGTTCGAAACCGCGCGCCGGCTGGAGCGTAAGGGGCAGGCGTTGACGACGCTGTTCGTCTCCGGCCGTCCCGCACCGACTTTCGTCGAGACCCAGCGCGTCCACGAGGGTTCCGACGCCGACCTGATCGCGGAGCTGGAGCGGTTGGCCGCCGATCCCGCGCCGATCCAGATGCTGCGCGACGAACCGAGTCTCGCGGAATTGGTGCTGCCCGCCGTGCGCGGCGACTATCAGGCCGTGGAGACCTATCGGTACACCCCCGGCGCTCCGCTGGCCGCCGACATCGTCGCGCTCGTCAGCACCGAGGACCCGACGATGACTCCGGACCAGGCCGACGAGTGGCGCGACTTCACCACCGGAACCTTCGACCGCGCAACGTTTCCCGGCGGTCATTTCTATCTGGACGAGCGCCCCGCCGAGGTGGCGAAGGTGGTCACCGAGCGGCTCGCGCGCGACCGATCACGTGCTTGAAATCGGCTGTCGGGCAATCTATTCCGACATGTAGCTAAGGGGATGCCGGAAGGCGGGTGGTCGTTCCGGCTGCCCGCCGCCGCTGCCATGCGTATCCCGCCCAGGACGTCACGACACACACCGCGACAAGTACCCGCACCAGCCCGAGCGCGTTGTCCGGATAGATCACCCCGGTGATGTAGTGGTCGATGAACCCGGTCGGCGGCAGCCCGGCCACACCGGCTCGATGTCGCGCCCAATTCTCCGCATTGGTCAGCGGGCATTCCTGCCCGAACAGAATCGTGCTGAAGCCCCAGCCGACCGCGATCAGGTGCAGCCAGATGCTGCGCGGCCGGCGCCACGCGAGGAAACCGCCGACGACCACGTAGGCCACGAATCCGAAGTGCGCCGCGGCGATGGCGTCGGCAAGCAGCCGGTACAGCATTGTCCCAGCGTAGCCGTCAGCCGAGGTATTCGGATTCGAGCACGAGATCGGCGACCAGGGATTGGTATTCGAGGTGGGTCTTGTGCTCGATGGTGCGCCAGCGCGAACCTTCGTGTTCGCGCAGGTAGCGCCGATACCCGGGCGCGCCGGGAATCCTGACGTTGTCGGCCACCACGACGGTGCCCGGGTGCAACCAACCCGCCGCCAGGATCGCCTTCAGATCGGGCAGGTACGCGGTCTCCAGATGATCGATGAACACGAAATCGACTGCGCCGGGCCCGAAGTCGTGCTCGATGGCCAGGCACCGCATGGTCGCCCCGCCATCGCCGATCATGCCGACCACCACGGTGATCCGGTCGGCCAGGCCCGCGTGTTCGATCACCGCACGGGCGATTCCGGCATAGTCGACCACCGCAAAAACGGCAGCCGATCACGCACCACCGCCCCCAGCCCACCCTGATTCGACACGCCGCTCCTCGAACTCGATCTGCGGCCGATTCTGCTCGGAGCGCCTGCGGACTACCAGGGGGACGGGCGGTAGTCCTTGAGGAAGCAGCCGTGGAGGTCTATGCCGTTCTCGCCCTGGACGATCGGGTCGTAGACGCGGGCGGCGCCGTCGACCAGGTCGAGGGGGGCGTGGAAGCCTTCCTCGGCGAGGCGGACCTTGGTGTAGTGGGGGCGCTCGTCGGTGATCCAGCCGGTGTCGACGGCGGTCATCAGGATGCCGTCGGCTTCGAGCATCTCGCCCGCGCTGGTGCGGGTCAGCATGTTGAGCGCGGCCTTGGCCATGTTGGTGTGCGGGTGGCCGGGGCCCTTGTAGGCGCGGGAGAACTGGCCCTCCATCGCCGAGACGTTGACGATGTACTTGCGCCGGGCCGCCGCGGCCGCCATGGCCGGGCGCAGCCGCGAGACGAGGATGAACGGCGCGACCGAATTGCACAGCTGCACTTCGAGCAGTTCGGTCGGGTCCACCTCGGCGACGGTCTGCACCCAGCTGTTGGTGTGCGCGAGATCCGGCACCAGGCCGCCGGCGTCGATCGCGATGCCGCGCGAAATGCGTTCGGGCGTGGCCGATCCCGCGACCAGCGCGAGTTCGGCGATGTCGGCCGCGGACAGCGTCGGGGTGAGCGAGGCGGTGAGCGCGGTGGGGTGCGCCTGCATCGTCTTGCCGAAGGTCACCACGTCGGGCAGCGCGCCGGCGGGCAGCGGACCGGACTCGGCGTCGATCAGCGCGCTGTACGAGCCGGGGGAGCGGCGCACGGTCTGGGCGGCGTTGTTGATCAGGATGTCGAGCGGGCCCTGCGCCGCGACATCGTCGGCGAGCGCGACCACCTGCGCCGGATCGCGCAGATCGATGCCGACCACGCGCAGCCGGTGCAGCCAGTCCGCGCTGTCGTCCATGGCGGCGAAGCGGCGGATGGCGTCGTTCGGGAAGCGGGTGGTGATGGTGGTGTGCGCGCCGTCGCGCAGCAGCCGCAGGGCGATGTACATGCCGATCTTGGCACGCCCGCCGGTGAGCAGGGCGCGGCGGCCGGTCAGATCGGTACGAGCGTCCCGCTTGCCGTGGCTGCTCGCGGCGCACTCCGGGCACAGCTGGTGGTAGAACGCGTCGACCTGCGTGTACGGCTGCTTGCAGATGTAGCAGGGCCGTGCTCGGATCAGCGTGCCCGCGGTCGCCCCGCGCGCGTTCGAGGCGAGCGGGATGCCCGCGGTCTCGTCGTCGATCCGCTGCGGTGACCCGGTGGCCGTCGCGGCGATGACCTCGCGGTCCGCCGCGGCCACCGCCGTCCTGGCCTCGATCCGGCGGCGCTGCTTGAGCTTTTTGAACATGTGGCCGACCGCGCGCTGCACCGCCACCGAGTCGGGATGCTCCTTTTCCAGCTGCCCGGCCTGGTCCAGTACCCGCAGACAGGTCGCGAGCTCGTCCGGATCGATCATGCTTTCGGCCATCGGTGGTACAGGCATCCTTCGGTGAGCTGGGAAATCGACCCGACCATTGTCGCAAACTCCGCGACCTGGTCGCCGCCCGGTTACCTCTCGGCGGCCTAGGCGCGCAGCAGGGCCATGGTGGTGGCCGCGGTGTGCTTCAGCAATTCGACGACTTCCGGCACCTTGATGTCGGTGGTGGTGACCACCGACGGCGGGTGCAGCCAGCTGATCTCGAAGGTGGTCCAGCCGTCCCGGATGGCCAGGGTGACGCCGGTGTTCTGCGCGTGCTGGGTCTCCTTGCGCACCAGATAGGCCTCGTCGCCGAGCCCGTCGACCTTGCTGACCCGGTCAGCCTCGGCGAGCGCGGCCTGCGTCCAGGTCTCGAACCGGGCGGTGAACTCGGGCCCCGGATCGGCGCGCTTGTGCACCGCCGCGTTCACCAGGAGCGTGGTGTCGTCGGCGCGCTCGCTCGGTCCGGGCGGGGCGAGCCGGATCGTGCAGTTCATCGTGTCGAGGGCGGGGTGCAGGCGGGTCTGATGCAGCGGGTAGCGCAGCGTCGCCGAACTGGACGGCGCCAGCACGAATCCGGCGCGCAGATAGGGCGCGGTGTCGGTGATCGCGCAGAGATTGTCGACGTAGTGATAGCCGCGCAGGTCCGGCTCCGGCGCCGCGGGATGGCTGTCGGACACGCCGAGCACCGCGACCACCACGAGCGTCGAGACGCCGGCCAGCGTGCCGAGGGTCCAGAGCCGACCTCGGTTGCCGCCCGGCTGTTTCCAGCGGCGCAGCGGTTGCGGCGGCACCCGCCCGTCCGGGTATGGCCGCATCGCGCCGACCGGCGTCAACGGTTCGTGCAGCCATCCGGCGTTGCTGAGGCTAGGGGGCCTCTGACCAGCCGGTCCCATCATGGGGCGAAAGTATCACCTCGGCGCGGGCGTCGCCCGGCGTTCGAGTCAGGCGGGATCCGCGCGCAGCCCGGCGGCCGCGGCGGTGCGGCCGCAGGTGTCCGCGCGGTCGGCGAGCCGGGTGCGCAGGGATTCGGGTATCTCGGCGCGCACCTCGATCAGCCCCTGCCACACCACATCTGGGGTGTCCGGGGTCAATGCCGCGAGGAACTCGTCGAGATCGTCCATCCCGTCGATGAGATCGAGCACCCGCGCCCGGCCCGCGGGATCCTGCGCGAGCGCGATATCGACCAGGGTGTCGATGGTGTCGCTGCGCGCGGCGGCGAGCACCGCGGCCAGCAGCTGCTCCCGGCCGAGTTCGCCGATGCACGACGCGAGGATCGGCGTCGCGGACGCGGGCAGCGCGTCCACCAAAGGCAGTGCCTGCGACCAGAGTTCGTGCTCGGCGGTGGTGTCGATCACCGCGCGCAGCACGTCGGGATTCCGCATGATCGGCAGGCCGGCCATGCGGCGGCGATCGGTGTCGGTCATGGCGAGCGCGATCGGCAGCATGGAATCCCACAGGCCCGCCGTATCCGCCTGGGCGACAAGTTCACCGAGTTCCTCGTCGGACTTGTCCGCCAGCCGGGCGGCCAGAATGGACAGCTGCGCCGGCCGCAGATGCACGACCAGCGGCAGCAGATCGAGCCAGAACCCCTTGTTCAGCGCGGCATTCATGATCGAGGCGAGCACCGATTCCTCCTGTACCGCAGGCCGTTCGGCGAAGACGCGCAGGCTGTCCGCGTTCATCGCGCTGGTCACCGGCAGCAGGGAATCCCAGGCGTCGAGCGTGCGGACCGCCTCGATGAGGCCGTCGAGCACCTCGCCGCCGAGCCCGGCCGCGATATCGCCCAGGGCGGCGCGGTTCTCGTGGCCGACGCTGTCGAGCAGGTCGATTCCCTCGGCCCAGAGGTCTTCTTCGTGCGCGGTGCGGATGACCCCGGCGAGCCGGTCGGTGACCAGTGCCAGCAGCCGGTCCAGCGCGGATTTGTCTTCCATGAGAAAGCCGACGCGCAGCAGGTCCGCGTCGCCGAGCACCGGCACCGCGGCCCGCATCGATTTCTCCGGGACCACGCCGACGAAACGGCTCATCGTCACATGGTCGTTCTGGCGCAACAGTTCTCGCGCCACCTCGACGACCAGCGTCGCGGGCACCGCGGCGATGATGTCGGCGGTCCGGCGCGGGTCGAGCTGGATCGCGGTCTCGGCGAGGAACCGGGCGGGTAATGCCTTGGCGATGTCGACCGCACGGGACGGTTCGACCGAACCCGCGACGGCCGCGCACAGGACCGGGCCGAACGCACGCTCGGCTGCCTTGGCGCTGATCGCGGTCGGCACCAGCTTCGTCGCCGCGGCAACGCGTTTCATCCGGGCGGCGTCGCGGTCGAACAGCAGATCGGTCGCGCGTTCGCGAAAGCTCCGAATCGCCTCCGGCGAAAGGCCGTCCAGGAAGTCGAGCGCGGCGGGATCGGAAAGGTCGAGCAGGCGAGCGAGTTTGATGGTCTCCGCTCTGGCCATCAGTCGTGTGCTCACAGCCCCAACGCTCGCTTCACCGTCGGGCGCAGCAGCCGGGGGATGAGCTGGAGCGAGGATTCGACCGCCGCGCCGAGTCGTTCGCCGCGGGCAGTCACGGCGTGGCGCAGCAGGCGGTCGAGCTCGGCGAGGTCGGAGTCGGTGAGCCGGTCGAATTCGTCGGGCAGGGGTGCGCCGAGGGTGCGGATCAGCGGCTGGGCTGCGTCCGGCATGGGATCTCCGTATCGATGAAGGTGAGGTCAGCTGCTGCGCGGGGTGATCGCGGCGTGGTCGGCGCGCATGTCGTCGACGAAGTTGGCGATCGCCTCGGCGACCAGCAGCGGCTCGGTGACCGGCAGCCAGTGATCGGCCGGTACGGCACAGCGCCACAGCCGGTCCACCCAGCGGGTGGAGGTGTCGTAGATGGCGGCGGGCACGAACGGGTCGGTCGTGTCGACGAGCAACTGCACCGGCACCGCGGTGCGCCGAACCCGCGGCTTGCGCAGATGGTGCAGCAGGTTGGCCTGGGCGATTCGCCCGCCGGCGAGCAGATCCGTGCGCCAGGTGCGCGCGATCCGCGCGGGCACGGGCGAGAGGCCGCCGAGTCGTTCCACCACCAGCGTGCGCACCCGCGGCGGGTAGAGCCTGCGCGCCACCGGAATCGGGCGCAGCGTCGCGCGCACCCCGCTCGCCCACCAGTCGAGATCGCCCGCGCGCAGTTTGGCGTGCGGCGCGACGGCCCGCAGCCACAGGCCGAGATGATCGAGGTTCGGCCCGGAAATCGCGGTGAACGAGGCGACCCGGGTGTTCGCCCGCGGATCGCACACCGCCTCCCACAGTTGCACCGCGCCCCAGCCGTGCCCGCAGGTGTGCACCGGGCGATTCGGGCTGGCCGCGTCGATCACCGCGAAGAAGTCGGCGGCGAGCCGGTCGAGCCGGAAGTCCGCGAGCAGCGCGGGAGTGGCCGAACGGCCATGGCCGCGCACGTCGTAGGTGATCACCCGGAACCCGTCGGACAGCAGCGCGGCGACCGTGGCCCACACGCGATGGGTGTCGGTGAGGCCGTGCACCAGGACCAGGGGCGCGGCGGCGGGGTTGCCCCATTCGTAGACGGCGAGTTCGGTGCCGTCGGCGGTCACCGTCCACTGCCGATCCGGGCGGGGCGTATCGGTGTCGAGCTGGTTGGTCATGTTCTTGCCTCGTTCGGGTGCGGGCTGCCGGACGGTCACGCGCTGGCCGGCCGGGCACTCGCGACCGTGCGCGGAATGCTGGAACGCTCGACCCGTACCGCTAGTACGTTTTCCGCTCCTGACAGTACGAAGAAATTCGCGAATGCGGGAGAGCTCGCCCCAGACTATGGCGTACCTCACGCTAATTTCCGTACCAGCGGTACGTGTATGCTGCGGTCGTGCCCCGTCCCAGCGTCCGTTCGACGACCTTCCGCGCGGAGATCGTCGACGCCGCGATCCGGGTGATCGACCGGGACGGGCCGCGGCCGAGCATGGACGACATCGCCCGCGAGGCCGGCATCACCAAGCCCCGCCTGTATCGGCAGTTCGCCGACAAGGCGGATCTCTACACCGAGATCGGCAACCGGATGGCCAAGGCCGCCGCGGCCGCCGCGGGCAACGATCTGACGCTCATGTTGCAACCGCCGCGGATCGCGCTGCGCCGGGTGCTCACCGGATACGCCGACAGTATTCTGCAGCATCCCAACGTTTTTCGCTTTCTGGGCCAGGCGCAGGTGACCCAGCAGTCCGACAAAGCGGTGTTGCAGTTCGACCTCGGCCGGGCCGCGTCGGATCGGTTCGCCAGGCAGGCCCGCGACATCGCCGAGTCCATCCCGATCGACACCGCGGGCATCGACTACCTCTCGCGCGCGGTGGTCGGCGTGGTCGTCTCGATCACCGACCTGTGGCTGGCCGACACCGCGGTGCCGCATCCGGCGCGCACCGCCGAGTTCGTCGATCAGGCCACCGAGTTCGTCTGGGGTCTGATCGACGGGTTCCTGCGCAGGCAGGGCATCTCGGCCGATCCGGAGACGCCGATCTTCACCTCGCTCGCCGCCGTCAATCAGGCGCGACAACCCGCAAGCTGACCGCTGCCAGGGCTTATCGGGCCGGGCGGTTCGACGCATGTCCGCCTTGTTGACACTCTGCCAATAGTGCGCCACTCTGATGACGAGGACCGGCACGGACGCCGGGAGAGAGCTGCGAGCAAAGGATTCGATGATGGCACGCGCCGCATGGAGTGACGACGAGGTCGAGGCGGTCCGCGACCTGGCCAGGGCGTTCTTCGAGAAGGAGGTGGTCCCGCACGAGGAGAAGTTCGTCGCGCAGGGCCACCCCGATCGCGCGCTGTACAACCGGGCGGGTGAACTCGGCCTGCTGTGTACCGCGATACCCACCGAATTCGGTGGGGGCGGCGGCACTTTCGCGCACGAGGCGGCGATCATCGAGGAGCAGTCCCTGGCCGGCGACGGCTCGATGGGCATGCCGGTGCACAGCTCGATCATCGCGCCGTACCTGAAGGAGTTCGGTTCCGCGGAACTCAAGCGGCGCGTGCTGCCCAAGGCGGCCAGCGGCGAGATGGTCCTCTCGATCGGCATGACCGAGCCCGGCACCGGCTCCGATCTGCAGAACATCAAGACCCGCGCGGTCCGCGAGGGCGACGAGTACGTCATCACCGGCTCGAAGATCTTCATCACCAACGGCTGGCTCTGCGACGGCATCATCATCGCCGCCAAGACCGATCCGACCAAGGGCGCGTCCGGCGTCTCGCTCATCTTCGCCGACGTCTCCGACGACACCCCTGGCTTCAAGCGCGGCCGCATCCTGAACAAGATCGGCGGCAAGGCCCAGGACACCGCCGAGTTGTTCTTCGACGGACTGCGGGTGCCCGCCTCGAACCTGCTCGGCGAAGCCGAGGGCCAGGGCTTCTATCAGATGATGCAGATGCTGGCCCAGGAACGCCTGGTCACCGGGATCATCGCGGTCGCCATGATGGAACAGGCCGTGCGGCTGACCATCGACTACACCAAGGGCCGCGAGGCCTTCGGCAAGCCGCTGTTCGCCATGCAGAACACCAAGTTCGAGCTGGCCGAGTGCGCCACCATCGCCAAGATCAGCCGGACGTTCCTCGACGACTGCATCGTCAAGCACCTGCGCGGCGAGCTGGACATTCCCACCGCGGCGATGTCGAAATACTGGCTCACCGACCAACTGGGTATCGTGGTTGACCGCTGCCTGCAACTGTTCGGCGGCTACGGCTACATGACGGAGTATCCGATTTCGCAGCTTTATACCGGCGCCCGCGTCCTGCGCATCCTCGCGGGTAGCAACGAGGTGATGAAGGATCTCATTGCCCGGTCTCTCTGATACGACGAGCGAACCCGCCGCTCGCCGGGACCCCGACGACGCCGTTATCGGCGCGCCCACTCCGCAGGCCGCAGGCCCGGTGGTGCGGCGCCGCAGGCTCGAACCCGACGAGCGGCGGGCGCAGATCCTCGCGTGCGCGATCGACATGTTCGGTGAGCGCCCGTACGCGGCCGTCTCGACCGCCGAGCTGGCCCAGCGCGCCGGCGTGGCCCGCGGGCTGATCAACCACTACTTCGGCAACAAGCGCGACCTCTACCTCGCGGTGGTGCGCCGGATGGTCACCCTGCCGAAGCTCGACGACATGATCGTGCCCACCGGTACCGAGCGCGAGCGGGTGGACGCGAGCGTGCACTGGCTGCTGGACACCATCGCCGAGCACGGCAGCACCTGGGTGAAGGTGACCAGCCACGAGGGTGTCGGCAACGATCCCGAGGTGCAGCAGATCCTCGACCAGGCCGACGACGCGGCCGCCGAACGGCTGCTGCTGATGGTCGGCCTCGCCGATTCGGCACGCAGTGCGGCATTGCGCGCGATGGTCCGTGCCTACGGCGGTCTGGTGAAAGTGGCCGGGCGCGAATGGATCACCCGCGGCACGCTGACCCGGCCGCAGGTACACGAGCTGCTCGCCGACATGCTGATGACGCTGGTCACCGAGTCGCTGCCGAAGGTGGACCGCCACACCTGAGCGGGTGGCGGTCCGTGCGCACTAGGTGAGCGCGTCCGGTGTGGTGTCGCCCGGTTCCATGCTGTAGCGCACCGGCCGGCGATGGCCGGGTGCGTGGCCGCGCCTGCCGTAGGTCCGCTCGATCACTTCCTCGCGCCGATGCTCGACCACCAGGGCGCCCAGCCCGAGAATCCACAGCACGGCGGTGATGATCGCGCCGGTCTGGGTCCAGTCGCTGAAGCCGTAGCCCGCGGCGGTGAGCGTGCAGGCCAGTGCGACAATGCCGAGCGCGCACAGAATGAGGCCGGGGACGTTGTAATTGTCGCCGAGCAGATCGCCGGCTTGAGCGTGCCAGGGCCGATTTTCCCGGCCATCGGAGTCGGTGCTACCGAACATGGATCCTCCTAGGAGTCAGCACAAGATCAGTGACACTTTCCGATCAGCATGAACCTCCGACGGGGAAAACGGCTAGTAATTGGACGTTTCAGATGATGTCGCGCCGTTCGGCCCCTATTGTTGGTCGGGATATCGGGGCGGGTCCGGGCAGTCCGAGGTTCCTGCACGGTGGTTTGGTGTGGAGAGGGACCTGGCATGGCACGGGCGGATCGCCGTGAAAATGAACGTTGGCCTGCGGCGCAGCCGGACGATCGGTGGCCGGCGGCGGGCGACGAGGAACAGTGGGTCGAGCCGGAGCCCGAGGAACGCTGGGCGGAACCGGCGCCCAGCCGGCGGCGGACCGGCCGGTTGCGGGTGGAGATTCCGCCGATCGTGAATCCGTACGCGATTGTCGCGTTGGTGGCGGCATTGATCGGATTGTTTCCGGTCGCCATCGTTTTCGGCTTCATCGCGTTCTCCCACCCGCGCGGACGGGTGATGGCGATGTTCGCGCTGCTGATCGGGGTCGCGGAGGTGACGGCGCTGGCCGGGCTGGTGGTGGTATCCGGAAACATGTTGCCCGACTCGCTGACTCGCGCGGACAAACCCGCGGCGAGTCTCACGGCGCAGTCGACCGCGGATCAGGTGCCCCAGCCGACCGCCCCGGCGGCGCCGAGCGCGGTGGTGACCACCACGGCGAGCCCGCCGACGACGAGTCAAAGCAACCTGAAAAAGGGTGCGGCGTGTACCGAGGGGCAGGTCGGGCAGATCGGCACCGCCGCGGACGGAACCACGCTCATCTGCTTACTCAGCTCCGGCACCTACCAGTGGGCCGGCCCGTATACGGTGTCCACCGTGGTCCAACAGGCCGGCGCGAAATGCGATGGGAGCGCGGCGAAAACCGGCCGCACCGCGGACGGCCGCGCGCTGGTCTGCGAGAGCGCGGGCCGCAGCGGCACCTGGGTGTTATGGACGGAGTAGTCGCGCTACTCCTCCTTCTTGGCTCTGCTCGGCTGAACGCGCGGCGGCTCGTTCGGCATCTTCGGATATTGCGGCGGCCACGGCGCGTCCATCAGGCCCGCGGCCATATCGCGTTCCGACATCTCCAGCAGCGGCGCGATCGACTGCGGCGCGCGATCGGCCCACGGGTCACCCAGCTCGGCCAGCCGGGCGGGCACGGTGGCGATGGTCAGTTCGTCCGGCACGACGGTGTCCAATTCCGACCAGTCGATCGGCGTCGACACCTGGGCGCCGACCTTCGGCCGCACGCACCACGCGCCGAAAACCGTTTTGTGCGGCGCGTTTTGGTTGAAGTCGACGAACACGCGGTTGCCGCGCTCTTCCTTCCACCACTGCGCGGTGATCTGCTCGGGATGCCGGCGTTCCAGCTCCCTGGCCAGCGCAACCGACGCGGCGCGCACCTGGTAGCCGTCCCAGTTCGGTTCCAGCGCAACGTAAATGTGCAAACCGCGCGAACCCGAGGTCTTGATCCTGGACTCGATGCCCAACTCGGCGAACAGTTCTCGGGTGAGCACGGCGGCGTGCTTGAGGTCGTCGAAGGTGATGCCGGGGGAGGGATCGAGGTCGATGCGCAGCTCGTCGGCGATCTTCAGGTTGTCCGCCCGGTTCGGCCACACATGAAAACCCAAGCAGCCCTGGTTGACTGCCCACAGGATATGCGCGAGATCGTGCGCGACGAGCGCGTCCGCGGTGGTGCCGTTCGGCGTGGATACCTCGACGGTGTGCAGCCAGTCCGGCGCGGATTTCGGCACCCGCTTCTGGAACCAGGACTTTCCGGAGGCGCCGTCGGGATACCGTTCCAACAGCAGCGGCCTGCCGCCGACCACATTCAGGAACGGTTCGGCGACCGCCTGGTAGTAATGCACCAGATCGAGTTTCGTATCGCCGCGCTTGGTGAAATACACCTTGTCGGGATTGCTGATGGCGACGGTGCGCCCGTCCACCTCGATATCGACCGAAGGACTCACTTCGACTTCGCCTCACTGAAGATCGCGCTCAATTCCGCGGGCGGCGCCTCGTCGAGCTGAGCATAGGTACACGATTCCGGCGTGCGGTCGGTGCGGAAGCGGACCAGCCTGCCGCCGTGGCGCAGCCGCCCGGACTGCACGTGTTCGTAGCGCACCTCCGCGACCAGCTCGGTGCGCAGCGCCTCCCAGGACAGGTCTTTGCCGCCGGTCCAGCGGCTGACCCCGCCCGGCATCTTGCCGTCGGCCCTGGCCTGCGCCGCGGCGTCGGCCCATTCGCGCCACGGGTGGTTTTCCAGGGCGTTCTCCCGCAGCGGGGCCAGTTCGTCGACCAGTTCCTTGCGCCGGGCCGCGGTGAAGCTGCTCGCGACGCCCACGTGGTGCAGGCTGCCGTCGTCGTCGAACAGGCCGAGCAGCAGTGAGCCGACGCCCTCGCCGTCCTTGTGCCAGCGGAATCCGGCGACCACGCAGTCGGCGGTGCGTTCGTGTTTGACCTTGAGCATGACGCGCTTGTCCTGGAGATAGGCCAGGTCGTCGGCCTTGACCATGACCCCGTCGAAGCCGGCGCCCTCGAACCGGGTGAACCAGTCCTCGGCGACCGCGGGATCCTTGGTGATCGGGGTGAGATGCACGCGCGCCAGCTCGGTGTCCAGGATGGTCTCCAGCAGCCGCCTGCGTTCGGCGAACGGCTCCTCGGTCAGGTCCTTGTCGCCGAGGGCGAGCAGATCGAAGGCGACGAAGCTGGCCGGCGTCTCCACGGCCAGCTTGTTCACCCGGGAGGCGGCCGGATGCAGCCGGTTCTGCAGGGTGTCGAAGTCCAGGCCCTCGTCGGTGACGATGACGATCTCGCCGTCCACCACGCACCGCTGCGGCAGCGCCTGCTTCAGCAACTCGGCGACCTCGGGAAAGTACCTGGTCAACGGCCGGTCATTGCGCGAGCCGAGCTCGACCTCGTCCCCGTCGCGGAAGACGATGCAGCGGAATCCGTCCCATTTGGGCTCGTAACTCAGCCCGGCCTCGTGTGGCACCCCGGACGTGGTTTTGGCCAGCATCGGTTTGACGGGCGGCATCACCGGTAGGTCCACGCGATCCTCCTCGGATTCGGTTCTCACCGGTACCGACGGCCTGACCGCGCAGAACTCATCGGTACTCGCCGATGATCGTAAGCGCCGCATCCGACAACCTGGCGGATGCGGCGCGACGAGGATCGCTCAGGCGTCCAGCCAGCCGTGTTGCTCGGCGAAGACGGTGAGCCGATCGCGGATGGTGAGGATCTCGCCCGCGGTCAGCGCCGGGCTCGCGTCGAGGAGTAGCTCGGTGATCAGGCGTTTGTGTTCGGCGGCGGTGAGCTGGCCGGAGTTCGCCCGATGCTTGGACTTGTGCGGGGCCTGCGGCGGGGCGGGCTGACTGCCGACCACGCTCAGATTCACCGCCTTCGGCCCGCGATCACCCTCCGTCATGTCGAATTCGAACACCCTGCCCTGGCGCAACTCGTCTTCATCCAGGCCGATGTCGTTGACGTGCACGAATACGTCCGGCCCGCCGTCCTCCGGTCGAATGAACCCGAATCCCCGAGAGCTGTCGAACGACACCAATTTCCCGATGGACACCAACACCCGCTCCTCGCCGCGCCGTCACTACCCGGTCACCTTAGCCCGCGTTTTCGTTGTCGTTGGACGAAAGCGCCTTTTGCAGTGAATTGAAAACGGTGAGTCCCTGCCCGACCATTCCGTTGACGAGTTCGCTCACTCCGTCCGGCCCGTTGAGCACGGTCAGATTCGCACCCGCCAGTCCGTTCGAGGCCTGCTTGACGATTTCCGGAAGTTGTTCGATCAACAACTGGTCCAACGCGATCCGGTTGTTCGACGCGGCCGCGGCGGCCTGGATCCTGGTCCGGTCTGCCTCTGCCTCGGCCAGGATGCGCACCCGTTCCGCTTCTGCCTGAGCGGGTTTCACCACTTCGGTCTGCAGCTGCTGCTCGCGCAGCTCCGCGGTCTTGCGGGCCTGCTCGGCCTGCGCGGTCAGCACCTCCTGCAACGCCATCGCCTCGGCGAGCGGACCCGCCTGTGCCGCTTCGGCATTCGCCTTGTCGATGTCGCGCTGATACTGCGCGCGCAGGATCGCGGTCTCCCGCTGATACTCCGCCTGCCTGCGCAGCGACTCCTGCTCGGCCTGTGCGGACAGCTGCGCCGCCTGCGACTGGGCGATCTGCGCGTCGCGTTGCACGGTCGCGTTGTGCGGCGCGGCGAGCGCCTGGATGTATCCGAGATTGCCGTCGTCGATGGACTGGATCTGGAAGGAGTCCACCCAGAGCCCGATATTGCCCATCTCCACCTTCGAGGCGACCAGCACCTCGTCGGCCAGCTTCTGGCGTTCCCGGATGATCTCCTCGACCGTCATCGAGCCGACGATCGAGCGCAGGTGACCGGAGAAGATGCGCCCGGTGAGCACCGACATCTCCCGTTCCTGCTCGGACAGGAAGCGCTGCGCGGCATTGACGATCGAGGTGGTGTCGTTGGCGACCTTGAACGCGATCACCGCCCGAACCTCGAGCTGAATCGCCTGCTTGGTGACGCAGCGCTCCTTGATCTCGGCCTCGAACATGGCCAGCGACAGGTAGCTGACCTTGCGGAACAGCGGGACCACCCAGCTGCCGCGCCCGATCACCACCTTGAACGGCGCGTTGTCCTTGCTCTTGGCGCCGCTGATCAGCATCGCCTCGTCCGGGTCGGGTACGTGATAACCCAGCACGGTTGTCTCCCTTACTGTTTCAAATGGTTTCGGCCGCGGTCGACGGCAGCGCGATCCGGGGCACCACGTCGGCGATGCGTCCCGGATCGACGCCGATGACCAGCACTGTTGTCCCTGCCGGAATCGCTTCGACGGCACGTGCGATGTACAGCTCCGTCCCCCCTCGAATTGCCACCAGGACCTCCCCGAGCATCCCCGCTCCTCGGATCGGCGATGTGAGCGTACCTGTCGAACCGACCACGGGGTCGCTCATGACGCGGATCTCCTTCCGCTCGGGTCCAGGCCCGCCACACTACGTCTCGCACAGCACCATTCGGTATCGAACCGGCGTCGGTGCCGGTGACGCAATCGTTGGTAAGCCGGAACGCCCAGGTTGCGGGTGTGTGATCTGCTGGCATAGCCCACGGGTATGTTGCTTGCATGGGAGGACGACTCGCTTTGGTGGTCGGGTCCGAGTGTGTGGCGCTGGGGGAACTGGGGTTCACCGGCGAACTCGCGACGGGGTTGTACGGGAGCCTGACCGAGGCGGGCGGGTGGCGATCCGCGACCGAGGCGGACGGCCCGGTGTTGAATCCGACTGCGGCGCAGCTGGTCACGGCGGTGGACGAGGCCTTCGAGGCGGCCGGGCAGCGGCAGGCGACGCTGCTGCTGGCGTTCATCGGGCACGGGGTCGCGACCAGCCCGGAGGACTTCTATCTGCTCGGGCACGACTCGCCCGCAGTGCCGAACTCGCACAACGCGTTTCATCTCACCCAGGAGATCAGGGAGCGGCTGAACCAGTCGGCCGTCGACGGTTTGGTGGTGCTGGTGGACGCCTGTGAGACCGGGCAGGGGGTGATCGGCGCGGCGCGGCGGTGGACCGATCTGCTCGCGCAGTCGGCGGGTCGGATGGAGATGCTGGTCGCGGCGGGGGACGGGCCCGCGTTCTCCGGGTGCTTCACCCGGACCCTGCTGTCCACCTTCGACGGTGGGTTGCCGTTGCGCGGGGAGAACCTGCTGCCCGCGGACCTGGTCGATCCGATCGCCGGGGAATGCGTTCATCAACAGCCGCAATATCTTTCGTTCACCTCGGGCGCGGTGTCGGCGGCGCACGGCGCGGACCCGGGCCTGTGGCTGGTGCCGAATACCGCGCGGCATCGCGATGCCGTCAGTGGGCGCTCCGCCGCGGGATTCGTCGATCAGCTGACCCGCGGGCTGCTCGTGACGCCGGATGTGCGTGAGCATCTCGACGCGATCGTGGATGCGGGCGGCAATCGGCTGCGGGTGGTGATCGGGCCGGCCGGCGCGGGTAAATCGACCCTGCTGGCCATGCTGATCCGGCCGAGTCTGGTGGAGGGGTTGTCGGTGACCCCCGAATACATCACCGCGGCAGTGTTTCTCACCGCCGCCAGCTCGATCGAGGCGGTCGCGGCCGAACTGGCCGCGCAGCTGAGCGCCCGGTTGCCGGGTTTCGCCGAGGCGGCGCAGGCGGTGCACGCG
Organism: Nocardia sp. NPDC056564; assembly: GCF_042793755.1. Lineage (NCBI taxonomy): Bacteria > Bacillati > Actinomycetota > Actinomycetes > Mycobacteriales > Nocardiaceae > Nocardia > Nocardia sp. NPDC056564. The sequence goes on from NZ_JBHTUR010000014.1 coordinate 60,505, forward strand.
CATCGAGCCAGGGACGAGTTCGACATCTTCGACCTGTCGGTGCGGCATCCGCTGGCGCGGTTGTCCACCTCGGGGCGCCGGGTGACGCTCGTGCTCGACGGATTGAACCAGCCGCAGGAGGGCACGCGGCGGTTGCTTGTCTCGGCGATCGCTGACCTGACCAGGCGGGATGATCTGCGGCACGTGCGGGTCATCGTCGGCATCCGGGACGGCACCGGGGTCGAGGACGCGCCCGCGCTCGCGCACATGTACCGGATCGAGGTGGGTGAGCCGGCCGCCGACGACATCGCCACCGCGGTCGGTTCCGCGCGGGGCAGCGGTGCGCCCTCGGATCCGGCGGACTGGGTGAACTGGATCCAGTCGCTGCTGAGCCAGACACCAACGGACGTCGAGGGATCCCACGTCGTCTCCGGCGGCTGGCTGCTGGCCAAGATGCTGCTCGAGGTGGCGTCGAGCATCACCGACGGTGCGGTGGCCGAGGGGATCGGGCTGGATCGGATCGTCGCCCTGCGGGTCGACGCGGCCTCGCGCGGGATGTACGCCGAAACGGCCTGTGCGACAGGCACGTTCCTCAGCATCATGGTCGCCGCCGGGGTCGGTCCGGTGCTGCCGATCGAGCTGCTCGATGCCGCGTTGACGGCGCGCGGGTTCGATCTGCACATCGCCCGAATCCGGGATATGACAGTCGCTTTGGGGGCGTTGGTCACGCGGAGCAGGCCCGGCACGCCGCGCGAGTCGCTCGGCGTGACGCACGGCGCGTTGCTGCCCGGTCTGCGCGCCGAATGCCGCAAGCTCGGTGTGGAGCTGGAGGACGCGCATCGGGCGATCGTGACCGCGATCAAGCAGAGCCCGAGTGATCGTGCGGCCGACTATGCCCGCGGATCCGCTGTGCGCCACTGTCTCGCGTATCGGGACTCGGCCAGCGCCCTGCACTTCCTGGAGCTGTTGCAGACCACCCGATCCGCCGATAACCGCGACCTCTGGGCGGCCTGGGTGCCCGCCTTCGTCGAGACCCTCGGTCCCGACCATCCCGATACGTTGACCACGCGCAGCCGCGAGGCCTACCACCGCGCCGAGAGTGGCGATCTGATCGGTGCGATCTCGGCCTTCGAACTGCTGCTCGCCGACCGGCTGCGCGTGCTCGGCCCCGATCACCCGAAAACCCTTGGCACGCGGACGAATCTGGCCACCTGCCGGGCCCGCTGCGGTGACTACATCGGCGCGCGCGCCGACTACAAGCGCCTGTTCGCCGACCAGCGCCGCCTGCTCGGACCCGACGCGCCCGACACCCTGCGCACCCGAAACGATCTGGCGTCCAACCGGGCCGATCTCGGCGACCTACCCGGTGCCATCGCGGATTTCGAACAGCTACGCCTGGATCGCACGCGTGTTCTCGGCGCCGACGATCCGCAGACCCTGCGCACCCGCAACAGCCTCGCCTACTGGCACGGCGAGAACGGCGATGTCGCCAGCGCCAGAACCGAATTCGAACAACTGCTCGCCGACAACCTGCGCATCTTCGGCCCCGACCACCCCTCCACCCTCGCCGCCCGCAACAGCCTGGCCGCCTTCCGTGCCCGCAGCGGCGACCTGGCCGGCGCCGCAACCGAATTCACCCACCTGCTCACCGACCGCCTCCGGGTGCTCGGCCCCGACCACCCCGACACCCTCACCACCCGAAGCACTCTCGCCGCCTATCACGCCGACACCGGCAACCTCGCCGACGCCATCGCCGAACTCGAACAACTCCTCGCCGACCGCCTCCGCGTCCTCGGCCCCGACCACCCCGACACCTTCGCCACCCGCAACGACCTGGCCTCCCGCCAGGCCGAAAACGGCGACCTCCCCGGCGCCATAGCCGACCTGGAAGTCCTCCTGGTAGCCGAACTCCGCGCCCTCGGCCCCACCCACTCCGCCACCATCCGCACCCAATCCACCCTCGCCCACTGGCGAGCCCAACTGGTCAAGTAGGTATTCGCGCGCAGGTTCGTCATGAGGGACGCGGGTATCGTGCTTGCATGGGAGGACGGCTGGCGCTGGTGGTGGGGTCGGAGTGTGCGGCGTTGGGGGAGTTGGGGTTCGCCGGGGAGCTGGCGGTCGAGTTGGAGGGGCAGCTGCGCGGGGCGGGGGAGTGGGGAGCGGCTACGGGAGCGGCGGGGGCGGTGGTCAATCCGACCGCGGCGCAATTGGTCAAGGCGATCGACGAGGCGTTTGCGACGGCCTCGGCGCAGCAGGCCACGCTGCTGGTCGCGTTCGTGGGGCACGGTGCGGCGATCGGGGATGGGGATTTCTTTCTGCTGGCGCATGATTCGCCTGCGGTGCCCAACTCGCAGAATGCGTTTCACTTGGCGCAGGGGATTCGGGAGCGGATCGGCACGTCGGCACTGGATGGGCTGATCGTGCTGATCGATGCGTGTGAGACGGGGCAGGGGGTGCAGGGGGCGGCGCGGCGGTGGGCGGATCTGCTCGCCCGGTCGTACGGGCGAATGGAGATGCTGGTCGCCGCGGACGAGGATGCGGCGTTCGGGGGGTGTTTTACCCGGACCCTGCTCGAGACGTTCGAGCGCGGGTTGCCGTTGCGGGGGGAGAATCTGCTGCCCGGGGATCTGATCGCACCGATCGCACACACGTGCCGGTATCAATTCCCGCAGCATCTGTCGTTCACGGCGGGCGTGCTCTCGACCGCTCCCGGCAGCGATCCCGGCCTCTGGTTGGTGCCGAACAATGCCCGCCGGCGGGACGCGTTGACCGGCCGTCCGGCGGCGGGGCTGGTGGATCAGCTCACGCGGAGTCTGCTGCTCACCGACACCATCAGGGAACGTCTGACCGACATCGTGGAGTCGGGTGGGCATCGGCTTCGAGCGGTCGTCGGCCCCGCGGGTTCCGGGAAATCGACGTTGATGGCGTTGCTGATTCGTCCGAGTTTGTCCGACGGGGTGCCGATCTCACCCGAATATGTCACGGCGGCAATCTTTCTCACCGCGCACAGTGCCATCGAGACGGTCGCCGCCGAGCTGGCGGCGCAACTGTGCGACCGGTTGCCCGGCTTCGCCGACGCCCGTGCCGCGGTCCGGCAGCGCGCCGACGCCGAGGGCAGGGAAGGCGATGTCTTCGATCTCGAGGTCTGCCTGCCGCTGGCGCAGGTGCGCCGGCCGGGAACCCGGGTCACCATCGTGGTCGATGGCCTGGACCAGCCCGAGGAAGGCAGCAGGTGGCTATTGGTCACCGCGATCCGAATCCTGACCTCTCGCGACGACCTCGGGCACGTGCGGGTCATCGCCGGAATCCGGGAGGGAACCGGCGTGGAGCGCGATCCCGGGCTCGCGCACATGCACCGCATCGCCCTTGCCGCGCCGACCGGTGCCGAGTTCGCGGCCATCGTCCAGGCCGGCCGGGTACGGCCGCCGTTCGGTTCGGCGGCGTGGGATGGCGACGTAGTCACTCTGGGGCCGGAGAACCGACCCGGCGTCGGCGCCGACGCGGGTGGCTGGCTGCTGGCCCGGCTGCTGGTCGAGAGCGAGGCGACCCTCGCCGAGGCGGCGCAGCCGTTCGACATGGAGCTGAATGCCGTTGTCGCGCGGCGGGTCCGGCACGCGATGGCGACACCGATCACCGAGGTCGCGAGCGCGATCGGTCCGCTGCTCGCCGTGCTGGTCGCCGCCGGGGCGGGCCCGGTGTTACCGCTCGAGCTGCTGTGCGGCGCGATGTCGTCGTTTCAGGAGGACCTGAGTGCGGCCCGCATTCGTGACATCGCGGTGAGCCTGGGCGCGCTGATCACCCGCAGCCGACCCGGCACGGCGCGGGAATCATTGGGCATCGCCCACAACGCGCTGCTTCCGGCACTGGCGACCGAGGTCGCCCGGTCCGGCGTCCGGCTGGCGGACGCGCACCGCGCGATCATCGCGGCAGCGACCGAGAGCACCGGCGCCGAGGCGGCCGAATACGCGCGCGGATCGCTCGCCCGCCATCAGCTCGAGTGCCGGGACGGCGGGTAGGCCGAGGAGCGTATCAAGCCGTCCACTTCCCCCGAACACCGTCGAAGACCTGCGCCGCCGGATCCGCGGTGATCTTGTCGGAATCCGTGTCGTAGTCGTACAACTCGGCATAGCGACCCCAGTCGATGGCGATATCCAGTTGCCGCCGAGCGTCTTCCGGGCCGAAGCCGCGGCGTAGCAGGTCGAGGAAGAAACCGGCGCGCAGGCTTCCGTCGGAGCTGCCGGCCAGACCCTTGCAGATGGTGCGGACCAGCGGTGCGCGGTGGCGGGCCTGCTCGGCGAAGATGCGCTTGCTCTCCTGGATATCGGCGGTGGTGAAGCGGATGCCGATGTCGGTGAGCAGCACGTCGCCGTCCTCGACGGTGATGAAGCCGAGCATCTCGGCGGCGTCGACGAGCGGGAGCAGGTCGTCGATCTCGAAGTTGAGTTCGTCGGCGATGTCGGGCAGGTCGGCCCGGCCGTCGGTGGTGTAGACGAGTTCGACGAGGCCGGCCAGGCCGCCGACGGAGGCATCGGGCAGCGGCTGGGCGGTGGGGGTCGCCTTGTCCGGTTCGGTGACGACGGGTTCGTCGTCGCGGCCGGTGAGCAGTCCGTAGATCTGGTCGACCATGGCCTCGAACCACGGTGCCCGCCGATCGCGCGGACGGGCTTGCGGGACAGGGATTTCGGCGATGATGCGGCCGGGGTTCGAGCCGAGTACGAGCACCCGGTCGGCCAGCTGCACGGCCTCCTCGATGTTGTGCGTGACGACGCAGATCGCCTTGGTGGGGAAACCGTCGGTGGCCCACAGGTTCACGAGTTCGGTGCGCAGGTTCTCCGCGGTGAGCACATCGAGCGCGGAGAACGGTTCATCCATCAGCAACAGGTCCGGTTCCAGAACCAGGGCGCGGGCGAAGCCGACCCGCTGGCGCATGCCGCCGGAAAGTTCCTTGGGATAGGCGGATTCGAAACCGTCGAGGCCGATCATGTCGATGGCGGCCAGCGCGCGCTGCTTCCGCTCGGCCGGCGCCACGTTGCGCGCGGCGAGGCCGAGCTCGACATTGTCCTGCACGGTGAGCCACGGCATCAGCGCGAACGACTGGAACACCAGCGCGGCACCGGGATTGCTGCCGTTGAGCGGGGTGCCGCGGTAGGTGACCTCGCCGTCGGACGGCGCGATGAGCCCGGCGATGATGCGCAGCAGGGTGGACTTGCCGGAGCCGGAACGGCCGAGCAGCGCGACGATCTCGCCGCTGCGCAGCTGCAGGTCGATGCCGTCGAGCACCCGTAGCTCGTCGCCGGCCGCGCCGGTGAATCGCTTGCCGACTCCCGAGATGTCCAGCAGCACATCGCGGTTGGCCTCGGTGGTGGTCACGGTCATGATCGGTCTCCCGTCGAACGAGTGGAGAAGGAGCGGGCGTTCACAGCGAGTACCGCCGTTCGGCCAGTGCGTAGAGCCGCCGCCAGAACAGCCGGTTGATGCCGACCACATAAATGCTCATGACCAGTACGCCGATCAGGATTCGTGGTGAGTCACCGACCGTGGTCGCCTCGTGGATGTAGGAGCCGAGCCCGGCCGCCACCAGCGTGGTCGAGCCGTAGTCGACCACCTCGGAGACGATGGACGCGTTCCAGGCGCCACCGGCCGCGGTGATCCCGCCGGTCACATAGCTGGGGAAGATGGCGGGCAGGATCAGCCTGCGCCACCACAGTTTTCGCGGCAGTTGCAGGTTGTCGGCGGCCTCGCGCAGATCGGTGGGCACCGCGCTCGCGCCGGCGATGACGTTGAACAGGATGTACCACTGCGCGCCGAGCGCCATCAGAATGGTGCCCGCCCAGTTCAAACTGGCTCCGCTCCACACCAATACCGCGGTGATGAACGGGAACAGGAAGTTCGCCGGGAAGCTGGCCAGCACCTGCACCACCGGCTGCGCGAGCCGGGACACCCTGGGGTTCAACCCGATCCACACGCCGATCGGCACCCACACGAGCGTGGCGAACACGAGCAGCACCAGCACGCGCAGCAGGGTCAGGAAGCCGAGCCCGAACGCGTGCCCGACCTCGCCGAAGCCGGCGGTGGACTCGATGTAGCCGACCACCCGATACCCGCCGTAGGCGACCGCCGCCGCGACCACCGCGGCGAACACCAGATCACCCGCGCGCCGCCGGACCGGCGAGGCATGCAGCGGATATTCGGCCAGCCCGAACACGCTCATCACCCGATCCAGCGGCGACACCAGCGGGCCGAACACCTTGCCGAGCAACAGCGGAATGTGCGAGCGGCGCAACAGATCCAGCAGCACGCTGCGCGGCGCGTCGGCCGCACCGGTGTCCTCCACCCGGAACCGCTCCGCCCACGCGGTGAGCGGCCGCCAGAACAGGAAGTTCACCCCGACCACCAGCACAATCATCACGCCGATCGCGATGAACACCTTGCCGAGGTCGCCGTCCGCGGTGGCCGTCGCGACGTAGGAGCCGATGCCGGGCAACGCGTATTCGTGGTTGTTCACGCTGATCGCCTCGGACGCGACCAGGAAGAACCAGCCGCCGCCGAAGCTCATCATCCCGTTCCAGACCAGCGGGATCATTCCGCTCGGCACGTCGACGCGCCAAAACCGTTGCCAGCGTGACAGTCTCAGGTTGCGCGCGGCCTCGTCCAGCTCGCGCGGCTGCGCGGCCAGGCTGTGGTAGAAGGCGAACGCCATGTTCCACGCCTGCGAGGTGAAAATCGCGAAGATGGAGGCACTTTCGAGCCCGAGCTGGGAGCCGGGGAACAGTGCGATGAACCCGGCGACGGTGATCGACAGGAAGCCGAGGATCGGCACCGACTGCAGGATGTCGAGCAGCGGCAGCAGCACGGTGCGGGCCCGCCGCAGCCGCGCCGCCGCGGTCGCGTAGACGAAGGTGAACAGGATCGACAACCCGAGTGCGGCGAACATGCGCAGGAGCGAGCGGGCCGCGTAGTAGGGCAGCTGATCCGGATCGGTTGACACCGTGGCCGGTGCGTCGGCTTGGTCGAACGGCACGTTGGCGCTCGCCGAGACCCGGACGACCAGCCAGATCAGCACGGCCGCGCCGACGAACACCACGACGTCGGCGAATCGGTTGCGCGGCCGGTCGAGCGCGCTGCCGACCGGGTAGGAACGAAGCAGTGTCATGCCTGCGGGCCCTTCACATCCGAGGTGGCGATGTGCCAACCGACGCTGGTCACCGACGGCTCCAGGCTGAGCCGGCTCACCGCCGACTCCATCTGGCGATCGTCGCGCTGGTCGCCGAACAGTTCGGCGCGCACCTCGACCCGGCCCGGCGTGCCGGTGTTCGCGCTGGAGATCGAGATCAGCTGAAAGTCCGTGCGGGTCAACGCCTGGACGAGCAGGGCGCGCACGTGCGCCTCGTTGTCGTCGTTGGTCACGGCGGTGAACGCGTAGGACGCGGGCTGTTCGTGCCCGGCCTCGGGCTGCTTGTCCACGGCCCGTCCGGCGGCGCGCAGCGCGACGTTGACGCCGACCACCGCGACCGTGCCCGCCGCCGCGGTGCTGTACATCCCGGCGCCGGCCAGCGCGCCGACCGCCGCCGCGCACCACAGGGTGGCCGCGGTGTTGAGGCCGCGCACGTTGAGTCCGTCGCGGATGATCACGCCGGCGCCGAGGAAGCCGATGCCGGAGACGATCTGCGCGGCGACCCGGGTCGGGTCGGCGTCGCCGCCGGAGAAACCGTGGGCCGACAGCAGCACGAACAGTGTGGCGCCCGCGGCGACCAGCGCGTTGGTGCGGAGTCCCGCCATCCGGGCTCGGTATTGCCGCTCGAAGCCGATGGCCGCGCCGAAGCCGACCCCGGCGAGCAGCCGCAGGATCATCTCCACTGTTGTCATGACCGCACTCCCTGAACAATCGTCAGCGCACCGTCGAGAACAGCAGGTTACGGGGCTTTTCCCGAAATGAAATCGGCTGTTGAGGTGTCACCGGGTGAATACTTGGCAAACGAGGGATACGGATAATTACCGCCGGGCATCCGGCTCACCTCCTTCGTCCATCGGCGCACGGCAAATACCGCACGGTACGTACGTGATCGTTGCAGAGCGCAGCAGTGGAATCCGGCAAAAACGCCGGTAAAGCACTTCTCCTCGTAAGACCTTTGGCACTTCACGGCGTAAACCCGGGGACCGGGAGCCAATCGGGATCACCCCTTAAGCCGGGGAGATCTGTCCTGACCCGGGGCGTCTCTCGACGTTCGGGGTCGCTGGCCTGTTTCCGTGAAGGAGCCTCAGCGAACGATCGGCACCTTGCGCTGGTCAGTAAACACCCGAACGGAAGCATTGGCAACCCGGATGTGATCGCGGTCGCATCCGGCGCCGAATTGCGTTGTGCCCGAGCCCTGCTCGCGACCGGTCAGGATTTGTACAGCGAGCGGTACGCGGTGATCACCGCGACGCAGTGGTCGATGATCTCGTCACGGGTGGCCCGCAGCGAGCCGTTGAGCCAGGCGGAGAACATGCCCGCGTTGCCGCTGGCCATGGTGACCGCCGCCAGCCTGCGCTTGACCGGATCGTCGATGTGGGCGAACAGGTGATCCTGCATGAGCCGGGTGAACACCGGCATCACCGAGATGGTGGTCTGGCCGAGGCCGGTGCTGGAGTACGGCTCGACCAGGAACAGCCGGGATTTGCGCGGATCGTCCAGCACCTTGTCCACCAGGATCCGGGCCAGTTCGCGGTCCCGGGTCGGCTCGTCGGTCGCGGCGAACGCGGTCATCGGTTGCAGGAATTCCTCGGCGACCTGCCGGTAGAGCACGTCCAGCAGCTCGTCGCGGCTGGTGAAGCTCTCGTAAAAGTACCGGTCGGTGAGGTTGGCCCGGCGGCAGACCGCGCGCATGGTCACCCCGCTGGCGCCGGCCTCGCCGATCAGATCCAGCGCGGCCTCGAGTAGCGCGGTGCGGCGTGCCTCCCTGCGCTCGGTGAGGGTCGTGCCGCCCCAGATCCGTGGGCCCGCGTCGTCGTCTGCTTCCTGGCCTGATTGCACCGCACCAGACTAGTGCCTGGTCGGCGAAGAGCCCGACGACCTGCTGATCGCCGGGCTCGGTTCGCGTCGCGGGCGGTTGCCGCTCAGGGCAATACGAGGCAGAGGGGTCCGAGGGGGACGCCGTTGCCGACGGTCGCGGTGGTCGAGACGAACGCGCCGGAATTGTGCACGGCGAACACGGTGTGACTGCCGGGGACCAGCGGCGTCCACTTCGCGGTGACCGTGCCGGAGGACGGGACGGTGATCCAGCCGCCGGGATCGAGGACGCCGGTGGCGTCGAAGAAGCCGACGACGTCGCCGGGAGCGGCGGTGGCGGTAACGATGTAGGAGCAGGACGTGCCGAACGCGGTGGAACTGCCGAAGCTCAGGCCTGGCGCCACTCCGACGGCGGTGACCGCAGCCGGTGCGGCGGGTGCGGTGAGCACCAGCCCCCCGGTGATGGCACCGAAGGCGGTCAGTGCGGCGGCGACGGTTTTCTTCGACCGGTGCATGATGAATCATCTCTCTCGGGCGTGGACAGCGCTGGGTTGCGCGCTTGCTGAGTAGTCTCCGCGCGACGCGAAAGAGACACGCGCGGAATTGGCGGATGGCCCGCGCGCGTCACCCGCCACTTTCCAGCGGCAGTCCGGCATCCCGCCAGGCAACGATGCCGCCGGCCAGGCTGCTCGCGTCGTAACCGGCCTGCTTGGCCCTGGCGGCGAAGCGCAGCGACAGCTCGCCCACCGGGCAGACGAACACCAGCGGTCGCGAGCGCGGGAACGGGACGCCGTGCGCGAACATGTCGTCGAGCTGGTCGTCGCGGATGTTGAGCGCGCCGGGCACGTGCCCGATCCGGTAGGCCATAGAGCCCCGGGTGTCCACGATGGTCGGCTTGCCGGTGCGGTCCAGCTCGGCCAGCTCGGCGGGGGACAGGGTCGGGGTGGCGGCCTGTTCCGTGGCGGTCGGCGAGGGCCGGCGCACTGCGCCATCGAAGAGTTCCGGCCTGCGCTTCTTGATGTAGGACAGGTACGGTTCCAGCCGGTCGCAGACGATGAAGACGGCGACGATCGGTCCGTCCCTCCGCTGCGAAACATCCGCCGCCGCAAGGGTTTGCACCGCCGCCGCGTAGCTGGCTCCGCTGGTCGGTCCGGCCAGGATGCCGTATCCGGTCGCCAGCCGCAGCGTCGCGTCCACCGCGGTCCCGGCCTCGACGGTCACGATGTCGTCGTAGAAGTCGGCTTGGAACAGGCCGACATCCCACATCTCGCTCTCCGAGCGGATCCCGGGGATGAAGTCGGCCCGATCGGAAACCACCGCGACGGTGCGTAATTCGGGATTGTGCTTGCGCAGATAGGTGGCGGTTCCCCTGGTCGAACCGGTGGTGCCGAGGCCGCCGATCAGGTAGTCGACCCGGTTGATGCCGTCGGCGGCCAGGTCCTCGTGGATCTCCCGGCCGGTGCCGTGATGGTGCGCCTCGATGTTCTTCTCGTTGGTGTACTGCGACGGGTGATAGTAGGCGTCCGGTTGCTGGGCCATGGTCGCCTCGATCACCGAGTACACGTCGTTCGGCGTGGTCGGGTCTGGGCATTCGGACAGCCCGGGCAGCTCGACGATCTCGGTGCCCAACAGCTGCAACAGATCTCGCACCTCGGTGACTTTGATCCGGTTGGTCACCGCGCGCAATCCGATGCCGTGCAGCGCGCCGAGAATCCGCAACGCCTTCGCGGTGTTGCCGCTGGACGCCTCGATGAACGTCTGCCCGCCCGCCGCGATGGCATCGAGTTCGTCGCGGATCATGCCCCACGCCACCCGGTCCTTCACCGAACCGAAGGGGTTGCAGGACTCCAGCTTCGCGTACAACTCGATGTTCGGCAGGCCGTGCACCGCGGGGTCGAGTCGCAGCAGGGGAGTGTTGCCGATGAGTTCGGTGATGTGGTCGTAGCGCATCAGGACGCCTCGGTGGGTACGCGCGGGGCGCGCAGTGCTGCGGCGCGGTGCTCGATCGCCGGTTCCGGTAGGTACTCGGCATCGCGGCACACCTGGAAGTCGTTGCCGCGGCGCGCGACCGCGAGCTTGATCGGCGGCGGCCGCATGGAGGCCGTCGCCGCGGACAGATCCATGTGATAGGCGCCGGTGTTCGGGAACACCACCGGATCGCCGGGGCCGGGCAGATTCGGCAGCCACACTTTGTGATTGGTGATCAGGTCACGCTCCAGGCAGAGTCGTCCGGCGAAATACACACCGGCGGGCGAGGTTTCGTCCGGTTCCCGCCGCGGCAGGATGATCGGATCGACCATCACCTCCTGATCGGCCGGCGTCACCGAGTCGCGGCTCAGATCGAGATTGACCAGCACGGTGCCGTCGGCGAGTTCCTTGACGAAGTCGACCGTCGCCACCGTCACCCCCGCGTGATCGACCAGCGCCTTGCCCGGTTCCAGCCACAGCTCGAGCAGGTTGTCCGAGATCACCTCGGCGACGCTGCGCCCACCGTGCCGTTCCAGCGGGGTGGTGAACAGGTCGTCGAGCATCCTGGTCGGCGCCATCGTGTTGGCGTACTTGTGGAACACCGGGATCCCGTGCACCGCACCGCCGGCGACGTGATACCCGAAGGTATTGCTGCCCCAGCTCATCGGCTCCCCCCGGCCGAGCAGCGACTCGCGCAGCGCGTGCACGTAGGCGTCGAACCGATCGGCGTCCGCGGTGAACACCTGGCGATACCCGCCGCCGATATCGAGTACCGACGGCGTCAGCCCGTGGCCGTAGGCCCGCTCTACCAGCGTCAGGCAGGCGTCGATCGCGCGGACCCGTTCCCCCGTGTCACCGGAGTCGAGGTGAAACGCGAACCCGAGGAACGTGATTCGGTCGCGATGGGCCCGCAGCAGCTCGAAGGCGCGTTCGACGTGACCGAGCGGCACGCCGAACCGGCTCACCTGCGCCGCCTCGAATCCCGAAATGCGCAGCAGCACCGGCACGTCGGTGCGACCTCCGGCCAGCTCCGGGATGCGCGCCAGCTCCCACAGGTTGTCCACGTTGATCGTGATGCCGCGCTCGATCAGATCCCGCAGGAACGCCTCGCCTTTCGGTCCGGTCACCTCGATCCGCTCGGTCCCGAACCCGGCGGCGACCGCGCTCGCCACCTCCTGCGGCGAGGCGGCGTCGATGGCGATCCCGGCCCGCGCGGCGGTCCGCACGAACGCCGGGGACTGATTCGCCTTGTGCGCGTAGCAGATTCGATACCTGCCCGGCAGCCGATCGAGCACCGAGCGGAACTGCGCGAGGTTCTCCGCGTACACCTGCGGAAACACCAGGTGCACCGGCGAACCGAACCGATCCAGCGCCGCCGCCACGGCGCCCGGGGTATCGAGGAAGGCGCGCACCAGCGGATCGAGCTTCGCGGGCAGCGCCGGTGTCGGTGCCGTCATACCGCGGTTTCCGACGGCTGGGCGGCCGGCGCGTCCGCGGCGGCGGTCTCCGGTCGCTCGGCGACCGGGTTGTAACCGCCGTCCCGGATGGCCTCGAAGGCCCTGGCCCGGTTGCGCGGACTGCGGAACTCGGCGACCACCCGCTTGCTGAGCAGATCGATCTCCACCACCCGGATGTCCATCGACTCCAGCACCCCGCCGATCGTGCGGACACAGTGCTTGCAGGTCATATCCGGCACGTAGAACACCTGATCCTCGGCCGTTGCCGCCCGGTCGGCGGTGTCGCCGTCCAGCTCAGCGCTCACCTCGACGAGGTCGCAGCGCCCGGCGACCTGGGCGAACACCGCGACGAACTGATCGACCACCACCGGCAGGATGCTGTAGTGCCCGCCGCCGAGGTGATGCGGCATCGCGGCCAGGCAGGCCGGCCTGGTCCCGGCCGGCAGCAGCGCGTACTGGCGGGAGATGAGGTCGAGGTCGTCGTGGTACTTGGCCAGCGCCGCCGGGATGCTGAGCCCTTCGACGTGGGTCGCGCGGCGCATCACCGTGTGCGCGTCGGAGATCGTGGCGTCCTTCATCGCGCGCAGCGTCGCCACGGTTTCGGCGGAGTAGCGCACCGTGCCGTCGGGCTGCGCGATCAGCGTCACCGGAATCATCCCGCGCCGGTAGGTGGACGCCTGCAACTCCCAGTACCAGCGCGTGGCGACGGCCGAGAAGAGCCCGGATTCATGCATGCCCAGGGCGAATTCGGCCGCGCTGCGATACGGGGTCTGCCGGGCCAGCAGTGCGTGCTGGGCCAGCGCCCGGCCGGCCGCCTCGATCCCGACGCGGAAGATGTCCATCGGCTCGTGATCGGTGGTGGTGCCGTCCAATATCGCGTGCTCGCGCGGTCCCAGCGCGGAAATGCGTTCGGTGAACGCGGTATTCGCGCCGAGCGCGTGCCACAGCGCGAGCACGGTCTCACGCATGGCGATCGGGATCAGCGGGCCGAGGCCGTCGGCGCGATAGTGACCGGTGTTGGGCACGCCGTCGCTGTCGGTCCAGGTGATCCGGTGCGTGGCGCTGGTGACCTGGTACGGCCGGCACGGCCGCATGAACCGCTCCAGGTACAGCCGCTGCGAGTAGGTGAGGTGACTGTTCGGCTCGGTATGCAGTGCGGTGCAGGTGAATTCGAACCTGCGCCGGTCGGGGACGGGCACCGGCGCCGCGAACAGACCCGGCTGTGCCAGTCCGGCGAGCACCCGGGACGCGGCTCGCCGGTCGTAGCGCGGGGTGTCCATGGTCATCTGACCTCCTCGGCAATCGTCTTGACGCACTGGGTGAATCGGTCGATCTCGTCGGCGGTGTTGTAGATGTGCGTGCTGACCCGGACCGAATCGTCGGCGTCGGCGAGCAGTTCGCCGACGGCGCTGTCCTTGACCGCGACCGTGCAGTGCAGTCCGGTACGAACCAGGAAGCCCAGTTCGCTCAACACGAATCCGAGGTCGGTGGCGGAGATGCCGTCGAGGGTGAAGGAGGTGATGCCGTAGCCCACCGCGCTCGGCGCGTGGGCAGGCCCGGGCAGGAAGTCCAGGCCGCGGATCGACCGTAGACCGTCGATGAGGCGCAGGGTCAGCTCGCGGTTGTGCTCCTCGATGGCGCCGATATCGAAGGACTCCAGTACTTCCAGCGCGCTGCCGAGCGCGAGTATGCCCGGAATATTGTGCGTGCCGCCCTCCAGCAGCGCGGGCATCGCCGCCGGGATCAGTCCAGCCTCGCTCACCAGCACCCCCGAGTTGCCGCCGGGCAGGAATGGCACCAGACTAGCGTGGACTCGCCTGTGGCAGTACAGGATTCCGGTTCCCGGCGCGCCGAACATCTTGTGCGCGGCGAAGATCGCGAAATCCGCGCCGAGTTCGGTCACGTCCACCGGCACGTGCCCGCCGCTCTGGCTACAGTCGAAGCACAGCAGAATCGCCGGGTCGAGCCGCCCGCGCAGGGACGCGAGGGTGGTCAGGCCACCGTAGACGTGGTGCAGGTGGCTGGTGGTGATCAAGCGGGTTCGCGGGGTGATCTTGGCGAGGATGTCGGCGGTGTCGGCCTCGCCGTCACGGGTCACCCGGTAGGGGACCAGCTCGATCCGGCGCCCGAACCGGGCCAGCAGGCCGCGCAGGTGATACCAGGGATGCACGTTGGACGCGTGATCGGCTGGGCTGTACAGGATTTCGTCGCCGTCCTCCAGCGCGGCCAGACCCCAGGACAGGGTGACGGCATTGAGCGCCGCGGTCGCGCCACCGGTGAAGACCACCTCGTCCGGATGCCGCGCGCCGATGAACGCCGCAGTGCGCTCGCGGATCCGGCTCAGCCGGCTGGTGAGGCTGGTCGCCCACGGATAGGTGCCGCGTCCGGCATTGGCGGTGCGCGAGCTGTGATAACGATGAATGGTCTCGATGACCGGCAACGGCTTCTGCGTGGTCGCGGCGCTGTCCAGATAGATTTCGGTGGATTCGGCGAGTGCGGGGAAGAGCCTTCGAATGTCCGCCGGGGCCGGTGTGCGCGAAAAATGGGCACTCGAGGCATGGGATCGCAACGTGACGCTCCCTCCGCAAAACCCGTTCACAAGGTGCGTTGGACGCCACCCACGATACGCACTTTTACCGGCCTCTTCGAAGGTTATCGAGGGCAACGGCATTCACCCACTAGGGTGGAGGCCATGGCATTGACCTTGAAAGAGCGTCAAGAGTTCCTCGCCCAGCCGCACGTCGCGGCGTTGTCGGTGGCCGGTGGTGCCGGCCGGGGCCCGCTATCGGTACCCATCTGGTACCAGTACCGGCCCGGATCCGAGCCGTGGCTGATGACCGGGGCGGACTCCCGGAAACTCCGTTCGATCAAGGAGGCCGGGCGTTTCACCCTGCTGGTGCAGCGCACCGAACCGACCACTCGGTACGTATCGGTCGAGGGCCCGGTGTCCAAGATCGTTCCGCTGACCGATGAACTGCACGTGGAGATGGTCGAGCGCTACTTGAGCGGCGACGCCGTCGACAACTACCTGAAGCAGGCGGCCGGCTTCGGCGATCAGGTCGTGGTGTATCTGCGACCCGAGCACTGGCTCTCGGCCGAC
Source organism: Nocardia sp. NPDC056564 (assembly GCF_042793755.1). NCBI lineage: Bacteria > Bacillati > Actinomycetota > Actinomycetes > Mycobacteriales > Nocardiaceae > Nocardia > Nocardia sp. NPDC056564. Next base: position 75,998 of record NZ_JBHTUR010000014.1, read on the forward strand.
CTCGGCAGCGCCTAGCGGCCCGCCGGGCTCAGTACTTGCCCTGGAGGTACTCGACCAGGTGCTGACGCTCGGTGGCCAGCTCGGAGATCGCGCTCTTCACCACATCGCCGATGCTGACGATGCCGATCAACCGGCCCTGGTCGACCACGGGCAGATGCCGAATCCGGTGCTCGGTCATCGTGTTTCGTAGTCCGTCGACCCGGTCGTCGGGTGCGCAGGTGCGCACGTCGGTGGTCATGATCTCCGACACCGGGGTGTCGAGCAGCTCCGCTCCGCGCGCGTGCAGGTTGCGCACCACGTCGCGTTCGGAGATTATCCCGACGATCCCTTCCCCGTCACGTGACACGACAACCGCGCCGATATTGTGTTCGGCCAGCGTGGCCAACAAGCTTCGAATTGTCGTGTCGGGCGCGATCGTGGCGACGTCGCTGCCTTTTCTGCGCAATATCTCGGCTATTCGCATACTTTCACCATCCAGTGTCCGCGGCAGTTTCAGGATCCCAAGGTTGTGCCCTGGTGACCAGCACGAATCCGTTACAGGTCACGCGACGGTCACAACCGGCGGGTGACGCTGTTATCCAGATCGCGGGCGAGCAGCGCGATGGCGGCTTGCGAGATCCCGGCCGAGGTGGCGAGGTCGATGGTGGTGAGCTGGGCGATGCGGCGTAGCCGATAGTCGACGGTATTCGGGTGAACGTACAGCTGACGCGCGGTGAGCTGGCGATTCATATCGTTGCCGAGATACGCGCGCATGGTCTCGAACAGTTCGGCGTGCGCCTCGAGCGGATCGAGGATGGTGGCGATCCGCCGGGTGGCCGGGCCGCCGCGGGTCAGCTGGTACTCCACGGCCAGGTCGGCCATCTCGTAGAGGCCAGGGGGCTTGCCGCCGACCCGCACCAGATTGAGCAATTCGTGTGCCTGGTCGGCGGATTCGGGCACCTCGTCGGTGTCGCTGGCGACCACCGTCGCGGTGAGCGGCACCTCGGCGGCCTCGGCCAGCTGCGCCAGGGTCTCGGCGGTCATGGCGGCCTGCCCGTCGTCGCCGACCGGGATGAGCATGGTGCCGCCCTTGGTGCTGAGCAGCGCCAGCGCGCGGGAGGCGAACACGGTGGCGAGCGCGGATTGCAGCCTGCGTAGCTTGCGGCGGGCCGCGACGTTCGCGTCGACCCGGGAATCGCGCTCGTCCGGATGCTCCGAAAGCGACAGGGCGACTACCTGATACGCGTCCGCGATCGGGATGCCGGCCTGCCGGGCGAGGGCGGAGCTGCCGCGGCCGCTCAGCAGCGCCGAGGCCAGGGTTTGGGCGGCGGTCTGGTGTTCCTTGGCGACGAGATGCTGTTCGTCGACGTAGGCGTCGGCCACGGCGGCGGTGACGGCCTCCAGCAGCTCCAGCATCAGATCGGTGGCGACCAGCAGTTGGTCCACGTCACCCGCCCTGGCGGGTGCGGTGACCAAGCCGAACGCGATGCGCACGCCCTCGTGGTAGCCGCGCAGAATTGTGCTGAGCGGCACGCCTTCTCGGGCCCATTGGGCGGCGGCCTCGCGGACCTCGCCGAATTGTTCGTCGCCGGGAACGGTGCGCCGGTCGAACATTTCGGCGACCAAACCCAGGCAGCTGCGGGTGAGTTTGGTGACGTCGCCGCGCAATTGTTCGCCGGGCAGGGTGCGGCACGGTGCCATGCAGGTGGCGAAATAACCCACCATCCGGGAGGCCACCCGGTCGGTGTTCTGCAACGGCACCGATGCCGGCTGGCCGCCGATTTCGAGTGCCGTGTCGGATGAATCAGCGGGAAGATGCAGCGCGGAGAAGGTCATTCGGGTCGCTCCATTGCCACGTCGGGCGTAATAGAACTGTGCCCGAATCGTTCGGCTCACTATACGAAAGGGTTCTGCGCCGGGGGTGTTATCGGCGAGATCGATGGGAGCCTACGGCATTATCGAGTGACCTATTCGTGACATCGCACGGTACCGGGACGGTGCCGCGCATCCGCGTTATGCTGCATGGAATGTTCGGCAGGTGTGAACATCGATGCGGGCCAACGGATTCGAACGACTACTCGTCGTCGAGGCCGGCGGAGAGGTAGGCGGCCGCGGCCAGCCACTGCCTGCACTGCGGTCCGTGGACCTCGTGCGCGGACAGGATGTCGCGCGCCTGCCGATAGGTGAGGCCGGGTGGTTCGACAGAGCAGTCGGATACCGGAACCGGAGCGGGACATTGCCGCAGAGTCTCGACGCCGGTGCCGATGACGGCGACCCGGCGGGGAGTCCGGAATGGCTGGCTCATTCGACCGCCCCTCGCGTGTGGCGTGTGGGGAAGTTGCTGTGTAGGCGCCGCCGGCTCGAATCTCCCTGCGTACTTCCCCGATATGGGTCCGAGTCTAAGCCTCTGTCGCTTACAGATGCAAGTACATTTGCACTCACGGCGTGGATGAACCCGAGCCGAAATCGAGCGAAACGGCGGTCGTCGCCGACCGCCGTCCGGCTTAGCGATGGGACTACGGTTTGCGAGCTACTCCGCAGTAGGCAGAGATCGGCCTGGTCAGGGCGTTCTCGTCGGAGTCGTTGCGCCACTGGGTAAGTGAAACGAACCCTGGTGCAACGAGTTCGAGCTCGGCGAAGACGCCGCGGATATCGTCCTTGGATCGCGGGGTGTACGGCGCGCCGCCGGTGCCGGAGTAGTTGTCGCAGAGCTTCACGTAGTCGGCGCTGTCGTCGGTGCCGTCCCACAGGGTGAGGTAGCTGCCCGATGGCACGGCGGCCATGATCGTTCGCACGACACGCAGCAGGTCCGCATACGACGCGGCGTGTCCGAGTACTCCCATGAACATCACGCCGACCGGCCGGTCGAAGTTCAATACGTTCTGCGCGTCGGCGACGATGAGTTCGGGATCGTTGAAGTCGGCCTCTATATAGGTGGTGACGCCTTCGCGAGACGTGTTGGTCAACAGGGCCCTTGACTGAACGAGCACCATCGGGTCGTGGTCGACGTAGACGACCTTCGTCTCCGGGGCGATCGCCTGGGCGACCTCGTGGGTGTTCTGCATGGTCGGCAGGCCGGTGCCGATGTCGAGGAACTGGCGCAGGCCGGCCTCGCCGGTGAGGTAGCGGACGGCGCGGATCAGGAACTGCCGCGACTGCCCGGCCATGGTCACGATCTCGGGGTCGATCTCGATGCCCGCGTCGCCCGCGATCCGGTCGATCTCGTAGTAATCGTTACCGCCCATCCAGTAGTTCCAGATGCGCGCCGAGTGCGGAATGTCGGTCCGGATCACGGGGCTGTTGTCCGCTTCTGGCATGGGTGAGGCTCCTCTGGAACGCCGATGCGGGCCTGTGTCGGCGGTACGCACCGGGGGTTGTCGCGAATGACTGATTGATCCGATCTGCCTTGGGACAGTACAAGATTCAACGCTCCAGGATGGTCCTGATCACCTGCTGACCAGTCGGTTCGGTAGGCGAAACGCTCGTGCCTCACATTGCGGACCACGTGGTCCGAATTAGTAGGCGCGCAGTGGCGAACTTCGTGCTATCGTCCAAACTGTTGGTGCAAATGCAAGAACGTTTGAGCGTGCATCTGCACGAACTGATTGACACAGTTGGCACAACCGAGGAGTGGGGAACATGTCGGAAACATCCACCAACAAGGTCACCGGCGCATGGCGCAAGAGCACATACAGCAATCCGAGCGGGAACTGCGTCGAGGTCGCCGAGGCGAGCAATGGCCAGGTCGCCATGCGGAACTCCCGCGATCCCGAAGGCGGGGTGCTCTTCTACACCCGGCCGGAAATCGATGCGTTCGTGCGCGGCGCGAAGGCCGGGGAGTTCGACTATCTGACGAGTTGAGCGGTAACATAAGCGATCGGTGCGGTGTGTTTCGCGACAGGTGGTTGTGACACACTGTGGGCAACCCCCGAGTATCGGAGACGAACTCAATGATCGCTGAACCCGACGACGATGGTCAGGTGCATCCTGTTGTCGCGGAACGTGGTCCGACAGTGCTTCGTATCGCACTGGGTGGCCAGTTGCGCAGGCTGCGGGAGGCCAGAGGCATCACCCGAGAGGCGGCGGGCGACGCCATTCGTGGTTCGCACGCCAAGATCAGTCGTCTCGAGTTGGGCCGCACCGGTTTCAAGGAACGCGATATCCGGGACTTGCTGTCGCTATACGGTGTCGACGACATCGAAGAGCGGGAGCGGTTCCTCGATCTGGCCAGGCAGGCAAACGAACCCGGGTGGTGGCATCGCTACAGCGATCTGCTGCCACAGTGGTTCGGTACCTATCTCGGTCTCGAACAGGCAGCGAGCAAGATTCGCACCTACGAGGCGCATCTTGTTCCCGGACTACTGCAGACACCCGAATATGCCAGGGCGGTAGTGGCACTCGGGTACGAGGATGCCGACACCGATCGGCGGGTCCAGGTACGACAGCGCAGGCAAGAAATTCTGCATCGATCGGATCCGCCGATTGTGTGGGCGGTGATCGATGAGGCCGCGCTGCACCGGCCGGTCGGCGGACCTCGGGTGCACCGCGAGCAGATGGAGCACCTGATCAAGCTCGCCGAAATGCCGAACGTCACCGTTCAGGTGTTGCCGTACTCGGCGGGTGAACACGCCGCCGCGGGCAGCTCGTTCAGCATCCTGCGTTTCGCCGAGTCCGAACTGCCGGACATCGTATATCTCGAACACCTCACCAGCGCACTGTATTTGGATCGGCGGCAGGACCTCGCGCTGTACCTATCGGTGATGGATCGATTGAGCGTGCAGGCCGAGCGGCCGGAGAAGTCGATCGAGATCCTCGGGAAGTACGCCGAGGGCTACGGCTACTGACGCCGTGCAGAAGCCGGACCGCCACGCGTCACGAAGCCGGCGCTGGCCCGGGGGGAGTGTTGTTCGGCGCCGGAAGGTTCGAGGAAACCCGGCCGCTGTGCGCGAATCTGCGCAGCCAACCCTGCTACCAGGTGGGTCACGTGACGCCTCGCGGGCTGGGCGATCCTCTGCGTCCTCGGTCACCCGGAAGACGCACTCCCGGTCACTGTCCATGGAGCGGGTAAGTTCGTGCGACGCAGGCCGAATCGGTGGGGGAGGCCACGGTTGGGCCGCACGGATCACCCGGAGCGATCCGCCGCCGACGGCATGGCCGGTGCTACGCTCGGCCGGGCGCTGGGATTCGGCGCCGGGAATGCGCTCGGCGGTTTTGGTCAAATCGCTATGGGCGCAGCGTGATTCAGCGCGAATGCTGATCGATACTGCACGCGCACAAGCGGATTCGGCACCGGTGTGGTCTGATCCGACCCGGGCCCGGTGCACTTCTCGGGCGGCGCTGGGGGATTCGATCCGCATGCCGCGCAACTCGTCGCCGGTGCAGCCGGGTTCGCTGCGGGCGCAGTGCGATTCAACGCGGGGACATCATCAGGTATCACGTGCGCCGGCAGGCGGCCCGATCCGGTTCGGCACCTCGGTGCCTTGTGCCGCAAACCCTGGGCCGGAGGGTAGATCATCGCCAGTGGAGCTAGTCGGCTCAGTGCTTGCGGCACAAGGCAATTCGGCCTTCATCGGGCATCGGGATGCCCGGAAGTCTCACTGCCTGATGAAGCTGGAGGCTATCCGCCAGAACGTCGACGGCTGCATGGTATGGAAGTCCCAGTCGTCGACCACATCGTGCGCCGTGGTCACGATCCGGTCGATATCGAAATCGTGCCGGGTCGCCGCACCCTTGGACTCGACGGCATCGATGACGAACGCGACGGCGGTTTCCCGCGAGTACGCGGTGTTCCTTTGGCCGCTACGGGCCGAGGGTGTGCTCATTTTTGTACCGTTCGCTGGTTTGTCGACCAGTGTGGCGGCGGCTATTCCGAGCCGAGCGCCGGAAAGTGGTTGGTTCATTCGAACGCCCCTGACGTTTGGCGGCGGCGGACCCACGGCGGCTGCGGCCTTCGGCTCGACCATCCGGCCTCCCCTGGTTGTCCCCTGTAAAGCGTTGCGCGACTGAGTTTAGGTCGCTGCACCTTTCATATGCAAGTACATCTGCACGATCGATTTGCAAGCGCACGTGCGGGATTCGGCGTCTGCATGTTTGCTGACACCGTGTACCAATAAGACGATCAGTTCACAAAAAGAACGTCTGTGCTGTAGTGAATCTGGGTACCCGGTTCGACATATCGGTCGGCGGCCGCCCGCATCGCCAGGAAATGGTCGGTGAACCGATGCGCCTCGGCTGCTTCGTCATCGGTATATAGCTGGTAGAGGAAGAATCGATGCGGGTCGAGGCGGTCGGCGCAGACATCGAAGCGCAGGCAACCCGGTTCGTCCCGCAGCGCGGACAGGGCGCTGCGCGAGATGGCGTCGAGGAAGTCGGCGCGCGATCCCTCCCGGATCTTCATGGATACGATGCGGCTGAACAAGGTTGCTCGCTCCTAACGAGAAGGTGAACGTCAATCGGCAAGGGGGGCGGCATCGGCCGAAGTTGCCCGGTCGGCAAGTGTCGCGACGGCGCGATCGATCGACGTGTCGCCGGCGACGAGCTCGAGTGTCATGCGCGCGGTGTGCGGCGCGGGCAGTAGTTCGGCGATGACGGCGGCCACATCGGCCCTGGCGATATCGCCGCGTCCGACCGGCGGCGGGGCCAGCGTGACCAGTCCGGTGCCCGCGGTGTCGACCAGCCGGCCGGGTCGCAGGATGGTCCAGTCCAGCGCGCGCTTGCGCAGATCGTCCTCGGCCTGGGTCTTGGCGTCGATATAGGCGGCCCAGATGTCGTCGCTCCCGGGTGCGGGAGGTTGACCGGCGCCCATCGTGGAGATCTGCACGAAACGCCGCACCCCGGCCTGTTCGGCGGTGTCGGCCAGCCGGACGGAGCCGTCCCGGTCGACCGTGTACTTCCGTTCGGCGCTGCTGCCCGGTCCCGCGCCCGCCGCGAAAACCACTGCGCCCGAACCGGCTACGGCGGCGAGCAACTCGTCCGCGCCGGACCGTTCCAGGTCGAGTACCGCCGGTTCGGCACCGGCCGCGGTCACGTCGGCGGCGTGGTCGGGGTTGCGGATGAGCGACACCACCTGGTCGCCGCGCCGGGTGAGTGCCTCGGCGAGCAGCAGAGCGATCTTGCCGTGTCCGCCTGCGATGACAATGCGCATGGGGTCGGTCCTTTCGATCGGGGATGGGGCGGGATTCAACGTTCGGGGCCACCCGGGTTGCAGCGCGCGTCGACCGTGGCCGGATAGCCGACCGCCGGGCGCCAGGGTTCGAGATTCCAGCTCGGCTTGTCCGGTTCTACCAGCCGGGCCCATGCCCAGTGGCAGATGAACTGGTCGCGCATGCCGGGCGTGTCCGCGTCGGGTGCTTGCCGGAGTACCTCCTGCCAGGCGCGTTCGTCGGTGCCGGGAGTCGTGGTGCGGCGACCGGCCGTAGTGGGGTAGACCAGCAATCGCGTGCCGTCGATGGCCTGGGTCCAGTCGGTGTGATCGATGAGCGGCAGTCCGGCATAGGGATCGACGGTGGGTGTGCTGGTCGGCTTCGGCGGCGGCGTCGCGGAAACCGTTGTCGGGACCGGGGATACGGCGGCGGTGTCGGTGGACGTACAGGCCGTTGGCAGCAAAGCGGCGCACAGCAGTACGGTCGTTCGAGCGTGGAATACGACCTCGCGCCGCCGCGGGCGAAACGGCCGGTTCTGGTGTCGCACTCCGGCTCCTTTCGCGTCGTGCGGGCCGTGCACGAACCGGTCCTGCCCTTCGAGCCTAGCGACCGCCCGGTACCGTCGACAGCCACCCGGCCCGGCCTCGGGCGCGGGCAACCCCGTGGCGACGGCCGGGCAACCGGCGTGCAGCCCCCGCGTACGCCACTGATTGTGGTGGCTTGCCCCTGGCTGTCGCGGTGGGGATAGTCGTTCGATGATGTGTACACGGATCATGGCGGGGGCGGCCGGGGTCATGATCTCGGTGGGCGTCGCGTTGGCGCCGCAGGCGGTGGCCGGCGTGGGTGAGGCGCCGGGAACGGTGACCGACCAGGTGGAACTGACCGGGCGGTTCCGGGTCGACGGCGCGGAGACCGCGCAGCGGCTGACCTATTGGTCGCGCGGACCACGCGGACCCATGCAGAGCACCGGCGTCGTCTATGTGCCGCCGGGTCCGCCGCCACCGGGCGGGTGGCCGATCGTCGCCTACGCGCACGGCACCACCGGCATCGCCGATCAATGCGCGTTCACCCTGGAACCGCGGGTCTACTATCTGGATTCGCTGTACCCGGAGCTGTTGCGGGCCGGGTACGCGGTGGTGATCTCGGACTATGTCGGGCTCGGTACACCGGGCACGCATCCGTACCTCGACGGGCCCTCGCAGGCCCGCAGCGTGATCGACGGCGTGCGGGCGGCGCGGGCGGTGGCGCCGGCGCTCGGCACCAGGTGGGCGGTGCTCGGGCAGTCGCAAGGCGCGCAAGCGGCCCTGTTCACCGCGTCTCTCGGTCCGGCCGACGCGCCGGAACTCCAGCTGCGCGGCGCGGCCGCCACCGGTCCGCCGTCGAATCTCGAGCTGCTGATTCCGCTTGCCGGGCCGTGGATTCCGCGCCTGCCGCTGGAGAAGACGCCCGCCTATGTCGCCATGCTGCTGGCCGGATTGCGGGCCAGCGCACCGGAACTCGACGTGGACAGCTACCTGACCCCGGTCGGTCAGGAGGCGCTTCGGGTAGTGGAGACGGAGTGCATCACCGAGGCCAACGCCCGCCTGGCCGACGTGGCGATCGGTGCGATGCTGGCCAAGCCGCTCGATGATCCGGCGCTGTGGGCGGCGGCCAGGACGATGATGCGAATTCCGACCGCGGGCTATACGATTCCGCTGTTCGTCGGTCAGGGCTTGACGGATATGGAAGTGCCGCCGCCGCTGACCGCGAAACTGCTTGCCGAGCTGAGCCTGTCGGGCGCTGATCTCGAAACCCATCTCTACCCGGGCGATCATCTCGGCGCCGCGCGGGCGGCGCTGCCGGATGCCGTGGCCTTCCTGCGGCGGGTTCTGGCGCCCGCCTAGCGGAGTACTGTCGCCGGAATTGCCTTCGGTGCCAACCGGCATGGGGTGCCGACGTGCAGAAGGTGCCGGAAATCGGCCACTTCCGGCCCGGCGGCCGCGAAAGTCGGTCAGTGCCAGAGCGATCGGCAGGGGAGGCGGCGCAGTCCCGGCCGCAGCATGCCGTCCACCGTCACGGTGAGTCCGGCGTGCACCGCGGCGGAGGTGAACTCCCACGCCTCCGTGCTGCTGGCCGCGTACTCGAGGATCATCGCGTCGTCGGGGGTCGGGCCGTCGAAGTAGACGGTGACGCGCCGCGTCGGAATCTCCTCGATGTCTTCGCGGTATGCCAGTTTGCGCGCAGTGCCATCCATGCCCACCGTCTCCTTCCGAGCCCGGCGCGGCAACCGCGCCGGTACTGGTGAAAGGTAGAGCCGCGGCATGGAGGAGAACATGTTCCGTCTCGTTGGCTGGACATGTCACAGGACGGCGTCGCGGAGGTCGGGCTGTGTCACGAGCGAATGCGCATAACCGTCACAGACTGGTCGCTCCAAACTTGTGAGATTTCAACACGATCTCCGCCCTATCTGCCGCTCGGTGCCGAAATTGCCGAGGATGACTCACAACGTTGGACCATTCGAGAGGCACCTATCGATGAGTCAGGCCCTACGTTCGATGGGCAGGAGAGCGACCCGCACACGATTGACCCGCGCGTTCGGCGCGATGGCGGCCGGGCTGGTGCTCGTCGCCACGATGGCCGGGCCGGGCCACAGCGCGCCCCTCTATCCCGTACCGGACCCCGATCCCTTCTACGCGACACCGGCGGACATCGCGGACAAGCAGCCCGGCGAGGTGCTCGCGACCCGCGTGATGCCGCCGCTGCCGATCTTCCCGGACACCACGATCACCGTCGTCCGCTTCCGCTCCACCAGTTCGGAGAACAGGCCGATCGCGGCGACCACCACCGTGCTCACCCCGCGGTCGCACGCCAAGGACGGCCCGCTGCTGTCGTTTCAGCACATCATCAACGGACTGGGCGCCGAATGTTCGGTGTCCAAGGTCCTCTATACCAACGATCCGAATTTGGTCGTGCGCGAGGCGCCGGGCTGGAATGTGCTGCTGCAACGCGGCTGGACGGTCGCGCTGCCCGATCATCTCGGACCGAACTTCGCCTATGGCGCCGCGAAACTGGGCGGCCAGATCACCCTCGACGGCATCCGCGCGGTGCAGCGGGTGGCCGAATTGCAGGTGCGACAGAGTCCGGTGGCGATGGTCGGGTATTCCGGCGGCGGCATGGCCACCGCGTGGGCGGCCGCGCTCGCGCCGAAGTACGCGCCCGAACTGAACATCGCGGGCGCGGCCATGGGCGGCGTGCCGATGAACCTGGTGAAGATGCTGGAGTCGCTCGGCCTCAGCTCGCACCCGGTGTTCGGGCTCGCGCTGGCCGCCGGCCTCGGCCTGGAACGTGAGTATCCCGACCGCTTTCCGCTCAGCGAGCAGCTGAATGAGCGCGGGCTCGCGGCCCGCGCGCAGATGGCCAACAGCTGCACCAACGACATTCTCTCCGCGGGCGCCGGGCACGGCGCGCTCGACTTCGCGAAGACCACCTCGATGATCAACGACAACACCGCGCGCGGCGTGGTGGAGGAGAACAGCCTCGAGCTCTACGACGGCGTGCCGAAAACGCCGATCTTCGAATGGCATTCGCCGATCGACGGACTGATCCCGGTGGACGCCGTGGTGAACACCGACAAGCGCTGGTGCGCAGCCGGTGCAAAGGTGCAGACCGAGCAAATTCCGGTCCCCGACCACCTGACCGCCGCGGTGCTCGGAATCCCGGACGCGTTGAACTGGCTCGACGGCCGCTTCAGGGGGGAGCCGGCACCGAGTAACTGCTGAACCTCGACCGCGATGCCGCGCCGAACTGATTCGCGACCAGCGACATTCGGTGCGGTTGTTGCGGTTCGGCCACGTGTCACACACAACTCGGTCGTTTCAGCGCGGTGTTGCGCGCATGGCGGGTTAGCCTGACTGTCTGGTACAACCAGGGGCACTTTCGGGGGCGGAAGCCGCATCTCCCTGGCCGCCAGGTGAACCCGACGTCCGCACCCGAAGGCGTGTGCCATGAGATGCTTGCCTGCCATTGCCGTGGCACTGCTGATCGTCTGCCCGACAGTGACCGGGCAGGCGGCCGCCGAGCCGTTGCCCGCGCCGCCCGGCCTGCCTGCTCTCCCGCAATTGCCTTCGCTGCCACAGATTCCGGGCCTGTTCCCGCCGCCGCCGGACGGCGGTTCGCTGTTGCCCGGCGTGCAGAATCTGATCGATCAGGTGATTCCGCCGCCGCCGCTCGCGCAGGCCCCGGAACCGGGCCCGCCGGTGTGGGAGGCGACCAGTCTGTCGCCGCCGCTGGTCGCCCTGCGCGATGCGTCGTTGCCGGGCAATGTCGGTGATCCGATCTTCGATTCCTGGCCGTTCGATCTGGCGGGGTACGCCGAGGGGCAGGTCATCGAGTCACGTGACGTCACCGCGACCACCGCTCCGCTCATGCTGCTGCCGATTCAACGCGCGCAGCTGCTGAAGTACCGCACCACCGACGCGCACGGCGCGCCCTCCTTCGCCACCGCCACCCTGGTGGTTCCGGCCGCGCCCTGGCCGGGACCGGGGCCACGCCCGGTCGTGGTGAACAACCTGCCGATCGATGCGCTGGGCCGTAGCTGCACGCCGGGGTACACGCTGTCGCACGGCTTGAACCCTGACACCAGCGCCACCGATTTCGTCCCGCCCACCACCTATGTCGCCGCGCTGCGCGGATACGCGGTGCTCATCCCGGACCACGAGGGCCCGTGGATGGCCTACGCCGAACCGGTCGTCGCCGGGCACGCGGTGCTCGACTCGATCCGCGCGGTACGCGGCCTGCTGCCCGCGGAGTTCGGTGCGAGCAAATTCGGCATGGCCGGATATTCCGGCGGGGCGATCGCCACGCACGGCGCGGTGAAGCTGATCGACGGTTACGCGCCGGAATTGGCGGACGTCATCGTCGGCGCCGCGCTGGGTGGCGTGCCCGCGGACTACGAGATCCTGTCCCGCAGCATGAACGGCAACCTCGCCTCCGCGGTGTTCATGGCGGCGGTGTTCGGCATCGGCCGGGAGCGGCCCGAGATCCTGGCCAGGATGAACAATCTGGCGCAGTGGGTGGTGACCTCGCCGGCGAAGAACTTCTGCGGTAGTACCTACGGGTTGATCGGGGTGCTCATGCTGCCGATCGATATCGCCGCCAACATTCCCGATCCGCTGCATTCCGGGGTCGCCGAGGATATTTATCGGGTAACCAAAATGGCCGACATGAAGTCCGGCACGCCGCTGTATGTCTATAACGGCGAGCAGGAATTCTGGATTCCCGCCGAAGGCGCGCGCAATCTCTATCTCGAGCAATGCAGGCTCGGCGTGTCCGCGGTCTATCGCAGCGTGCTGGGGGAGCACGTCATCGCGGCCGCGCTCGGCTATCCAGAAGCGATGCTCTGGTTGGATCAGCGCCTGCAGGGTGTGCCGGCACCGAATGAATGCTGACGATTTGCCATCGCTCGGGTGCGTCGTCAAGGCCGCTGCGTAATCGGTGTTAGCGTTTCCGGCGTTTGCCGCGATCTACCACGGACGACCCCCACACCCGATGTCGGCTGGGCCGAGTCCGGGCCGGCTGCCCCTGCGCCGCGACCCTGTCGCGTTTCGGTATGGTGGGCCGGTCCGGGCGAGCTCGACGCCAGGATTCGCGAAAGAGGCACATGAACGACATCACGACCACCGCGTCCGAACAGGCATTGGCCCTGGTGGGACGGCATTTCCGGATGACCGAGCACTACGAGGTAGGGCGCGAGAAGATCCGCGAGTTCGCCCGCGCCGTGCACGACAAGCATCCGGCGCACTGGCATGAGGACGCCGCCGCCGAGCTGGGCTACGACGGCCTGATCGCGCCGCTGACCTTCACCTCGATCATGCTGATGCTGATGCAGCGCAACATGTTCGAGTCGGTGCTCACCGCCTACGACATCGGTCAGGTGTTGCAGACCGAACAGTCGATCCAGGTACACCGGCCGGTGCTGGCCGGGGATCAGCTGCACTGCGTCTCCTACATCGAGTCGTTCCGGCAGTTCGGCGACAAAGACTTCATGGTGACCAAGAACGTGCTCACCAACCAGCACAAGGAACTGCTGCAGACCGCGACCTCCACCGCGGTCGCGCAGACCGGCGTGGAAATCGCCAAGGAGCTGGTGACCGCGGTCGACGGGGTGATCATGACCGGCCAATCCGGCGCCGACCGCCACGATGCCGCGGCACAGCGCGCGGCCGTCGGCGCGGAGGCGGGCGTGGTCGAGTGCTTCGACGAGCCCGCGCAGGCCGATCCGCTGGACCGGCAGCGCCCGCCGCACACCGTGCCGAGCTTCGACGATCTTGCCGTCGGCCTGGAACTTCCGGTGCGCTCGATGCCGCTCTCCCGCGGCGATCTGGTGAATTACGCGGGCGTATCCGGTGATTCGAACCCGATCCACTTCAGCGATGTGGTCGCGCGCAGCGCAGGCCTGCCCGATGTGGTCGCGCACGGGTTGCTCACCATGGGCCTCGGCGCCGGCTACCTGACCTCGTGGCTCGGCGATCCGGCCGCGGTCACGAACTATGGCGTGCGCTTCGCCGGATTCGCGCCGGTCGCGGCGACGAAGGCGAGCGAGATCGAGTTCCGCGGCAAGGTGAAGTCGCTGGATCCCGAGCGGCGCACGGCCACGGTGTCGCTGACCGCGACCTGTGACGGCCGGAAGCTGTTCGGCCGCGCGACGGCGGATATCGCGCTGCGCTGAGCCGACGCGCTCGGCAGCCGCGTTGCGCGGGTGGCCGCCGCGCCGCGCCGAACGGTTGCGCGGAGAAGTTGCGCCGATCTCGGTCCGCACGCCATTCGCGTCTGGCGTCGCGGCCCGGGATTCCGCGTTGTGGGCGGCCGGTGGACTCGCGGTCCGGCACCGGCACAGGGTCTTTCGTCAGTAGAAACAAGTAACCCCGGCATGGCAAACTCGGAGAATGCGTCCTTCGGAGGTGCGAAAGCCGGCTGATTCCCGGCCGTTCGGCGGGGTGACGCCGGCGGGCGGACCGACCGTGCTCCGGATGATGCTCGGCAGCAGGCTGCGCAGGCTCCGTGAGGGCTGCGGGCTGACCCGCGAGGACGCGGGCGAGGCGATTCGCGGCTCGGAGTCCAAGATCAGCAGGCTGGAACTCGGCCGCACCGGCTTCCGGGTGCGCGACCTGGTCGATCTGCTCGACCTCTACCAGGTCACCGATCCGACCGAGCGCGAGGAATACCTGGAACTGGCGCGGCAGGGCAACGCCTCGGGCTGGTGGCATCGGGACAACGACTGGCTGCCCAAGTGGTACGACACCTATCTCGGCCTGGAACAGGCGGCGACGCTGGTCCGCGCCTACGAGCCGAGGGCCGTGCCGGAGTTGCTGCAAACCCCCGAGTACGCGCGCGCGTTGCTGTCGCTGGCTCATTCGGGCGAGCCGCAGCACGCCATCGAACGGCGTGTCGCGCTGCGGGTGCGTCGGCAGGAGATCCTCGACCGGCCGAATCCGCCGCAGCTGTGGGTGGTCGTCGAGGAAGCGGCGCTGTCCCGGCCGATCGGCGGCTCCACGGTGTGGAACGACCAGATCGACCACCTGTTACGGGTCGTCGCCAAGAACAACGTGATTGTCCAGGTGCTGGCCGATCACGTGGGCGGACCCGCACTGGCCGACGGCGCGTTCACCATCTTGCGCTTCGCCGAGGCCGACCTGCCCGACATCGTCTACCTCCAGCAGCTCACCAGCGCGCTGTACCTGGACAAGCAGGGCGATCTGGACGCGTATCGCGCTGTGGCGAACCAGCTTTCGGTGCACGCCGCGCCGCCGGAGTACACCGTCTCGCTGTTGCAGGCGCTGCGCCGCCGCCAGCCGCGGATCCTCGATCAGCCGTCGAGCATCCGCCGGGCTTGACCCCTCCGCCCGCCTTCATGATTCGGCTCGGCCGAATTGGGCATGCGATAACCACGCGAATCTCGTAGCGCGCTCGGCGGGAACCGGCCCACGTCGCCGAGCGACCCCGAACCGAGCCGTCTTGGGCCCGAAGTATTGTCCCATTGGGACAATAAGGTGGTAAGCTGAGGATATGAGCGACGACGGTGTCGATCTCGATGGCCGTCGACTGCGGACCAGGCGCAGCCGGGAAGCGTTGTCGCGCGCGGCCTTCGACCTGCTCACCGAGCGGGGCCTCGGCGCGGTCGCCGTCGAGGACATCGCGGTGCGGGCCGGCGTCACCCGGCGCACCTTCAGTCGCCATTTCACCTCCATCGCCGAAGCCATCCTCGGCGATGTCGACCAGGACGTTCACCTGTTCAACGAGGCGCTCTGCCGCCGCCCGCCGCACGAGTCGCCGCTGCTCGCCTACCGCAACGCCGTCCACGACTGGTTCGCCGTCGAATACGGCGGCGAACGCGCCGCGCTGCTGGCCCGGCGATGGACGCTGTTCCAGCTCTTCGAAGACGAACCCGATTTGTTCGCCGGATATCAGCGCATCCGCATCGAGGGTCAGCGAGAATCGGTGCGGATCATTGCCGCCCGGCTCGGTGTCGACCCGGAGCGGGACGTGCGCCCGGCTACCGCGGTGGCCGCCGGGGCGGGCCTGCTCATCTCGGCGTTGCAGACCTGGGCCGCCGGCGACGACCCGAGCGCTCTACCCGATCTCATCGAGGAATACTTCGCCACACTCGTCGCACTCACCACCGAATTCTGGACCGAGGAGTCACCGTCATGACCACAGGGTCGGTGAATATGTATCGCAGGACGTGCCGCCGCGTCGGGCTGGACCGAAACCCGATGCGCCGCAGAGAGGATCGCGTGCAGACCATGGTCGCCGCGGCGCTGGCGCTGGTGTTCCTGATCATTGTCCCGGTGCTGGTGCTGACCGTCGGAGTGAGCGTGTATCACACGGAAACCGCTGTGGTGCAAGCCAAGACGGCGCAGCTGCACCAGGTCGAGGCGACGGTGACCGAGACCGGCAAGGCGCCGCTGTACGCGCCGATCATGCCGGCCAAGGTGCAGTGGAAGGACGCCGACGGTGTGGTGCACACCGAGGACTATCAATCGACCACCCTGGTCCAACCCGGCCAATCCGTCACGATCTGGCTGAACGGCGCCGACAAGATCGTCGAACCGCCCTCCGGGACCCAGGCGCTCAGCAAGGCCGTCCTGCTCACCGGTGGCGCGCTGCTCGGCGCGACGATCGTGGTGGCGGGCAGCTACTTCGCCCTGCGTCGCGGCCTGGACCGCCGGCGCCTGCGGATGTGGGAAATGGAATGGGCCACAGCGGATCTGCGCTGGGGCAGCCACAGCTGACCGAGTGGTGCGGCGTGCCCGCCGGACGAGGGTAGGGTACAGGCTCGGCGGGCACGTCGCATGCCCGAGTCGCGGCGAACGACGGCCGGGCACGCACTAGACGCTAGGTCATCGCGCCCGAACCCGTTCGGCGCGAACGCGATCACCGGAAACCCCACGATCCGATACCCGGTTGCGTTGTGACTCAACACAACCGGGTATCTGCGTTCAGACCGGCAGCAGGCTGTGCTTGCGCGGATTCGGCTTGGCCGTGTTCTTCTCCCGCAGCAGGCGCAGCGCCTTACGGATCTCCAGCCGGGTCTGGGACGGCTCGATCACCGCGTCGATATAGCCGCGCTCGGCGGCGATCCACGGGGTAGCCATGGTGGCGTTGTAGAAGTCGATCATCTGCTGCCGCACCGCAGCCCGCTGATCCACCGGGGCCGCCTCCAGCTGCCTGCGGCCGACGATGCCGACCATGCTCTCCGCGCCCATCACCGCGATTCGCGCGGTCGGCCAGGCCAGGCTGATGTCGGCGCCGAGCTGCTTGCAGCCCATCACCGCGTAGCCGCCGCCGTAGGCCTTGCGGGTCACGACCGTCACGATCGGCACGGTCGCCTCGATCACCGCGCGGAAGAAGCGTCCGCCGCGCTTGATCACGCCGTTGCGCTCCTCCTCGATGCCCGGCAGCACGCCCGGCGTGTCGACCACGAAGATGATCGGCAGCCCGTACGCGTCGCAGAGCCGGATGAAGTGCGTCGCCTTGTCCGAGGCCTGCGCGTCGAGCGCGCCGCCCAGCGCCTGCGGCTGGTTGGCGACCACGCCGACGCTGCGGCCGTCGACCCGGGCGAAACCGGTGATCAGGTTCTGCGCGGTGCCCGCGCCCAGCTCGTGGAAGTCGCCGTCGTCGAAGATCCGGAGCAGGATCTGATGCATGTCATAGCCGACCTTGTCCGAATCCGGGATGATCGAATTCAGTTCGAGGTCATGGCTGGTCACCTCCGGCTCCAGGCCGGGATTCACCACCGGGGGCTGCTCCAGGCAGCTGGACGGCAGGTAGCTCAGGTAGTCGCGCACCCAGTCGAAGGCGGCCTGCTCGTCCGGCGCGACGTGGTGGACGGTGCCGTTGCGGGTCAGGGCCGCGGCGCCGCCGAGTTCCTCCGCGCTCACGTCGGCGCCGGTCACCTCCTTGGTGACCTCCGGCCCGGTGACGAACATGTACGACTTCTCGGTGGCGACCAGGACGTCCATGTTGACCGGCCCGTACACCGAGCCTGCGGCGCACTTGCCGAGCATGACGGCCACCTGCGGCACATAGCCGGACATGTCGCCCTGCCGTCGGCACATCAGCGCGTACCAGGCCAGCGAGGTGACCGCGTCCTGGATGCGGGCGCCGCCGGAGTCGTTGATCGCGACCACCGGGCAGGCGTTCTCGTAGGCGAACTCCATGGCGGCCGCGACCTTGCGGCCGAACATCTCGCCGACCGAGCCGCCGTGCACGGTCTGGTCGTGCGCGATCACCACGACGGGCCGGTCGTCGATGCGGCCGCGGCCGGTGACCACGCCATCGCCGTACATGGCGCCCGGCTGCGCGGACTGGCGCATGAGCGCGCCGATCTCGACGAAGCTGCCCGGATCGAGCAGCGCGCGCACGCGTTGCCGGGCGCTCGGTATCCCCTTGGCTTTGCGCTTCGCGATGCCGGTCTCGCCGGCGGGTTCCTCAGCAAGCTCCAGGATCCCCCGTAGCTCTTCCAGCTTCTCTCGCGTACCGCTCATGTGTGGTTTTTTGCCCTTCGAAAACTCTGCAGCGTCGCCGTACGGGGCGCAGCGCTCGATGGTATCCGTGGTGAGAGCTACTGCACAGTTGTTCGTCACATCTCATGGGAGAGCTCACAGGTTTGCCCGTGGCATCGATGGTTCCTGCGATATGGCACGCGGCCTGCGAAGGGGCACGATGCTTGTGCAACTTACCAGTCGGTGCGCGGCGCGCCGATGACCGCTCCCGAGGATCGCCGAGATGTCTGTCCGGTGGCCGGAACTTAGCGTTAGGGTGACCTCGACGCAGCGCCGGAATGCGCGGTCGGCGCTGCGTCACACATTATTTCGGGGTCGAGCGTTCGCATCGATGGGATAATCGCCGAGCGCGGCGTACGGTACGACTGCCGGAATTCTTGGCGTCCAGCACAGTTGACATGGCGAAAAACACTCCGGTGCTTGTGATTTCGCCCAATGTGCCACCGGCCGGCTGATGACTTTCCTGATTTCGCGGACGTATCCCGATTCGATCACGATCCGCCGTTAACCTTCGATAGTCATGACGGCTATGCGGGTTGGTTCGAGTTCCGAGAGTCTGGCGGCGAAACTGCTCGACTACCTGACGCCGAGGACGGGCGGTGAGCTGTCCGGCGAGGTCGCCGCGACCACGCGGGATTGCATGGCGGCGGCCGTCGAGTCGCTCGCCCCGCGCACCGGACGGCGGGTAGCGGAGCCGGCCGAAATCGCCGGTGCCGCAATGCGGTGGGCGCGCGAGGGGGTCGCCCTGGAAACCGTGCTGGCCGCCTATCATGACGAACTCCGTTCCGGCCTGGAATTCGTTGCGGCGCATACCGAAGACGACGACGGGGTGGCCGGCGCGCAGCTGATTCTGCGGGTGCTGGAAATGGTGACGGTCGCCGCCTCCACCGCCTATGTCGACGAACATCGCGTGGTGGCACGGGAACACCAGACGGCGGCGCAGACGATGGTGTCCGCGCTCCTCGGCGGGCACGCGGTCGGTGACCTGGTGAACCAGACCGGGATCGCCGTCGCGCCCGCGTATCAGGTGGTGGCGCTGAGCATTCCGGCTCACCCCGACGAGCGAAGACCCGGCGCGGGCACCGCGGCCGCCCGGCGCAAGCTGCGCAGAGTGCAAGCGGCACTGGCCGATCCGCTCGGTTCGCGCGCGCTGTCACTGCTGTCCGCGGCGGGCGGCACGGTGCTGGTACCGGCCGATATCCGCCCCGCTCGGGTCGGCGCGCCGTCGATGACCGCCGACGTCCTGACCGTGCTGACCGAGGCCGCCGAGGTGCCGCTGACCGCCGTGGTGGCCGCCGGTCCCACCGCACGCATCCCGGAACTCGCCGCCCGCACCCACGACCTGCTCGACCGCATCCGCGCCGCGGGCCGGGCGCCCGGCCTGTACCGGGTGGCCGACCCGCAGGAGGCGGCCGATTGTGATCCGGCCCAGCAAGTCCGGATACCCGTCGTCACCTCGACCAATGATCACGAAATAGGGCGTTCCGCCTGAACTTCGCGGCCTAGTGTCGAATTTCGCCGCGCTGCCCGCGCCGAGCATAAGGAGTATGTGTGCCGACCGCGTTGACCGATACCGATATTCTCCGCGAACTGGAACCCGTCGCCGAACGATTGCTCAACGAGCACCTGCGCAAAGCCAAAGCGTGGAACCCGCACGACTATGTGCCCTGGGACGACGGCCGCAATTTCGCCGCGCTGGGTGGAATAGATTGGGAGCCCGGTCAATCGAAGCTCACCGAGGTGGCCAGGACGGCGATGGTGACCAACCTGCTCACCGAGGACAACCTGCCGTCCTATCACCGCGAGATCTCGGAATCGTTCTCCCTGGACGGCGTCTGGGGCACCTGGGTGGGGCGCTGGACCGCCGAGGAGAATCGGCACGCCATCGTCATGCGCGATTATCTGGTGGTCACCCGCGCGGTCGATCCGGTGCTGCTGGAACAGGCCAGGATGGCGCATATGACCACCGGAATCGCGAAACCGGTGCGGGGGCCCCAGTTTCTGCGCTCGGTCGCTTATGTGACATTGCAGGAATTGGCCACCAGAATCAGTCATCGGAACACCGGAACCGCCTGCGCCGAACCCATCGCCGAGCGTATGCTCCAACGGATCGCCGCCGACGAAAACCTGCACATGATCTTTTATCGCAACATCAGCGCCGCCGCCCTCGACCTGATGCCGAACGAGACGCTTCGTGCCATCACCGACGTCGTCACGCGCTTCCAGATGCCCGGCCTCACCCAGCCGAACTTCCGCCGCAACGCCGTCGTGCTGGCCAAACACGGCATCTACGACCTACGCCAGCACCTGGACGTCGTGGTGCGGCCGGTGCTGCGGGCGTGGAATGTGTTCGAGCGCACCGACCTATCCGGCGACGGGGAACGGGCCCGCGATCAGCTCGGCGCCTACCTCGACGAATTGGCCGAGAAGGCAACCCGATTCGAGGAGCAGCGGGACCGGGTGGCGGCCCGCCAGGCAGAACGAGCCGCCGCGGCGCGATGAGCTACCGAGCGACGATCAGCGCGGCGGCGATGGCGGTCATCGCCGCGACGGTCGCGGTGCCCGCGGTCGCGGACACCCCCGGCGTGCCGAGCGCGCCGCCGCCCGCCGTCGACCCGGCCATGACCAGGACCGGGCTGATCTCGATCGACAGCGTCGGCGCGCACCGCGACCACCTGAAGATCGCGTCGGCGGCCATGCGCCGGATCATCGAGGTCGACGTGCTGCGCGGCACCGGTACCGGCCCGCGCCCGACGTTGTATCTGCTCGACGGGGTCGACGGCGAGACCACCTCGGGCTGGCTGAGCAAGGGCGGCGCCGCGGAGTTCTTCGCGGACAAGCCGGTCGACGTGGTGCTGACCAGCGGCGGCACCGGCAGCATGTACAGCGACTGGGACCGCCACGACGCCGCCCTCGGCCTGAACCGCTGGGAAACCTTTCTCACCGAGGAACTTCCACCGATCGTGGAATCGATGCTGAAGTCCAGCGGCCGCCGCGCCATCGCCGGCGTCTCGATGGGCGCGCAGGCGGCGATGATGCTGGCCCAGCGACATCCGGGCCGCTACCGCGCGGTGGCCGGTCTCAGCGGCTGCTACTCCACCGCGGACCCGCTCGGCCGCGCCGTCACCACGATCACCGTCGCCTCGCGCGGCGGCAACGTCGAGAACCTCTGGGGCCCACCGACTTCCCCGGAGTGGGCGGAACACGACAGCGTGCTCGGCGCGGCCGAACTGCGCGGCACCGCGATCTACCTATCCGCCGCGACCGGCGTGCCGACCGGCGCCGATCTGGTGGCCATCGCACAGTCGCCGACCATCGTCGAGGCACTGCGCTTGGCCGGCGGCGGCGCGGCGCTGGAGGCGGGCGCGCGCTCGTGCACCGAGCGGTTCGCCGGACGATTGAGCGAGCTGAACATTCCCGCCACCGTCGAATACGACGCCGCGGGCATGCACACCTGGCCCGACTTCGAGGCGGAACTGCCCCGCGCCTGGGCGGTGCTGTCGAAGGCGCTGGAGCTGCCGTCGCCGAAGTGACCGGCGACGCAGCGCGGAATCACCGGACGCGCGTCGCGTTGACACAGGTATGACCTCGGCACTTCCCTCCGTCCGGTTCTCCATCCTGGACCGCTCCCGCGTCCGGCGCGGTCAGAGCCATCCCGCGGCCCTGCGCGACACCGTGGAGTTCGCGCGTTCGGCCGAGGAGTGGGGCTATCACCGGTTCTGGGTGTCCGAGCACCACAGCGTGCCCGGCGTGGCCGGTTCGGCGCCGACCGTGCTCGCCGCGGCCGCCGCGGCGGCGACCGAACGCATCCGGATCGGCACCGGCGGGGTCATGCTGCCCAACCATCAGCCGCTGATCGTGGCCGAACAGTTCGGCGTGCTGGAATCGCTGTATCCGGGACGGATCGACATGGGCCTCGGCCGGTCCGTCGGATTCACCAACGGCGTGCGCCGCGCACTCGGGCACGACAAACGCGACGCCGAGGACTTCGACGCCCAGCTGAGCGAGCTGCTCGACTACTTCGACCACGGCCGCGACGGCGTGCACGGCTGGCCCGCCGAGGGCCTGCGTGTTCCGGCGTTCCTGCTGGCCACCGGGTCGGGCGCGGAGCGGGCCGCGCGGTTCGGGCTGCCGCTGGTGATCGCCGCGGTGGGCGGGCAGGACCGGATGGTGCAAGCGATCGAGCGCTACCGATCCGAGTTCCGGGCGACCGTGTGGGGCGCGGAGCCCTACGTCATGGTCTCGGGCTCGGTGGTCATCGCCGACACCACCGCGCAGGCGCATCAGCTGCTGCTGCCGGAGGCGTGGTCGAACGCCTACGCACGCACCCGCGGCGAATTCCCGACGCTGATCCCGCCCGCCGAGATCGAGGCGCTGACCATGACCGAGCGGGAGCGCCGGATCTTCGAGGAGTCGCTGCTCGGGCAGGTGCACGGCACCGAGGACGAGGTCGCGGATCAGCTGGAACGTCTGGTCAGCGCAACCGGCGCCGACGAAATCCTGGTGCACACCAGCACTTACGATCGCGCGGCCCGGCTGGACTCGCATCGCAGGCTGGCGCGGCTGGTCGGCCTGACCACCGCCGAGGGTGCCGGCGTCTAGTCAATCGCCAAGGGGGAAGCGGACTTCCGCCGCGGCGTAGCCGAAGAGCCTGCGCCCGTCGGAGCGGGCGTCGATCGCGATGGTGGCGCGCCGGCGGCGCGGGTCGATCGAGGTGACCCGGCCGGTGAACTCGATCGCGCTCGTCGCGAACGGCGGAATCCGCAGGTAGTGCGTGTAATGCGCGAACTGCGCGCGAAACCGGGTGACCGCGGCCGGATCACCCAGCCAGGAGCTCAGGAACGTCGCCGCCATACCGAGTTTCAGCATGCCGGGCGCGACCGCCGACGGCAGCCCGCTCGCGGTCGCGTCCGTACAACCGACCGGATCGAGGTCGCCGACCACCGCCGCGTAGTTCTCCAGGTCACCGCGGGCGAGCCGCACGGTCCGCGAAGGCAATTCCGTGCCTACCGTCAGCGCACCGAAATCGACTGTGGTGAACGGTATTCGGGAGTCGCACGGCGGCGCGACCCGATCCGCGTCGGCCACCGTGAGCTGGCCGGGCCCGGCGGGGGAGTAGCCACGCACGGCGATGTCGCGCACGGTCTCGGCCAACCGCGGATCGGCCGGCCCGGTCCGGGCGAGCAGGGCGGTCGAGCCGGTCTGCACCGTCTCGCCGTGCTGATCGACGAGCACGCTCTTGATCGACAACACGTCGTAGTCGGCGAAATGCCGGAAGGATTCGAAATAGATGTCGCAGGTCAGCCGGTCACCCGCGACGACAGGGCGGCCCAGGTCGAGGACTTGGTCGGCATGCAGAATACGGGACGACCGATAGCCGGTGAGCACCGTATCCAGTATTTCCCGCTGCACCCGATGCAGAATGATCGAGGAGAACGTGGCGGGTGCGACCAGTCCGGGAAAACCCAGATCGGCCGCGGCGTCTGCGCTCCAATGCGCCGGATGATAATCCTGGACAGCGCGGGCGAATTCCCGAATCTTTTTCCGGCTGACGTCATACGGTGTCGTCGAACGATAACGGCGATCGACCAAGGCCCGCACCTGCTCGGCGGCATTCATCGACATATCGCGCATGATTTGCTCCTTTTACGAACCGGGGCCGAATTGCCACGTGAGGCGTGGCACCTGATCGGGTGTGACCGCGCCGACCACCTCGACGCCCGCCGCGGTGAAGGTGCCGACGGCCCGGTCGATGTGGTCGGCCGAGGTGACCACCACGGCGTCGCGCGCGCCGATCGCGCGCATGATCCGCGCCGAGCGTTCGGCGTTCTGCACGGTCGAGTCCGCGTCCGGCTCCAGGTGGATCCGCTCGGCTGGAATGCCGTGCTCGACCAGCCAATCCGCCATCGCCGCCGCCTCGGTGACGCCGTTGTGCGGGTTGCCGCCGGTGACGATGATCGGCGACGCGGGCGCGAGCAGGGCCTGCACGAATCCGGCGTGCAGGCGGTCGACCAACTCCGGGCGCATGGTGCCGTCGGGCAGTAGGCCGTAGCCGAGCACCACGATCGCGGTCGCCGGGCCGTGCAGTGCGGGAAGTGGTTGTGGCGCAGGCGGAACCAGGCTGCGCAGGACATCCGGCAGCGCGACGTCGGCCGAGCCGGTGCTGTCGGCGACGGCGGCGGGCAGGTGCACCAGGGCGGCCGCGACGGCGACGGCGCCGAACAGGGTGCGGGCGGTGCGCCGTACCGGGCACGCGCTGCCGCGGTAGTTCGAGCGGACGGAGGCGAACATGGCGGTCTCCCAGGGTTTGCCACCGGCTTCGCGCCGACGGCTGGAAAAGATTCACCCATGGTCGGCCGCCGCGCTTATTCGCTCCATGATTCCGTCATTAGTCTGGATACCTCACCGTCCCGCACGGCCACCGCTTAGAGAAAGGCACGTGCCCTTGTGCGCGGCGGTAAGCGGCCCGTCGATTGCACTGTGACTATTCCTCACCGAGCTGTTTTCCGGGGGCGGACTGTGCCGTTTAACTAACCGCGACAGCGGCTTTGGTGAGCTGTCCAGGAACCGCGACGTCTGGTGGGTTGCCCGCCGGTTCGGTTTTAGCGTTGGCGCAGTTTCGGTGTCGTCGACCGGCATACCTCGACGCCGCTACTCGAATTCTGTGCTCGACGTAGGAAGGCATGCAATGAAACGAAGTACCTTCGGCCGTTCATCGCTGACGGCGGCGGTGATCACGGGTGTCTCGGTGCTGGTCATGGGGATCGCCGGTGCCGGTGCGAGTGCCGAGCCATCCGCGCCATCGACGGAGCAGGAGCTCGCCGACTACATCGCGGCAGGCCGCCCGGCGGCACCTGTCGCGGATTCCGGCAGTTCGTCCGGCTCCGCGTGCACCTCCGGCAGCGGCGCCGGCTCGGGCAACGGCTCGGGCAACTGCTTCGGCGGCTCCGGCAGCAGCTCCGGGCTCTCCGGTGGATATGCCAGCGACACAGTCGGTTACGGCCCGCCCGCCACCGCGTTCCTGGCCGCGTTCGGCTACAGCCTGTTCAATCCCGACGCCGCGCCGCCCGGCACCAACGATTGGAACTGCAAGCCGACCGCCGAGCACCCGCGGCCGGTGGTGCTGGTGCACGGCACCTGGAGCAACGCCTACGACGCGTTCGCGTTCATGAGCCAGCCGATCAAGGACGCCGGCTTCTGCACGTTCACCTTCAACTACGGCCGCTCGAATCTGGTCCAGGGCGGCGGGCTCGGCTCGGTGCTGCCCGGGGTGAACGGCACCGGCTACATTCAGGACTCGTCCAAGCAGCTGGCCACGTTCGTCGACCGGGTGCTGGCCGCCACCGGCAGCAGCGAGGTGGACATCGTCGCGCACTCGCAGGGCGGCTCGATGTCCAACTGGTACACCAAGTTCGACGGCGGCGCGGCCAAGGTGAAGAACCTGATCACCCTCGGCGCCACCCACCACGGCACGTCGCTGGACGGGATCGGCGCGCTGGGCCGGGCGATCAACAACTTCGGCATCGACATCCTCGGCTTCATCGAGATCTTCGTCGGCCACGCGGGTATCCAGCAGACCATCGGCTCGGACTTCGTCAACCAGCTCAATGCCAACGGCGACACCATCTCCGGCGTCGACTACACGGTCATCGGCACCAGATACGACGAGGTCACCAACCCCTATGACCTCACCTTCCTGAAGCAGGGACCCGGCGCGACCGTGCAGAACATCACCCTCCAGGAGGGTTGTGAGCAGGACGTTTCCGATCACCTCACGATGATGTACTCGCCGCGCGCGCTGTCCATCGCGCTGCGTGCCCTGGATCCGGTGGGTCATCCGAACCTGGCCTGCACCTTCAATCCCTGGGTGATCGGCGGGGGCGGCGGGCTGTAGTACCCGAGGAGAACGTGCATCGCCGCGGAACCGGCCGAACCCTAACCCGCACAGCCGGTTCCGCCGCGATGCGCCACCGTCACGGTGCTCGCGGGGACAGAACGGGACCTCAACCCCGCCCCCGGTTCGGTACCCCGGTCCGTGACGAAAGTGCCCATCGGGCGGCGACCGCACGCGCCGCCCGGTGGGCACCGTGGCGTTTCGATCAGCGCGTTTTCACCGCAGCTGGAGGAGGTTTACCGCAGCTGGACGAGATTTACCCGCCATTGGCGACGTGGTTGTATCCGCTCCATGACTCGCTGTTTGCCTGTATCGATGCAACGACAGACCTCCGGCCGATCACCGATCCTGGCCGTCCTGCTGGCCGTCACGGCACTCGTGCTCGGCGGCGCGGGTCCGGCCGCGCACGCCGCACCGCGGGACGAGTCGATCGAACAGCGCATCGCCGATCGCATCGACGCGCGCGGGCGTGGCACAGCCATCACCGACTACGGCTTCAGCGCGGGCTTGTCCGGCGGATTCGCCAGCGACACAGTGGGTTCCGGTCCCGCCCAGCCGTCCTGGCTGGCCGCGTTCGGCTACGGGCTGTTCCACCCGGACGCCGCCCCGCCGGGGGCCAACGATTGGAACTGCAAGCCCACCGCCGAGCATCCGCGCCCGGTGGTGCTGCTGCACGGAACCTGGATGAACGCCTACAACAGCTTCGCGTTCATGAGTCAGCCGATCCAGGACGCGGGCTTCTGTACCTTCGCGTTCAACTACGGCCGCGCCAACCCGGCCCAGGGCGGTGGGCTGCCACCGCTGCTGCCCGGCGTGATGGGCACCGGCAACATCGAGGACTCGGCCGAGCAACTGGCCGCCTTCGTCGACCGGGTGCTCGCGGCCACCGGCGCACCCGCCGTTGACCTCATCGGCTACTCGCAGGGCGGCGCAATGGCCAACTGGTACACCAAGTTCGAGGGCGGCGCGGACAAGGTGCACAACCTGATCACCTTCGGCGCAACGCATCACGGCTCCACCATCGACGGCATCGCCGCATTGGGCCGCGCCATCAACACCATCGGCATCGACGCGGTCGGCACCAGCTCGATCGTGGTCGGTCACGCGGTCGCCGAGCAGACCATCGGGTCGGACTTCGTCAATCGGCTCAACGCCGGCGGCGACACCGTCCCCGGCATCGACTACACGATCGTCGGCACCCGCTACGACGAGATCATGACCCCCTACAACCTGACCTTCCTGCGGCCGGACCACGGCGCGTCGGTGCAGAACATCACCCTCCAGGACGGCTGCGAACTCGACCTGTCCGATCATCAGACGCTGATGTACTCACCGCGCGCCCTTTCCATCGCGCTGCGCGCCCTCGATCCGGCCGGCCACCCCGACCTCGCCTGCACCTTCAATCCGTGGCTGATCGGCGGCGGCGGGCACCTGTAGGTCCGCGTCGGCGGCGCCCACGTACCCGGCCGACAGGCTGGTGGTGATGCCGGTCGCGATGAGCGCCGCCGACGTCTTGGTCGACAGATACTCCGCCCAGGTCCGCTCCTGTGCCAGGGTGATCTCGGAGTGCGTTGTCGCGCAATGGAACAGCGCGCAGGCGACGTCGTCGTCCAGGGTGAAGATGACGTCCACGGCGACGGTGCGGTGCAGCGCGGCGGTGATCGCCGCGACCGGCCTGCGCGCGACGACGTGCTTGGCGCGCACCGTCGCCAGCGGCAGGTCACGCACCCGTGGCGTGCTGATGCCGACGACGTTGCCGTGCCGCCAGCGGCGCGCCGAAGGTCCCTCCGACTGTCCGGCCGCCTCGTGCACCGCCAGGATGAGGGCCGCTAGCTCGGCGGCCGACACGGTCACCTCGTAGGTTTGTCGTCGATTCACGATCCGTCCCCACACCTTCCGCATGCGGTCTTCTAGCCCGAGAAGATCGTGGGCGCAACAGATCTGCACGTCGACGCGGTGCCGGCCGTCGTCGTGGTCCTTTTCGTCCGCGAACCCTGACGATGTCACGATTCTGCATCGTTGTCTGTCGGTCAATCGTCCGACAGCACAAACGGGGTGGCAGCGGGTGACGCTGCGCCGCACATCGGTCGTTCGAATGATGTCGGCGTGGCTATCGCGGTGTTAGCGTCGGAGCGAGAAGAGCGGCGCGACTACAGATCGTCCAGCTCGACCAGGCCGTCCTGGAGGGCCCGCGCCACCAGCGCGGCCTTGGTATTCGCCGCACGGCCGACCGCAGCGTACTTCCCGCGAATGCGGGTGATATGCGTGTTGACCGTGCCGATCGAGAGGTAGAGCTGTTTTCCCACTTGGGTTTTCGAGTCGCACCTGACCCAGGCGACCAGGACTTCGAGTTCCCGCGCCGACAGGTGCGGGTCGCGCCACACCCCGATCCGGTTCGGGTGTGATCGGGGATCCGGAACGATGGAGGTCATCAGTTTTCCCGCTTCATGCAGTGTCCGTCGGTCCCGGTGCCGCACCTCCCCGAAGGTTGCAGACCAATAACCGATGTGCCCACTGAATATATGATCCGTTTGCGCTTCTGGGAATTCCCCAGCTCTCAGCCCGCAGGTCTGGGGTCTTGCTTCGCTTCGCGAACAAGTTGCCGGTCGTCCAGGTCGGACCGGACCGCCCCGGTGGACTCGACCTCGATCCGCAGTTCAGCGCTGTCGCGCAACAGAATCGACGCGAGTGTGGTGCGCCCGGGTGGCAGTATCCGCGCGGTGACGGTGCCACCGTCGGCGTAGTCGAGCGCGTCGCGCAGGACGGTGCGGACCTGTTGCCGAAGCTCCGGGTCGACCTCGTCGAGACCGCCGCCGTCGTCCAGCACGACGGTGACTCCGCGCTGCCGCGCACACCGTGCCGCGGCGCCGACCGAGTCATCGATCATCACACCGCCCAGGATGTCATCGCGCAACTCGGCCTCGACGAGCCGGCACTCCGCCTGCTCGTGCGCGGTGAGCGCACGGCCGGACGCGATGATCTCCAGCAGCGGCCGCGCGGCGCTGTCCAGCCGGGCGACCCGCTCGTCGCGCTCCTGCTGGGCGGCCTGCGCGGCGGCCTCGGCGGCGGCCCGCTCGGTGTCCTGCTGGCGCAGCGCGAGAATCGAATGCGCCATCGGGCGGACGACTCTGGCGAAGAAGGTGGCCATGAGCAGCGGGGTCAGGTTGATGAAGGAGAATCCGACGCCGGTGAGCCAGCCCTGACCGGTGTGCATGGTCCACGACGCGCAGACGACGATCTGGCCGAGCACGCCGGTCCAGGCCCAGAGTGGAGCGCCGCGCACGCACAGGAAGTTCAGGAACGCCGACGCCGCACCGAGGAACCAGATCTGGGTGGAGTTGGCCATCGGCACCGGCAGTTGCCAGATGGCCAGCGCGGCGGCGAGCGGGGCGGCCGCCGCGGCGGGCACGGCGAACCGAGCGGGCAGCGGATCGCCCGGCGCGCGCAGCACGGTGGTGCCCGCGGCCAGGATGAGGACCACCGCGACCGCGGTGAACCGGATGTCCCGGATGCCGTCGTCGGCGGCGAACGCCTCCGAGGTGATCGCGACCGCGAACAAGGCGCACAGCAGCCACGCCGCCATGGTTCGCATGCCGAGGATGTCGCGGACGTCGTCGCGCACGGTCCGGTCCGCCCTCACGACGCCACCCACCCGGTGCTGACCCGGCAGCCGCGGCCCGGCGCGGCATCGACGGCCGACCAGCCGCCAGGCAGCTCGGCCATCCGGTCGATGATGCTGGCGCGCAGGCCGATCCGGTCCGGCGGGACCAGCGCGGGATCGAAACCGACCCCGTCGTCGACGACATCGACCCGCACCGATTCGGCGTCGGCGCTCACCAGCACCGCGCAGGCCGCCGCCCGCGCGGTCGAACCGGCGTGCCGCTGCCAGTTGCGCAGCGCCTCGCCGACCGCGGCGGCCAGCGCGTTGGCCACCTCGCTCGGCACCGTGAGCGCGACGCCCGCCACCTGGTCGGTGTGCAACTGGACCGAGTCGTCTACCTCGGCCGCGGTCGCGCGAATGCTCGCCACCACCTGCTCGAGGTCGAGATTGTCCTGGGCCGGGCGCCCGGTGCGCAGCCGTTCGAGGTCGCGCAGGGTGATATCGGCGTGGTGGGTCAGCACGGCGGAGTTGGGTGCGCGGGAGGCCTCGAGCAGCGTCGCGATCACCCAGTCGTGCGCCAGGGCGTCGAAGCGTTTGCGTTCGAAGCGGCGCGCCTCGGCGGCGGCGGCCGCGGTGGCCTTCGCGCGCACCGTGTGCGAGGTCTGGTCGAGCGCGCGCCCGACCTGGACGAGGACCACGCACGCCGCGCAGGGGAGGGCCGAATAGGCCACGGCGAACAGGAAATCCGGCACGATCGGGTTGTGCGCGTCCGGCCCGCGGGCGTAGGCGGCAGCGATCTGGTCGACCGCCGCGGCGAGGACGAGATAGCCGAAGGGTAGGCGCCGCCAGAACAGCGCGAGCGCCACCGCGGGCAGGCCGGGTATCCAGGTGATCCACAGCGATTGCTCCGGCGGCACCACGGCGTCGACCCGCACGCTCAGCCAGCTGATCGCGGCGAACAGGTAGCCGAACGCGAAAACCACCACCGCGCAACGCATCAGGTCGAAGCGCCAGGCCAGCGCCGCGACCGCGATGAACGCGGCGGGCAGATAGATCACGATGATCGCGGACGGCGTCCACCAGGACGCGGCCAGCGATGCCTGGGTCAGCGCGGTCGGCACGGTGAGGGCCGCGTAGAACAGGCCGCCCGATCCGACGAAAAGGCCTGCGCCACGGACGAGGCGGTCCTCGGCGCTGCGCCGGGGCACCGCCGATTCGATCATCGGGGGCGTGGGTCGCCGCCGAGGAAGCCGTCCCGCTTGGCCTCGCGGTAGAGGTCGACCCTGGACCGGACCGGTCGGCCCGCCTCGGCGTAGCGCCGCCGGATGCGGCTCAGGTAGTCGTTGACCGTGTGTTCGGACAGGCCGAGCTTGTGCGCCACCGACGCCGCGGTCTCGCCGTTCGCGTAGTGCTCCAACACGTCTCGCTGCCGCGGCGGCAGATCGATGTTGGTCAGCGCCGGGTCGCTGTCGATGGCCGAGGCCCAGGCCATCGTGGCGACCTGCCGGCCGGAGGCGGCGGCGCGGATCATCGCGGTGGTGCGCTCGGCCGGGTCGCTCTTCAACGCGACGCCGAGCACGCCGGCCCGGGCGGCGGAGCGGATCAGGTCGCGCCAGTCGCCGGTGGTGTAGACGAGGACGGGGATGTCCAGGTCGTGCAGCATCTCGACATTCGCCCGCGGGCTGGAGCCGTCGGGCAGGCGCAGGTCGAGGACGGCGAGGTCGAGATCGGTTGCCTGCTTGATCAGTTCGGGCACCGTGGGCGCGATCGCGACGACGGTCAGGTCCGGCTGGTCTGACAGGATCGCGGCCAGGCCGACCGCGACCGCCTGGTGGTCTTCGACGATGCCGATCCGGCGCACCGTGCCCGGCGTCGCGTACGGGCCGGGTAGGTCGGTGACGGCCACCCCCGCCATAGTGAGCAGTCTCCGGATCACCATGAATGGAATTAAATCACTCGGTTCCTGAGGTGCCAAGTCGGGCGGTTCACTTATTCGCTTTGCGCACTAGTCCCGGGTTCGATCGAATGGTGATCGAATAGCGGTCCGGTATCGGAGTTCGTACGGCGTAAGCAGATGTCGACCGGTCGGTTCCATGATGCAGTGTCCGAATCTGCTTGTGCCAGTGGTGATCAGAGATCCGCGCCGGTGCCGCGACGTCAGTGTTCGTACTGTCCGAAACTTCACGACGGCCAATTATGCATTGGCCCGCGCAATATGGTATTCACTCACCTGGTCGTTATTTCACAGAATTTCTTCCATTTACCCATTTTGACTTCGCCGACGCGGGAATGGTTGTCGCCGGAATCCTCGATCATGGAGTGATGTCGAGTGTTCGGCGTACAGACAGCAGGCATCGGCGCCAGGCGGCTCACCAGGTGAGCACGCGGGGCGCTCCGCCGGCCCGCGGCGAGACTCAGGAGAGATGAACGTGCACTCCAGCCGGCACCCGGACCGCGCGACGATGCTGTTGTCGCACCTGCGTTTTCCGGTCGGAAACATCGGCTACGGAATTCGGGCCGGGATTTGGCTGCCGGGCTGCCGGCTCTTCTGTCGCGCCTGCCTCGCCGGAAACACCTGGGTGTTCGACGAATCCACCCGGTGCGGGGTCGAGGCGATAGTCGACTGGTTGCGGGGGTTGCCCGCCGACCAGCTCGACGGCGTGACGATCTCGGGCAGCGAACCGACCGGCCATCCGGTGGCGCTGCGGGCGCTGATCGACGGAATCAACTGCTGGCGTGCGGACTTGACCCGGCCCACCGATCTGCTGCTGTATTCGGGCCGTCCGGCCGCTGTGCTGGCCGAGCGGTTCCCGTGGCTGGGCGCGTCGGTGGACGCGCTGGTCGCCGAGCATCCGCTCGAGTCCGAGGCCAGCTGCCCCACGCTGCGCGGCGTGGCGAACCGGGAGGTGGTCGCCGGCTCGTCGCTCGGCGCGCGCCGCTACGCCACCGTCGAATTCGAGCGCGACCTCATGTCGTGCGATAGCTGCGCGCGACCAGAGCCGATCGCAGGTACCACAGCCCCGACGGTTGCGACGGGTCGAAGCCGGTGAGCTGGCCGATCCGCTTGAGCCGGTAGTCCACCGTGTTGGTGTGCACATGCAGGACCCGGGCAGTGCGCTGCCGATTGAGGTTGTTGGCGATGTGGCGCTGCAGGGTCTCCAGGAGTTCCGGGTGCTCGTCGAGCGGGTCGAGCAGCTGGCCGAGGTACTCGCGGCCGGGGCCGGGACGGGTGAGCTGGTATTCGAGCGCGAGTTCGTCGAAGCGGTACAGGCCGGGCACCGCCTCCAGGCGCTGCACCATGTCGAGCAGCTCGTGCGCCTGGTCGGCGGCGTTGGGGATCTGTTCGGGGGTGCCGTCGATCATGGTCGCGGTGATGCCGACCTGCGCGGCGTGCGACAGCTGGATGATCAGGGCGTCGTAGCCCGCGTTGTCGAAGGTGCCCGCGGGGATCAGGATGGTGCCGCCGTCGACGCTCAGCAGCGACAACGCGCTGTCGCCGCAGCGGGTGGCGAGTTCGGCCTGCACCCGTCTGAGTTTGCGGCGCGCGACGACCTGACTGTCCAGCATCGGATTGTGCTCCTCCCGATGCGGCGGAATCGCCACGGCGAGCACGGCATAGGAGGTCGCGATGGCGATCCCGCACTCGCGCGCCATGGTGGAGGTGCTGTGCCCGCCGAGCAGCGCCGAGGTCAGCGTGTGCACGGCGGTGTGGTGCTCGCTGACCACCGCGCGCAGTTCCCGGATGTAGGCGACCGAGACCGCGGAGCTGATCATGTCCAGCATCTCCAGCACCATCTTGGCGCCGTCGACCAGGCTGTCGTAGTCCTTGATCGACGCGTCCGAGATCACCAGGTCCAGGCCCATCTTGAAGCCCTCGTGGATGGAGTGGTGGATGGTGTCGATCGGCACCCCCTCGCGCGCCCAGCTCGACGCGGCGTCCTGGAGGCGCTGCAACTTCTCCGGGATGTCCTGGCCGTCGAGCATGCTGACCGCGAACTCGAGGCAGACCCTGGTGATGGTGGTGACGTCGCCGGAGATCGCGTCGGCGGGCAGCGTGCCGCAGGGGATGACGTTTTCGACGAAGTGCCCGACCATCTGCCGCGATAGCGCGCGAACGTCCTTGAGCGGGGACGACATCGGCCGGCCCGCGAGAGTCAGGCTCTGGCGCGCTGAGTTGTCGATCGACATTGACGACTTCCTTCCGCCCCCGGGAGATAGCTGTGCGGCGCATTCACACTAAACGGTCCATACCGGCTGCGGATCGATTACGCGGGTTCTATGACGGCCATCAGAGACTGGTCGGTTGGTGGTTGTGTTGCGTCACAGCATTTGTCCGCTGAATCCGGTACCGCCGGTTCTGTCGGTTGCCGGGAGTGCGGCTAGCGCTTTGGGTAGGATCGCTGCGCCGGGCCCAGTCCCAGGAACCAGGGGCTTGCCGGGCATGTGCCGCGCTGGAGAGGGTGTGCTGTACCCATCTGCCGTGCGCACGCCAGGGAAGGCAGAGACGACGCGATAGGGGGCTAGGACACATGAGACCGGCTCTGAGATGTCTTGTCTGGGAACTGGACAACACATTGTGGGACGGTGCGGTGAGCGACCGGACCAGCGGCGCGCTGCGCCCCACCGCGCTGCGCACGCTACGACTGCTCAGCGAGCGGGGCATCTGGCACGCCGTCGCCAGTCGCGGTGACCGCGAGTGGACGCTGGACAAGCTCTACCGGCACGGCGTCTACGAGATGTTCTCCGCCCTCGAAATCGGCTGGGGGCCGAAGTCTTCGGCGATCGGCCGGATCGGGCTCACGCTGGGCCTGACGCTGGACACCATCGGCTTCATCGACGACGAACCGGTCGAGCGCGCCGAGGTACTGCGCGCACTGCCCAAGGTCCGGTGCTACGCGGCGCGCAACGTGGACGTGCTGCCCGCGCTGCCCGACTTCCGGCCGGTCCTGCGCACCGGACCCAATCCGACGCCGCCGGTCGGCTTCGCCAGGGTGCCCGCGCTGTAGTAACCGCGTTGTCGCCCACGGCTATCGGGGGAGCACCGCCAGATCGAGGTGGCGCAGGCGGGCCGGATCGGCGATCACCTCGTAGCTCGCGACCCGCCCGCCGCGCACCGTAACCGCAAGGGCGAGCAGCAACCTGCCGCGCGGCGCGACCACGATGCCGACCGCGCCGCCGACCAGCGCCAGCGCCGCCACCCGCGAACGACGTTGCAGCAGTACGGTTTCCTTCGCCACCTCGGCGGCACCGCGGACCACCGCGGGCAGGCCCGCAGGCAGCGCGGCGGGATCGGCGAACCGGATCACCTCGGGTGCCAGCACGGCGAGCAAAGCGGTGAGGTCGCCGCCGCGAGCCGCGGCCAGGAACGCCTCCACCACCTGTCGTTGCTCGGCGAGTTCCGTTGCCGTAGCGGTTGATTCACCCCGCACCCGCCGCCGCGCGCGACTGGCCAGCTTCTTCGCGGTGGGCGCGGTCCGCCCGACGATAGGCGCGATCTGCTCGAACGGCAGCGCGAACAGATCGTGCAGCACGAACGCCACCCGCTCGTCCGGGCCGAGCGTATCGAGCACCACCAGCAGGGCCCGGCCGACCGAATCGATCAGCATCGCCTCGTGTTCCGGGTCGCGGTCGTACGCGGCGTCGCCGAGTTCGGCGAGCAGGTCGAGGGAATCCTCGCGGCGGGCGGCGCGCGAGCGCAGCATGTCCAGGCAGATCCGGGACACCACCGTGGTCAGCCAGCCGACCAGGTTGTCCGGCTCGTCGGCGTCCTGCCGGGCCAGCCGCAACCAGGCCTCCTGCACGGCATCGTCGGCCTCGCTGACCGAGCCGAGCATCCGGTACGCGACCGCCCGCAGGTGGCTGCGATGCGTTTCGAAACGCCGCGCCAGCAGGTCCTGAGCGGGCATCGGTCACCTTTCCGTTCGGTCATCCGTCACACGGTCGACCGAGCCGGCGCCGGTCTGCCATCACGATCGCAGACCGGCCAGCGCACACAACAGGAGGGTGTTGCCCATGTCCATCGCTTACCTCATCGTCACCATCGCCGCGGCGGCCGCCGTGCTGATCGCGTCCGGTATCGACGTGTTCCGCGCGCAATGGGTGCGGAACAATATGCGCAGTTACGGCATCCCGGACTGGACGCTGTATCCGTTGGCGGTGATCAAGGCGGCCGGAGCCGCGGGCCTGCTCGTCGGATTCGCCATCCCGCCACTGGGATTGGCCGCCGCGATCTGCCTGGTTCTCTACTTCCTCGGCGCGATCCTCACCATCGCCCGGGCCCGCGGCTACGGCGACCTGGCCTATCCCGTGCCCTATCTGGCCTTGGCCGCCGCGTCGCTGGTGTTGTTCGTCGCGTCCTGAACTACCCGTTCCGGATGAACTTGGCCGCCTGCTCGCCGATGAACACCGAGGGCGCGTGCGTGTGCCCGCGGATGAGCAGCGGCATCACCGAGGCGTCGGCTACTCGAAGACCCTGCACGCCACGCACTTCCAGGTGCGGCGTGACCACGCTGGCCACGTCCGTGCCCATCCGGCAGGTGCCGACCGGGTGGTACAGGGTGTGCGAGTAGCCGTTCAGGGTGAGTTCGAGGGTGGCCTCCAATTCCGCAGGGGCCTGCGGCGGGTAGATGATCGGTCCCAGTACGGCTTTCATCGCCGGGGCGGCGGCGATGTCGGTGCAGGTGCGCAGCCCGGACATGAGCGCGGCGCGGTCGATGCCCGCGCTGTCGGACAGGTAGCGCGGGTCGATCAGCGGTTTGGCGGCCGGATCGGCCGAGGCCAGGGTGATGCGGCCGCGGCTGTGCGGGCGCAGCAGCACGGTGGCCAGGATGACGCCGTGCTCGGTCGGATCGACCAGGCCCTCGTAGTAGAAAGGTGCCGGGGCGAAGATCAATTCGAGGTCGGGCAGGTCCAGATCGGGCCGGCTGCGCACGAATCCGTACGCCTCGCCGACGTTGGACGTGAGCATGCCGCGATGCCGGAGCAGGTAGTCGAGCAGCTGGCGCGGCTTCTCGGCGGCGAACAGCGAGTCCCCGGCCACGCCGTAGCCGACGCCGGTGACCAGATGGTCCTGCAGGTTCGCGCCGACCTCGGGCGCGTGCCGCAGCGCGCGAATTCCTTGACGCGCCAGCTCGTCCCGGTCGCCGATGCCCGACAGCATCAGCAACTGCGGGCTGTTGATCGCCCCGCCGCACAGCACCACCTCGCGGCGCGCGGTCACCGTGTGCGGGCCGCCGCCCTGGTGGTATTCGACGCCGACCGCGCGGGTGCCCTCGAACAGCACGCGGGTGGCCAGCGCCTCGCTGCGGACGGTCAGGTTCGGCCTGCGCAGCGCCGGGCGCAGGTATCCGTCCGCGGTGCTCCAGCGCCGGCCGCCGTGCTGGGTGACCATGGTTTCGCTGAAGCCCTCCGGCTCCGGGCGATTCGGCGGCTCGACGTCGAATCCCGCCTCCCGGACCGCGGCCAGGTACGCGGCGGTCAGCGCCCGGGGACTGCGCTGGCGGGAAATATGCAAAGGCCCGTTGGCGCCCTCGTCCGGATACTGTGCGTCCTCGACGCTTTCGATCCGCCGGAACTGCTCCACCGCGGCCGCGAAACCCCATTCGTCCCCGGCCAGCAACGCCCACTCGTCGTAGTCGGCGCGGAAACCGCGCACCCACATCATCGCGTTCATCGATGACGAGCCGCCGAACATCTTGCCCCGCGGCCAATAGATCTGCCGGTTCTTCAGTTCCGGCTGCGGTTCGGTCAGGTAGTCCCAATCCACTTCGGAGCGAAAGAGTTTCGCGAATCCGGCGGGAATGTGGGCGAATTTGTTCTTGTCCGCCGGCCCGGCCTCCAGCAAGACGACCGAGGTATTCGGATCGGCACTGAGTCGATTGGCCAGCACCGCGCCCGCGGATCCGGCGCCGACGATCACGTAGTCCGCGGTAAGCCCACCTGGTTGCACTATCCACTCCGATCTGCGCTGCCTACGGCAAAGATACGAGCAAGGGGTGGACCGGGGTTCGATTTCGGCGCATCGGGATAGAAGTCACCGAGTGTGGCGGTAGTGGAGCGGATAGAGTAGTGAGGCGCGTGAGGACAGTCACAAAACGATCGATCGGTCGTATTGATTGATAGTCTCGGTAGAGACCATGCGGTTCCCTTTGATCGAGAGGCTGTGATGGACATGTACGACGAAGAGCGCGAACGCAAGATCGGGATGATCGAGCAGTTCTACGAATTCGTCTCGACGGCGCGGTACGAGCAGATGTACGAGTTGTGCACCGACGACGTCCGGATGTCCATTCCGTACCAGCTGCCCGGATTCCCGAATCAGGGCGCGGGCAAGGACGATCTCCGGCAATTGAACGGGGCGATGGACAATTACTCGTCCACCGCGCAAACGGTGATCGATGTCGAACCCATGCTGAATCCCGACAGTTTCCTGGTCGAGGTCAAGGGCGACATGGTCGTTCGGGAAACCGGCAGGCCGTATCGCAACGACTATCTCAATGTCTTCCGCTTCCGCGACGGCAAGATCTGCGAATGGGTCAGTTACCACGACCCGGTGCGTCAGCTGGTCGCGTTCGGCTTCACCGAATTGCCGATTCCCGCCGAATCCTGATCGTCGGTCGCCGCGTACGCCACCCGGAACCGCGACGGCGACGTGCCATAGCGGTCGACGAAAGCCTGCCGCAGCGTTTCGGCCGAGCCGAATCCGCAGCGGGTGGCGATTCCGGCGATCGGCAGCCGCGTGCCCGCCAGCAGCTGGGCCGCGGCTTCGGTGCGGGACCGGCGGACGAAGCGACCGGGAGTCTGTCCGAGCTCGGCGGCGAACAATCGGGTGAGATGCCGTTCGCTGACCCCGATTTCGGCCGCCAGGACGCCGGCGGACAGTTCCTGGTCGAGGTGGCTGTTGATGAAGGAGACCGCGCGCCGGACCAGGTCGTGATCGGCGGGCGGCGGCGCGACGAACATGCTCATCTGCGCCTGATTGCCCGGGCGATGCAGGTAGGTGACCTGCGCCCGGGCGATCTGCCGGGCGAGCTCGGCGCCGTGGTCGTCCTCGATGAACGCCAGCGCGAGATCGAAGGCGCTGGTCACGCCCGCGGCCGTGGTCACGTTCTGCTGCCGGATGTAGATCGGGCCCGCGTCCACGGTGACCGCCGGATAGCGGGCCGCCAGCCAGTCCGCGAAGATCCAGTGCGTGGTGATCCGCTTGCCGTCGAGCAGCCCTGCGGCGGCCAGGATTTCGGCGCCGGTGCAGACCGAGGCGACCCGGGTGCTGGCGGCGGCGAGGCGGCGGACGTGGCCGACCGTGCGGGCGCTGTCCGCGGCGATCCGGCTGCCGAAGCCGCCGACCACGATCAGGGTGTCGAGTGGGCCGGTGAGGCGTTCGAGGCAGGCTTCGCCGCGCAACACCAGCCCGGATTGCGTGCTGATGTCGTGGCCGCCGGGCGTGGCCAGCCGCACCCGGTACTGCGGGTCGGCGCCGAGCCGGTTCGCCACGTCCATGCAGCTGGATACCGCGGAGATCTCGACCAGCTCGCTGTCGTGGTAACCGACGATGACGACTTCGTGCGCGCGCACCCGTCCAGCCTACGTCGAACGACCGGCATCCCAAGATTTCGGACATCCTCGGGCGATGCCGTTGTCCTGCGGTCCGGACGCGGGCACGGTGACGCCATGGTCTTCGAATCGACTACCGCCGCCCCGGTTCCCGCGTCGCCGGGCAATGCCCTGCGCGCCGTGGTGAGGCGACGCTGGCCGACGCTGCTCGGCCTCGCCATGGTTCTCGGCTTCGCCGTCGCGGCCCCGGACGCGTCCTGGATCGGTGTGCTGGTCCTGATCCTCGCCGCGCTGGCCTATCCGGCGTTCGGCCTGTACCGCAGGCACTTACACGGCAGCCGGGTGCTGCTGGTGCAGGCGGCGGCGCTGTTCGGCTTCCTCGGTCTGGCGACGGTCCTGCTGTTCGTCGAGGGCACGGCCGGTCGGCTCCTGCTCGCCGCGGGCTTTCTCGCGCACGCGGCCTGGGACTTCGCGCATCACCGCGCGGACCTGATGGTGCCGCGCTGGTACGCGGAGTTCTGCGCGGTGGTCGACGTGCTGGTCGCGGCGGCTCTGGTGCTGGGCGTCGTCACGGCAGGATGAGCAGCGCGGACTTCTCGATGCGGTCGGCGATCTCGGAGTAGGACGCGTAGCCCATGCCCGCGCGGACCAGGGCGCCCGCGTACAGCAACTCGAGTGACTCGACCACATCGGGATCGGCATTCTCGCCCAGCGCCCGGATGATCCGCTTGCGGATCTCGGCGCCGATGCGGCCGCGCAGGTGCACCACATCGGGGTCGCGGCCGAGCAGGGCGCTGGTCACCGCGCCGGAGAGTTCCTGCTCGTCGGCGACGAGCAGCGCGATATTGCGCAGTTCGGCGACCACCCGGACCGTCGGGTCCCGATCGTCGCTGGCCGGGGACGGGGTGGAAACCAAACGGCGCCAGAAGATCTCGGCGACCAGGTGTTCCTTCGAGGAGAAATAGGTGTAGGCGGTGGCCGCCCCGACGCCGGCCGCGGCGGCGACCATCCGGATCGTCATGCCCGCGAACCCTTCGCGGGCAAGCACTTCCACCGCCGACCGGGTGAGCTTGTCGACGGTGTCGGCCTGTTTCCCGGACAGCCTGCGGCGGGTCGCCTCGAGAATCACGGAATCGGGTTCGGACATGTGTCTGGATACTACTCCCGCCGGCGGTTCAGTTCTTCGCGGCGGCGACGCCGGCCCGGCGGCCGTAGAAGCTGCCGTCGCCCAACGACGCCCCGCTGACGTACCCGCCTGCGCAGAGCCCAGAGGTGCAGCGGCCGGCGGCGAACAGGCCGGGGATCGGCTCGCCGGAGACGTGCAGCACCCGGGAGTCCAGATCGGTGCGCAGTCCGCCGAGCGTGAAACCCGCCGTGAATCCGCGCATGTCGAACGCCGCCAGGGAACCGCGCAGGGGCCGAACCCATTCCGGCTTCTTGCCGAGCAGCGGGTCCTTGCCGTCGGCGGCGTGCAGGTTGTAGCAGTCGACGGTGGCCTGCAACGCCAGCGTGGGCAGGCCCATGTCGGCCTCCAGCTCGGCCACCGTTTCGGCCGCCCAGGTGGGCGGCTGCCGGAAGAACGGGGTGGAGGTCTCGGTGGCGAGTCCGGCCTCGTAGGACGCCTCGTCGATGACCAGGAACGCCTGGTTCTCCTGCTGGATCAGCGTCGCCTGGCCGATCCGGCCCGGGTAGGTGTCCTCGGCGATGAACCGCTGGCCGCGCCCGTTGACCAGGATGCCGCGCGCCATCAGCTGCGGGTCGCCGAAGAAGGCCACCTCGGTCGCGTCCATGTGCGCCAGCTCCGCGCCGAGCGCCTGCGCGACCCGGATGCC
This sequence comes from Nocardia sp. NPDC056564, assembly GCF_042793755.1. Taxonomy (NCBI): domain Bacteria; kingdom Bacillati; phylum Actinomycetota; class Actinomycetes; order Mycobacteriales; family Nocardiaceae; genus Nocardia; species Nocardia sp. NPDC056564. Next base: position 117,040 of record NZ_JBHTUR010000014.1, read on the forward strand.
GATGCCGTCGTGTTCCTCGATCGCGGCGGCGGGCCTGCCGATCAGCCGCGGTGCGTAGCCCTCGATCATCTGCTGGTGATAGGCGAAGCTGCCGGTGGCCAGGACCAGGCCGCGGTCGGCGCGGATCGCCACCTCCTTGCCGTAGCGCTTGGCGACGACCCCGACGACCCGATCGTCGTCGTCCACGATCAGCCGACTCAGCCGCAGGTCGTATTCGACGCGGACGCCGAGCGATTCGGCGGTCTCGGCCAGCGGTTTCATCAGCATGTAGCCGCCGCTCTTGCGGCCGATCTTCTTGTCCGCCATCTGCGGAACATGGCCGCGCGGAGCGGGTTTCGCGATCGCGTTGAACGGCGCGGCGTTCTCGCCGCCGGAGTACATCAGGCCCTCGTCGTGCGGCGGCTCCCAGCCGGGCTCGCCCCAGAACGCCTCGCGGAACGGCACGCCGTTGGCGACCAGCCAGTTGTAGTGCTCGACGCTGCCGCGGGCGTAGTCGGCGATCTTGGCCCGGTCCACGCCGGGGCCGAGCGCCGCCAGCAGGAACGTCTCCATGTTCTCTGGGGTGTCCTCGAAGCCGAGTGCCCGCTGCAGCGGCGTGCCGCCGCCGAGGTAGATGAACCCGCCCGCCATCGCGGCCGCGCCGCCCCAGCCGCCGGTGCGCTCCAGGATCAGCACGTCGGCGCCCGCGCGGGCGGCCTCGATCGCCGCGCAGACCCCGGCGATGCCGTAACCGGCGACGACGACGTCGGCCTGCTGGTCCCACTCGGTGACGCTGCTCGCGCGCAGCGGTCGAAGGGTGTTGGCATCAGACATGTTTCGGGTCCTTCACTCGGTGCTTTCGGCGGTCTGCCGACGGGCGGCCTTCTTCTGTTGCGCCACAATGGTGCCCACCAGGAGGTCGAGTTTGGTGCCGTTCGGCCAACCTACGTAGTGGCAGAGGAACACGGCGATCTCGTGCAGCTGTTCCTCGGTCAGTTCCTCGTTGCGCAGCGCGGCGCCGATCTGGATGCCCGCGGTGTCGATCGCGCCCTGGGCGGTGAGCGCGCCGAGCAGGATCAGCCTGCGGTCACGGACGGACAGCTCGGGACGGGACCAGATGTCGGCGAACAGGTGGTCGGCGGTGACGGCGAAGTGGCTGCCGGGATAGTCCTGGAACTCGGTGCCGTACACCTCGGCCATCTTGGCCAGGCCGCGCTCGCGCACGGAATCGGCGGAACCGTTGTCGCTCATCAGGATTGCCTTTCGGAGGTGCCGACGCCGAGTCCGGGGCCGAGCCGGTCGAGGGCGAGTTCGGCGAGGGGGAGCGGGAGGTCGAGGCGGGCGGCCAGGTCGAGGGCGAGGCGGAGGTCCTTCTCGCCGAGCTCGCGCACGTGCTGAAAGATCGGCAGCCAGAAGTCGCCGTCCTCGATCGGTGCGGTGTTCTTGCGCAGCATGATGGCGCCGGGGCCGCCGGTGACGGCGTCGGAATGCCGGACGACCTCGCCGAGCACGGTGATATCGATGCCGGCGGTCTCGGCCAGGCGCAGCGCCTCGGCGGCGGCGGTGAAGGAGACGAAGTGGACCAGGTTGCGCGCCAGCTTCATTCGGGTTCCGGCGCCGACGGGACCGGCGTGCACGATCAGGTCGGCGAAGCAACCGAACGGTGCTCGCACCCGCTCGAACGCCGCCGCGCTGCCGCCGACCATCACCGCGAGCCTGCCCTTCGCCGCACCAGGGCGGCCACCGCTCACCGGTGCGTCCACGAATTCGACACCGTGCGTCGCGCATTCGCGGCCGAGGTCCTCGGCAGTCCGGTCACTGATGGTCGAGTGCACGGCCACCACGGTTCCCGGTGCGGCACTGCGCAATATCCCCGCTTGGCCGGTGACCACCTCGCGGACCTGCGCGTCGTCCACCACCGCCACCGAGATGATGGTCGCCCGGTCGGCGACCTCGGCCGGTGTGGCACCGGAACCGGCCCCGGCCTCGGTATACGGCCGCACCGCCTCCGCGCGCACATCGCAGACGGTCAGCCCACCCGGCCAGTCGAGCAGCCGCTTGGCCATCGACGCACCCATCGAGCCGAGCCCGATGAACCCGATCCTGGCATCTGTCATGATCGGAACACCTGTCCGCCATCGACATTGAAGATCTGGCCGGTGACCCAGCTCGCCTCGTCGGAGAGCAGGTAGAGGCATGCGCCGACGAGGTCGGCCGGTGTGCCCATCCGCTTGAGCGGCAGACGGTTCACCATGTCCTCGACGATGGCCGCGGGGGTGACCGTTTTGGTAGCGTCGGTGTCGATGGGGCCGGGGGCGATGGCGTTGATCCGGATGTTCGAGCCGCCGAGCTCGAACGCCAGCTGCTGGGTGAGGCCGTTGACGCCGACCTTGGCCAGGCCGTAGAAGCTGGAGTAAGTCCACGCGGCGGTAGAGGATTGGTTGACGATCGAGCCGCCCGCCTTGCGCATGTGCGGCCAGACCGCGCGCGTCATGTTCAGCGCGCCGTCCATGTTCACGCTCATGAACGTCTTGTAGTAGTCCCACGGCACGGTGAGCAGCAGGTTGAGTTTCATCTCGCCGTAGATGGCGGCGTTGTTGACCAGGTGATCGATGCCGCCGAACTCGGCGACCGTCCATTCGGCCAGGGCGGCGGCGGATTCGGGCTCGGCGACGTCGACCTGGCCGAACAGTGCGGTGCCGCCGTCGGCGGTGATCTTCGCCACGATCGCCCGGCCGCCCTCGGCATTCTTGTCGGCGACAACGACTTTCGCGCCCTCGGCGGCCAGCGCCGCGGCGTAGGCGGCCCCGATGCCCTGGGCGGCGCCGGTGACGATGACGGATCTTCCCGCGAAACGGGCCATGAAGTGTGCTCCTCTTATCCAGCGGTCGCGATCAGCTTGGTTTCCAGGTATTCCTCGAACCCGGCGATGCCCATCTCCCGGCCGATGCCGGACTGCTTGTACCCGCCGAACGGCGCGTCGGCGGAATACCAGACGCCGCCGTTGACGCTCAGCGTCCCGGTGCGAACACCGTTGGTGACGTGGCGAATTCGGTCCGGGTCGGTGCCCCAGACCGAGCCGGACAGGCCGTAGGGCGAATCGTTGGCCAGCCGGATGGCGTCGTCGTCGCCGTCGTGGGGAATGACGACGAGGACCGGGCCGAAGATCTCCTCGCGGGCCACGGTCGCGGTGTTGGGCACGTCGGCGATCAGCGTGGGTTGGATGAAGAAGCCGCGCTCCCGGTGCTTCGGGCGGCCGCCGCCGACCACGATGCGGCCGCCTTCGGCGCGGGCGATATCCAGGTAGCGCTCGACGCGGGCGCGTTGCCGTTCGGAGATCAGCGGCCCGCACACCGTGCGCGACTCGGCCGGATCCCCCGGCGCGATCCCGGCCATGGTCGCGGCCGCCGCCTGCACGGCCTCGTCGTAGGCGGCGCGCGGAACGAGCAGCCGGGTGGTGATCGCGCAGCCCTGCCCGGCGTGCACACACACCGAAAACGCCGCCACCGCACAGGCTCCCGCGATATTCGCGTCGTCGAGCACGATGAACGCCGACTTGCCGCCCAGTTCCAGGAACGCCTTCTTGAGGCTCGTCGCGGCACCGCGCATCACCGCGCGCCCGGTCTGCGTCGAGCCGGTGAAGCTGATCAGGTCGACCGCCGGGTGCTCGGTGAGCCGAGCACCGAGCCCGTGATCGGCGGAGGTCACGATATTCACCACACCGGCCGGGATATCGGTCTCCTCGGCGAGGATCGCGCCGACCGCCGCCGCGCACCACGGGGTGTCCGGAGCGGGCTTGAGCACCATCGTGTTTCCGGCCGCCAGCGCGGGACCGAGCTTGGCGAAGGTGATCTGGTGCGGGAAGTTCCACGGGGTGATCGCGCCGACCACGCCGACCGGCTCGCGGCGCAGCACCCTGCGGGTCTTGATGCCCATCGGTTCCGCGGTGCCGAGATCCGTTTCCCAGCTGTAGGTTTCGGCCAGCGAGGCGGAGTAGGCGAGGTCGGCGACCGGACCCTCCAGCTGCGGGCCGCGGGTGAACATGGCGGGCGCTCCCGCTTCGGCGATGGTCAGCGCGCGCAGTTCTTCGATGTGCGATTGCAGTGCGGTGCGCAGCTGTTCGAGGCAGTGTGCGCGGAAGGCGGGGTCGCGGGACCAGTCGGTCTCGTCGAAGGCGGTGCGGGCGGCGGTGACCGCGGCGTCCAGGTCGGCGGCGTTCGCGTTCGCGGCCTGGCCGAGCACCTCCTCGGTGGCCGGATTGATCGTGGCGAAGCCGCCGTCCCCGCCCTCGACGAGCTTGCCGCCGATCAGCAGGCGCGCACCGTCGCCGGGCAGAAGGCTGGTCATGCGATTCTCCGATGCTGTCTGGACAGGTGTACGGAATATAGTCTCCGGCGTCGATTTCAGGCAAGAACAGGTTCTAACTCTGCCATTCTGGACCACGACACCGGGCATCGTTGTCGAATCTCCGCGGTTCTCGGGCGAGTCGATGGGTTCGTGCGCAATGGTGTTGGTAAACCACCGGAAACGTTGTCGGAGGTGGCGACCGATGGTACCGTCCAGACACATGTCCAGCTATGTGTCTCCGTCCGATTCGGCCCGGGTCAACGGTCGGGAGAACGTGTTCTCGAATGGTGGGTGGGTGTCGTGACGGCCGCGTTGGAGCCCTTGACGTTCGACCCGTACGACTACCGATTCCACGAGGACCCCTACCCGACCTATCGCCGGTTGCGCACCGAGGCGCCGCTCTACTACAACGCCGAGCTGGATTTCTGGGCGCTGTCCCGGCATGCCGACGTGACCAACGGGTTCCGGGACAGCGCCAGGTTGTCGAGCGCGAACGGCGTCTCCCTCGATCCGGCCGCCTGGGGTCCGCACGCGCACCGGGTGATGTCGTTCCTGGCCATGGACGATCCGCGGCACCTGCGCCTGCGCCGACTGGTCTTCAAGGGATTCACACCGAAGCGGGTGGCCGAAATGCAGGGCCGGATCGAGGAATTGACGCTGTCCTATCTCGAACCCGCCATCGCCGCGGGGTCCTTCGACTGGATCGACGAGGTCGCGGGCAAGCTGCCGATGGATGTCATCTCCGAGCTGATGGGCGTGCCCGCGAGCGACCGAGTGGAGATCCGCAGGCTCGCCGACCTGGTCGTGCACCGCGACGACGGCGTGCTCGACATTCCGCCGGCGGCGGTCGAGGCCTCGATCACACTGCTCACCTACTACACCGAGATGGTGGCCGAGCGGAAACGCAGGCCGAGCGCGGATCTGACCTCGGCGCTGCTGGACGCCGATGTCGACGGTGACACCCTGTCCGACGAGGAGATCATCGGATTCCTCTTCCTGATGGTGGTCGCGGGCAACGAGACCACGACCAAGCTGCTGGGCAACGCGCTGTACTGGGGCGCGCGCAATCCGGGGGAGTACGCCAAGGTGGCGGCGGAACCCGCGCACGTGCCGGATTGGGTGGAGGAGACGCTGCGCTACGACACCTCCAGCCAGGTCATCGCGCGCTCCGCCACCGCGGATCTCGACTATCACGGCGGCACCATCCCGGCCGGTGCGAAGGTGCTGCTGCTGATCGGTTCGGCCAACCGCGATCCGGCCGTGTTCGACGACGGCGACAGCTATCGGATCGATCGGGCGGACCAGGCCGGGCTGGCGAGTTTCGGTGCGGGCGTGCACTACTGCCTCGGCGCGCATCTGGCCCGGCTGGAGGCCACGGTGGCGTTGCGCGAGTTCGCGTCCCGGGTGCGGTCGTACGGCGTCGTCGAAACCGGTGTCGTGCGCGTGCATTCGTCGAATGTGCGCGGCTTCGCCAAGCTCCCGATCGTCGTGGCGGCGCGCTGATGCCCCGATTCGAACCCCACCCGCAGCGCCGCCCGGTGCTGGTCGCCGGCGCGTCGTCCGGCATCGGCGCGGGCACCGCCGCCGCGCTGGCCGAACTCGGGTACCCGGTCGCGCTCGGCGCCCGCCGGGTCGAACAGTGCGCGGAACTGGCGGAGAAGATTCGCGCCGACGGTGGCGAGGCCTTTGCGCACCGCCTGGACGTCACCGACGCCGCGTCGATCGACGAATTCGTCACGGCAGCCGAGAATGCGCTGGGCCCCATCGAGATCCTGGTCGCCAGCGCAGGAGATATCGAGTTCTCGCCGGTGCACGAGATGGACCCGGAACGCTTCCTCGCGCAGGTCGACGTGCACCTGATCGGCGCGCACCGGTTGGTGCACCGGGTGCTGCCCGGCATGCTCGCGCGGCAGCGCGGCGACATCGTGTTGATCAGCTCGGACTGCGCCCCCGAACCACGCCCGCGCACCGGCGCCTACAGCGCCGCCAAGGCAGGCCTGGAGGCCATGGCGCAGCAGATGCGCATGGAATTGGAGGGCACCGGGATTCGCGCCTCCCTGGTGCGGCCCGGGCCGACGCTGACCGGCATGGGCATGAATTCCACGCCGGAGGTCGTCGGGCCGCTGCTCGAGGCGTGGCAGCACTGGGGCTTCGCCCGGCATCCGAACATGTTGCGGCCGAGCGACCTTGCCGCGGCGGTGGTGGCCGTGGTGGCCACCCCGCGCGGTGCGCATCTCGTACTCGTCGAGGTCCAGCCGGAAGCGAAGGTGAAACAGTGAGAGTCGTCGCCGATCTGGACCTGTGCCAGGGACACGCGGTCTGCCAGGACGAGGCGCCGGAGGCGTTCCGGGTGCCCAAGCACGGGCAGGTCGAAATCCTGGTGGACACAACGGAATCCGCCGGCCGCGCCGACATCGAGCGGGCCGTCAAGTACTGCCCGACGCAGGCGCTGTCGTTTGCTCCGACGGAAGGTGACCGGTGATGGTCGCGCGCGACGAACTGGACGAGATGGTCCGCCGCTGGCTGCTGGAGAACCGGCGCTGCGAGGAGATGGGCGACTGGAAGCCGCTGGCGCAGATGTACACCGAGGACGCCACCTACGGCTGGAACTACGGACCGGCCCAGGAATTCATGGCCGTCGGGCGGGACGAGATCCGCGACCTCGCCCTCGGTCAGGAGATGCAGGGACTCGAGGGTTGGACCTATCCGTATCAGGAGTTCGTCGTCGACGACCGCAGCGGCACCGTGATCGGTTTCTGGAAGCAGGTGTCGGAGGTGAAACGCCCGGACGGGCGGCCGTTTTCGCCGGAAGGCATCGGCGGCAGCTGGTTCCGCTACGGCGGTGACTACCAATGGTCGTGGCAGCGTGACTTCTTCGACTTCGGCAACGTATCCCACATGTTCCTGGAGATGATCACCGGCAAGGTGTTGCCCCCGGGCATGCAGAAGCGCATCGAACGGGCCGGCGCCGGACCGCTGCCCGGATGGTATCCGGTCGGCGAAGGGCCGGCCTCGCTGTGGTGAATGCCGTGCCGCAGAGCAACTTCGAGCAGCTGTCGCGGGCACAGCTCGCCACCCTGCTGCCCGAACTGCTGCTGTGCGGGCATCTGATCGACCGCTCCGGCATGGCCCACACCATCGCGGCGTTCGGCCGGGACGGGATGACCGCCGTCGCGATCGAGGAGTGGCAGCTGGCCAGTCCGATCTACACCCGGCGCATGCAGCGCGCGTTCGGGTTCACCGGCGACGACGTGGTCACCATCTTCAAAGGTTTGCAGCTGGATATCGGCGCGCCACCGCAATTCATGGACTTCCGGTTCCGGGTCGACGACCGGGACCACGGCGAGTTCTGGCTCGATCACTGCGGTGCGCTGCTGGACGTGGAGCCGATGGGGGACGACTTCGTCCTCGCCATGTGCCACGACATCGAGGATCCGACCTTCGACGCGACCGCGCTGGCCACCAATCCGCACGCGCGGGTCCGGCCGATCCACCGTCCGCCGCGCCGGCCCGCCGATCGAAAGCCGATGTGCGCGTGGACGGTCACCATCGACGCCGCGCACGCACCGCCGCAGGTGCCGCCGAACACCGCTCGGATCGCGAAATCCGCCGCCGCCCGGCTGGTGCTCGCCGACATCGATGCCGAGGACGAGGGGCGCTCCGACTACGCGGGGCCGCTGCTGAGCGACCTTCGCTTCGCGGACTTCTCCAAGTCGGCGCTGGTGCGGATGGCCGATGAGGTGTGCCTGCAACACCATCTGCTGACCCTCGGCTTCCTGATCGCGCTGCGCTCCCGGCTCGCTCCGGCGGCGGCGATCGAGCTGTGCCGCAAGCAGTTCGCGGGCATCGCCGGGCTCACCGCCGAGCGGCTGCGCAAGGCGCTGCACCTCGGCGCCGACGCGTCCGCGCTGGCGACCGTGCTCGCGCTGCATCCGGCGTGGAATCCGCTGCTCTACACCGGCATTCGCGTCACCGATGGCGACCACGTCCGAGTGATCGTTCCGCGCGCGAGCGACGCCGGGTCCGACGGCGCCTGGCCCGCCCTGATCGACGCCGCGCAGCTCGCGCCCATCGACGCGATGGCCCGCGCGGTGAACCCCCGATTCGTCGCGCGCACAGTCGATTCCACCGACCGGGAGCTGACCGTGGAGATCACCCTCGGGGAGCAGCCGACCCGGGAGTCGGCCGAGGTGGCGCTGACCCGGTTCAGCACCGGCGCCGCCTTCGTCTTCGCCGATCGCGGCATCCCGCTGCCGCTGACGGTGCTGTGAGATCCAGATCGAGAGAGTGAATCGCCGTGGCACGTAACTTCGCCGACCTGTTCGAGCACTCCGTCGACGCGATGCCCGATCGGGTGGCGCTGCTGGCCGGTGACCGCCGATTGACCTTCGCCGAGGTCGACGCGCGCGCCAACCGGCTGGCCGCGCACCTGACGGCCGCGGGCATCGGCGCGGGCACCCACGTCGGGTTCCAGATGCACAACGGCATCGAGACCATGGAGACGCTGCTCGCCTGCTTCAAGGTCCGCGCCGTGCCGATCAACATCAACTATCGGTACGGCGTCGAGGAACTGCGCTACGTCTACGCCAACGCCGACCTCCGCGCGCTGGTCTACCACTCCACCTACACCACCGCGGTGCACGCGGCCGCGGCGCAGGTGCGCTCGCTGCGCCACCGGATCGTGGTGCCCGACGACACCCTCGACACCGATCCGCCGGTCGACGCCGTGCATTACGAAGACGCGCTGGCGGGCGGCTGCGCCGAGCGCGATTTCCCCGAGCGCAGCGGTGACGACCTGTTCATGATGTACACCGGCGGCACCACGGGCCTGCCCAAAGGCGTGATGTGGCGGCAGGAAGACATGTGGCGGGTGCTCGGCGGCGGCATCGACTTCCACACCGGAGTCCCGGTCGCCGACGAATACGAGCAATCCCGGGTCGGTGCGCAAGGGGTGCAGAGCACCTGGTTCGTGCTGCCGCCGCTGATCCACGCGGCCGCCATGATGCCGACCTTCGCCGCGCTCTGGTCCGGCAACGCCGCGCTCTTCCAGCCACGATTCGACCCGAACCTGGTGTGGCAAACGGTCGTTCGACACCGGCCGCAGGTCATGGTCATCACCGGCGACGCGATGGCGCGGCCACTGCTCGACGCCTACCGCGCCGCGCCCGTCGACGCGTCCGGATTGCTGGCCATCGGCTCCGGCGCCGCGCTGCTGTCGCAGCCGGTGAAGAACGAACTCCTGGAACTGTTTCCGGCGCTGGTCGTCACCGATTCCATCGGCTCGTCGGAAACCGGTTTCGGTGGAATGGGTTTCGTGCAGAAGGACGACGATCCCGGGCGCGGGCCGCGGGTGCGGATCGGGCGTGGGTCGATCGTGGTCGACGACGACGGGCATCCCGTGCGACCCGGGGAGGAGGGGTGGCTGGCGAAGGGCGGCTCGATCCCGCTCGGCTACTACAAGGACCCGGTCAAGACCGACAAGCTGTTCAAGACGGTCGACGGGATCCGGATCGTGGTCACCGACGACCGCGCGCGGATCGAGGCGGACGGGTCGGTCACGCTGCTCGGCCGGGGCAACATGGTGGTCAATACCGGCGGCGAGAAGGTGTTCGTCGAAGAGGTCGAGGGCGTGGTCAAGGCGCACGACGGCATCTACGACGCGGTGGTCGTCGGCGTTCCGCACGAACGGTGGGGTCAGCAGGTCGCGGCGGTGATCGCGGTGACGGAACCGATCGATTTCGCGGAGCTGACCGCGCATGTGCGCAAACACCTGGCGGGATACAAGGTGCCCAAGCGGATCTGGCAGGCCGAGGTCATCGCGCGTGCCCCCAGCGGCAAGCCGGACTATCGCTGGGCCAGGGACTACACCGCGCGGCACGCGCCGGACTATCAGGCGGACTGAGCCGTGAGACTGCGCGAACGCCCACGCCGGACAATAGGAACGTGTTCTAATTCGGAGAGAGTACCGGCCCGATACCTCGCGGCGATTCCGCACGTCATGGAGAAGTCCCGATGACCACTGAGACCACCGACAGCCCGGCGGCGACGCTGCCCGCCCGGATCACCGGAGCGCTGATCGACCGGTTGACCGGCCTGGTCGTCGCCGACGGTACCGTCGCACCGTACTCGATGACGGAGGTGTACACCGGCGCCGCGGTCGGTGACCTCCCGCAGTCCAGCCCGGACGACGTCGTCGCCGCGGCCGCGGCCGCCCGTGCGGCACAACCGGAATGGGCCGCGCTGCCGGTGCGCCGCCGGCTCGAGGTGTTCGAGCGGATGCACGAACTGATCCTCACCGAGGTCGAGACCATCGCCGATCTCATCCAGATCGGGTGCGGCAAGACCCGCAGGATGGCCGTCGAGGAGTCGTGCGACGTGCCGATGGTGATCAGTCACTACCTGAAAACCGCACGGCGCGTGCTGCGTTCGCGGCGGCGCGGCGGCGCGATGCCGATCATCAGCACCTCGACCGAGGAACACCGGCCCAAGGGCGTGGTGGCGGTGATCGCCCCGTGGAACTTCCCGTTCGCCATCGCGCTGTCGGACGCGATGCCGGCGCTGATGGCAGGCAACGGGGTAATTCTGAAGCCGGACAACAAGACCGCGCTGTGCGTCCTGTTCGGCGTCGAACTGCTGCACCGGGCCGGCCTGCCGCGCGGGCTGGTGCAGGTGGTGTGCGGCGAGGGGCCGGATATCGGTCCGAGCCTGATCGGCGCCGTCGATTTCGTCATGTTCACCGGCTCGACCGCGACCGGACGGGTGGTCGGCGAGCAGGCCGGGCGCAACCTCATCGGTTGCAGCCTGGAGCTGGGCGGCAAGAATCCGATGCTGGTGCTCGCGGACGCGAACCTGGACGAGGCGATCGCCGGTGCCACCTTCGCGGTGTTCGCCAACTCGGGCCAGGCGTGTATGCACATCGAGCGGATCTATGTGCACCGCAGCCGATTCGACGAGTTCGTGCGTGGATTGGTCGCCGCCGCCGACGAATTGAACGGAAAGATCGGGGCGGCCTACGACTACACCCCGGAATTCGGTTCGCTGGTCTCGGCGCAGCACCGGGATCGGGTCGCCGAGCACGTCGAGGACGCCCGCGCCAAGGGGGCAACCGTGCTGACCGGCGGCAAGATTCGTCCCGACGTCGGTCCCGCGTTCTACGAGGCGACCGTGCTCACCGGCGTCACCCCGGAGATGACGCACGCGACGCTCGAGACCTTCGGCCCGGTGGTGAGCGTCTACCCGTTCGACGACGAGCAGGAGGCGATCCGGCTCGCCAACGACACCGACTACGGCTTGAACGCCAGCGTGTGGAGCCGCGACCTGGCCCGCGCTCATCGCATCGCCGCGCAGCTCCAGGCGGGCAATATCAACATCAACGACGGATTCGTGGCGACCTACGCGGCCAAGGCCACCCCGTCCGGCGGGGTGAAGCAGTCCGGCGTCGGCACCCGGCACGGCGATCAGGGTCTGCTCAAGTACACCGACACGGTGAACATCGGCGCGCTCAAACGGCAAGTGCTGTCCGCGCGTTCGGGCCAGCCGTACGAGAAGCAAGTGAAGACGACGCTGATGTCGCTGCGGCTGATGCGCCGGATGAGGCTGCGCTGAGCTCAATCGCTGCGCCGAGGGGCGCGGTTCGCAGGACCACCTGAGGAGGTAGCCGTGGCGACACCGTCGTTGCCGGCCGGATTCGACTTCACCGATCCGGCGCTGTGGGAGACGCGAAGGCCCATCGAGGAATTCGCCATGCTGCGCCGGACCGCTCCGGTCTGGTGGCAGCCGCAGGAGGACGACCGCTCCGGTGGCTTCCGCGACGGCGGCTACTGGGTGGTGAGCACACTGGCCGACGTCAAGGAGATCTCGCGCAACCCGGAGTTGTTCTCCTCCGAACGCAAAGGCTCGATCATCCGGCCGTCCGACACCACCACGCCGGAGCAGTCGGCCGCGGCGAGCGTGCTGCTGGTGAACATGGACCCGCCGAAGCACTCCAAGTTCCGCAAAATCATCACGAAGGGTTTCACGCCGCGCGCGGTGGAGGGCTTGCGGGCGGCGCTGACCGAGCGAGCGCATGCCATTGTGCACGAGGCGAAGAAAACGGGCGGCGGCAATTTCGTCGAACAGGTCGCGTGCGAGTTGCCGTTGCAGGCGATCGCCGAGTTGATCGGCGTGCCCCAGCAAGACCGGCGCAAGCTGTTCGACTGGTCGAATCAGATGCTCAGCTACGACGACCCGGATTACGGTGATCCCGCGCTCGCCTCCGCCGAAATCCTCGGTTATGCCTGGAACCTGGCCGAGCAGCGGCGCGGTGCCCCGGCGGGGGATATCGTGTCCGAACTCGTGCACGCCGACGTCGACGGCGAGTCGCTCGGCTCCGACGAATTCGGTTTCTTCGTGATCCTGCTTTCGGTGGCGGGCAACGAAACGACACGCAATGCCATTACGCACGGCATGAAGGCATTCGTGGACCATCCCGAGCAATGGGAGCTGTACCAGGAACGGCGGCCGCGCACGGCGCCGGACGAGATCGTCCGGTGGGCCACGCCGGTGACCGCGTTCCAGCGCACCGCCACCGCCGATACCGAGCTCGGTGGCACACCGATCCGGCAGGGTGAGCGGGTCGGACTGTTCTACGGTTCGGCCAACTTCGACGAGGACGCGTTCGACGATCCGTTCACCTTCGACATTCTTCGCGACCCGAATCCACATGTCGGGTTCGGCGGCACCGGCGCGCACTACTGCGTCGGCGCGAACCTGGCCAGGCTGGAAATCGACCTGATGTTCAACGCCATCGCCGACGCCATGCCCAAGATCACCGAGGTCGCCGATCCGGTACGGTTGCGGTCGGGGTGGATCAACGGAATCAAGAATTGGCAGGTCCGATACGAATGACTCTTCGAAACGTACCGCTACGGACGCTGAGCGGTGAACCAGCGACGCTGACCGAGCTGGTCGGCGACAATGTGGTGCTGCTGGTCAACGTGGCCTCCAAATGCGGGCTGACGCCGCAGTACAGCGGGCTGGTCGAATTGCAGAAGTCCTACGGCCCGCGCGGTTTCAGCGTGGTCGGCGTGCCCAGCAATCAGTTCATGGGGCAGGAGCCGGGTACCGCCGAGGAAATCCAGGAGTTCTGCTCGACCACCTATGGCGTCGACTTCCCGCTGCTGGAGAAGACCGATGTCAACGGGGAAAACCAGCACCCGCTGTATGAAACCCTGGTCGAGACCGCCGATGCCGACGGCACGGCCGGCGACGTCCAGTGGAACTTCGAGAAGTTCCTGATCGATCGCGACGGAAAGGTGGCCGGGCGTTTCCGCCCCACCGTCACCCCCGATGCGCCCGCGCTGGTGGCAGCGATCGAATCTCTGCTCTGAGTGCACAATTCGAGGCCCGTCCGATCGGACGGGCCTCGAATCATGTGGCGAAGTACCCGCCACCACCTCGGCCTCCGCGACGCCCGCAGCTAACCCCCACCGCCGCACCAGTTCTGACGGTTCGCACCGACAATTGTCGGTGCGGGGCGTCAGAAAGCGTGCGGCGGCAGGGCGACGTGGACGCGGTGCTCGGCGCCGTAGTGGATGCCGGTGCCGACGGCCAGGAAGCCCAGGCGGGCGGCGAGTTTGAGGCTGGGTTCGTTGTGGGTGTGGACGAGGGCCCAGATGGAGTTCACGCGTAGGTCGTCGAGGCCGTACCGGAGGATGGCGGTGGCGGCCTCGGTGGCGAGCCCGCGACCGCCGTAGGCAGGACTGAGGTACCAGCCGATCTCCGGTAGGTCGCCTGGAAGTTCCCAGGACGGGCGGAGATGGCCGAGTCCCACGACCTCGCCCTCATGCAGGATGACCCAGTGCCCCATCCTCGGTGGTCCGTCGTAGGCGAGCCGCCCCCGCACCATCTTTCGCGCGTTGTCGGCCACGCTGAAGTCGATATCGATGTAGGTGCTCATGCCCGGGTGCGCGAACACCGCGACGACGGCGTCGGTGTGCTCGGCGCGTAGCGGCACGAGCGTCAGTCTCTCGGTCTCCAATATGGTTTGCCCCATATGCCGATCGTGCACCCTCGCAGCGGTTTATGGGGGCTCGGAGTGGTCCCGGGTCTACTGGTCTACCGTGAAGATCACCGGGCGAGCGGTCCGGGCGGCGCGGGTGAAGAAGGTTCTGATGTCGATGAGATTGGACCAGGTGTAGTCGAAGTCGTCGGCATTGCGTGGGCCGTTGTAGTCATCGGCGTCCAGGTCGAAAAAGCGTTCCCGCAAGAATTGTTCGTCGAGCAGGGACAATGCGCGCGCTACATCATCGACCTGTCCGGCGGTGAGGTAGCTGACGAAGTAATCGTCTCCCGCGTCGAGGCGGGTACCGCCGAGGACAGCGTGAGACAGGGGATAGGTGCCGCCCGCGGGATCGAGGGTGCCGTCGGACAGGCATCGGTGAATGGCATCCCACGCTTTGTCACTGCTGACCTGGTCGGCCTCGTCGTCCAGCCCTTCTTCGATCTCTTCGATAAGCGTCAGGACCGTGTCGGGACTGTCCGCATCGAGAAGCGCGTCCGCCTGTTCCGGTGTCAAAGCGAAGTGAACGCCTAGCTGTCCCATGCACCTGCCCTTCGAGTTGTTTCCCGAAAGCATCTCGCGGGCTGGGACATTGCGCTACACATCAGTTCTGGGGGGGCTACGGCGCCGAGCGCCGCGTCCATATGGTGGGGTCAGCCGCGGCGGGTGAGGGGGTCGCGGAGGCCGAGATGGTGGCGCAGGGTTGTGCCGGTGTACTCGGTGCGGTAGACGCCTCGTTCCTGGAGTTCGGGGACGAGCCAGTCGACGATTTCGTCCAGGCCGGTGGGCACCAGGTAGGGGGAGATGTTGAATCCGTCGACCGCGCCCTGACGGACCCAGCGGGCGAGCTCGTCCGCGACCTGAGCGGGGGTGCCGGCGAAGCCGGAACGTTCGGTGGTAGCGATGACTGTCTCACGCAGAGAAAGGTTTTCGGCCTCCGCGCGGGCGCGCCATTCGCGGGCGATGGCGTGCGGATCCTGCCCGTGGCGTGGCGAGCCGCGGGTCTCGGAGATGGGCCGGTGTTCCGGGTCTTCCTTCGGGAGCGGGCCGTCGGGGTCGAGGTGGGACAGGTCGCGGCCCCAGACCTGACCGGCCAGGGAAAGCGCCGTCTGGCCGGTGTATTGGCCGTTCTTGACCCAGCGGACCTTCTCCTCGACCTCGGATTCCTTCTCCGCCAGCACGATCTGGGTACCGGGGAGAATCTTGATGTCGTCGGCCGGCCGGCCGGCCGCGCGCAGGCGGGCCCGGATGTCGTTCGCGAAGGCGAGGGCGTCGTCGAAATGCGTTCCGTGCCTGGAGAAGATCACGTCGGCGTTGGCCGCGGCGAAATCGCGGCCGGTGGGGGAGTCGCCGGCCTGGAAGATGACGGGATGTCCCTGGGCGCTGCGCGGGAGCGTCGGGGTGATCGACACCTGGAAGTGATCGGTGGATCGTTCGACCGGCGTGACCGCGTCGGCGCTCGCCCACGACGGACTCTGCGGCGAGGTGGCGATGGCGCCGTCGCGCCAGGCATCCCAGATGGCGCGGGCGGTCGCGAGGAACTCCCCGGCCCGCTCGTAGCGCAGCGCGTGGTCCAAATAGCCACCGCGGCGGAAGTTTTCGCCGGTCCAGGCGTTGTCGGTGGTGACAGCGTTCCAGCCGGCGCGGCCGCCGGAGATCAGGTCCAGGCCGCTCAATCGGCGGGCCAGGTCGGCGGGCTCGTTGTAGGTGGTGTTCTGGGTGGCGACCAGGCCGATGTGCCGGGTGACGCCCGCCAGCGCGGCCAGCTGGGCGATCGCGTCCGGGCGGCCCGCGATATCGAGTTCGAGAATCTTGCCGTCCTGCTCCCGCAGTCGCAGCCCCTCGCCGAGGAAGAACGCGTCGAACAGCCCGCGCTCGGCGGTCTGCGCGACCCGGCGGAAGGTCTCGAAGTCGATCTGCGAGCCGCTGGCCGGGTCGGACCAGATGGTGGTGTGGTTGACGCCCTGGAAGAACACACCGAAATGGACCTGGGCGTCCGGACGTGGATGAGCGGTCATGTCGTTGGCTCCTGTCAGTGCGACGCGGCGTAGCGATTGGCGGGGCGGGCCAGGCCGAGGTTGGCGCGCAGCGTGGAACCCGGCACCGGACGGTGCGCGATGCCGGTGCGCAGCAGCGCGGGCAGAACCTCGCGGGCGAGCACCGGAAGGTCCTCGTCGATGACCGCCGGGTGCAGGCGCACGCCGTCGAGATGGGCGCTGAGGTGGGTCAGCAGATCGACCAGCTCGGCCGCGGATCCGGAAAACGCCAGCCGGGCAGGGGAATTCGAGGGCGCCGCGCCGAGCCGTTCGCCGGCGGTCGCGCCGGGGGTGTCCAGGGTGACATCGATCTCGGCGAATGCCAGACCGGCGTGCGCCCGCTCGGCCGATTCGATGGCGGCGGCGACCGAGTCGGCCGCGACGAGCCGGACATCGACATCGCCGGTGGCGCCGAACACGACCGGTTGCCCCTGCGGCGGGCGGGGCACGATCGCCGGTCCCTTCACCGAGTAGGTCTCGCCGCGAAAGTCGATGTAGTGCAGCCGGTTCCGGTCCAGGAATCGTCCGTTGGGATAGTCGCGGAGCACCGCGTCGTCGTCCCACGAGTCCCACAGGCGGCGGGCCACCTCGATGGAATCGTCCTGTTCCCTGGCGAGTTCGTCGGCGGGTACCTGGGTGCGTCCCCAGGCGGCGGCCGCCCTCGGGTCGTCGATCGGCTCGGCGATCCACCCGGCCCGGCCGCGCGACGCGTAATCCAGCGTCGCGATCTGCGAGGACGTGTGGAACGGTTCGGCGTAGCTGGTGGCGACCGTCGGCACCAGGCCGATGGTGCTGGTCGTCGCGGCCACGAACGACGCGCGGGTCACCGCGTCGATGCGTCCGGCGACGGCCTCCGGCGGCAGGATGGAGTCGGCGAAGGTGACGAGGGTGAAGCCCGCGTTCTCCGCCGTGGCGACCCGGGCGCGCAGGGTGTCGCCGGTGAGCAAGCGGTCCGGCGCGTGCGCGGCACGCCGCCAGGCCTCGGGGTGGAAGCCTTCGCCGTCGAGTTCTAGGCCGAGCGCGAAAACGCCCATTCGACACCTTCTTCCGTGCGATCGAGGATTGCGGTGATGACGCCGTTGTCGGCGAGCAGGACCGGCCGGGTGTCGCCGGCCAGTCGTTCGGCGGCGGCCCCGCGGGATTCGCGGATGCCGACGACGAGAAGTGGGGGATCGAGGTGCGTGGTGACCGGATCGCCCTGCGGTGCGGCGGTCAGCGTGGCGCGGGCCGCGGAGCCGAGGATCTCGGCCACCACCACCTCGTCCGATCCGGGCCGATCCAGCACCACCGGCAGAGCCGTTGCCGCGCCCAGTATTTCGAGCGCCTCGGCGACCGTCGCGGTCGACGGCACGAACGCGACCGTGCCGGAGTAACTCTGCCCGGTTCCGACGGTGTCCGTCGCGGCGACCTCGAACCCGAGCCTGCCGACCCATTCGTCGTCGAAATACTTGCTCAGATAGGCCCGCCCGGAATCGGGCACGATCACCACCACCAGGTCCTGCGGCTCCAGCGTGGCCGCCACCCGCAGCGCCGCCGCGACGGAGACGCCGGCCGAACCGCCGACGAGCAGCCCTTCCTCCCGCGCCAACCGGGCGATCACCGCGAAAGCCTCTGCGTCACTGACCCGTTCGATCCGCGACAGCACGTCTCGGTGATACGACCGCGGCCATTCGTCCACGGCCGTCTCCGGATGCCGGAAGTGCCCGACCGCCTCGACGTAGTAGGCCCGGCCGTCGCCGCCGCCGTACACCGAATGCTCCGGATCCGCCCCGATGACCTGAACGCGGCCGTTCGACACCTCGCCGAGGTAGCGCCCCGCGCCGCTGACCGTCCCGCCGGTCCCGATCCCCGCCACGAAATGCGTGACGCGCCCGCCGGTCTGCGCCCAGATCTCCGGTCCGGTCGTGCGGTAGTGCGCCTCCGGATTCGCCGGATTGTCGTACTGACCGGCCAGCCATCCGCCGGGTATCTCGGCGGCGAGGCGGGTCGCGAGATTGCGCACATGCTCGGGATGATGCGTTGGCCGGCCGCCGGGAGTCACCCGGACATCCGCGCCGAGCGCCCGCAGAATCGCGATCTTCTCCCGGCTGGTCTTGTCCGGCACCACAACCACGGTCCGATACCCGAGCGCGGCGCCGACCAGCGCCAGCCCGATCCCGGTATTGCCCGACGTCCCTTCGACAATGGTGCCGCCGGGGCGCAGCTCCCCGCTCGCCTCGGCCGCCCGCACCATGGACGCGGCGACCCGATCCTTCACGCTGCCACCGGGATTGGTGAATTCGAGCTTGGCGTACACCGCCGCACCCCCGGCCGCAGGCACCCGATTCAACCGAACCAGCGGCGTGTGCCCGATCGCCTCGACGACGGACTCGAAGACCTGCGGCGCACCGACGAGACCGGCTCGCCCCACTGGCATTTTGACACCTCTCTGTCCGACGGGCGAAGCAGCCCTCGTCGAGCATGCGGTCCGGCGCGGGGGAGCGCGACGGTTTGCGTCGGGCTGATTCGAAGCCGGGCCCGCACGGCACGAGTCCCGGGTCCACCGCGGACCCGGGACTCGTGTGGTGCGGAACTACCGCGCGGCGCGGGCCGAAAGACCGGCCGCGACCAGCACCGTCACCCCCTCGGCAATGGCGGTGCCGCCGAGCGCGTGTGCCGCGGACAGTGCCGTACTGCCGGCCAGGCCGAGGAACAGCGTGCCGAACGACGCGATGCCGACCACGATGCCGAGCTGCACATTGGTCACCAGGATTCCGCTGGCGTCCGCGGCCAGGCTCATCGGCACCTTGGCCAGCGTCCGCGTCATCAGGGGACTGAACGCGAATCCGTTGCCCACACCGCAGAGCCCGAGCAGGACCAAAACCAGCGGGCCGACCTCCGCGCCGTCGCGCAGCAACAGACCGACGGTCACCATGCTCGCCGCGGCAAGCACGAGCCCGAGCGGAATCATCGTGGCGTGGAAGCGATGTGGTACACGCTCCCAGTTCAGGCCCGCGATGGCGAAGGTCGCGCCCATGGGGATGAACAGCAGGCCCGCGTGCAGCGCGCTGTAACCGAGCGTGCTCTGCAAGTGGATGGCCATCACGAACATCCAGCCGCCGAAGGTCGCCATCACCACGAACAGGGTCGCCGCGGCGAGCAGCAGTCCCGGCGCGGCCAGCACCCGGTGCGAGAACAACGGCTCGCCGTCGCGGGCCGCGACGGCCCGCTCGATCCCGACGAACGCCGCGAACGCGATCACGCACGCGCCCAACGAGATCCACGACCACAGCGGCCAATCGAGCTCGCGGCCGAGCACCAACGGCAGTACCAGCGCCAGCACCGCCGCGGTGAGCACGGTCAGCCCGGCCAGGTCGAGCTTGCGATCGAAGCGCTGGGTCACTGTCGGCAGCACCCGCGGCGCGACCACCAGCAGGACCAGGCCGATCGGCACGTTGACCAGGAACACGCCGCGCCAGCCGCTGCCCCACAGGTCGGCGCTGACGATGAGCCCGCCGAGCACCTGCCCGGCGACCATGCCGCCGGAAATGATCGCGGAATACACGCTGAGCGCCTTGGCCCGCGCGTTGCCGGTGAAGTTGCGCTGGATGAGCGTCATGATCTGCGGCACCATCGCCGCCGCGCCCACGCCCTGGGCGAAGCGGAAAACGATGAGCGAGGTTTCGTTCCACGCCAGCCCGCATACCAGCGAGGCGAGCGTGAACAGTGCCAATCCGGCGATGAACATCCGCCGCTGACTGAATCGGTCGCCGAGCCGGGCCCCGGTTACCAGCAGCACGGCATAGGCGATCACATATCCGGCGACGATCAGCTGCAACGCGGCGCCGGAGGTGTGCAGGGAACTGCGAATCGAGGGAATCGCGACATTGACGATGGAGGCGTCGAGCACGGCCATGAATTGACCGGTGAGAATCACGGCGAGGATGGCCAGGGTGCGCCGCGCACCGTACGCGGCGGGTGGTGCGGCCGGGGGCGCGGTAACCGGCTCTGCGGCTGCCGAATCCGGCGACAAGATCTGCGTCATGCACTGATCTTGCGGGCTGCGCGACACCAGTAACAGGAGCCCAATAGAACTGGTATTGGCAACACCTGGATAAGCGCGCGCTTCGCGAGGAATGTCCGCTCTGCGGCATATTATTCCGGTGAGATGTGGCGGAGACCACCTGATTCGCCGCCGGAACGCCGTCTACCCCGAAATACTTAGACAAGCTAACCTGTTTCAAAGATATAAGGCGTTTCCAACTTTCTCAGCGAGGGAGATCTGCCATGGCGGTTGGTGCACGCGACGAGCGACTACAGCGCCGAATCGCGCGATTGTTCGCCGACGACGAACAGGTGAAGGCCGCGCGGCCGATCGAGTCGGTGGCCGCGGCCATGCGCGAACCCGGGAAGCGGATGGGCGAGGTGGTCGCCACCGCGATGGCGGGTTATGCCGATCGGCCCGCGGTCGGTCAGCGGGCGTTCGAGGTGGTCACCGACGACGCGACCGGCGTCACGTCGGTGCGGCTGCTGCCCAGGTACGAGACCATCACCTACGGTGAACTGTGGCAGCGGGTCGGCGCGGTCGCGACCGCCTGGCAGAGCGATCCCGAAAAGCCGTTGCGCGCAGGTGATTTCATTGCACTGCTCGGCTTCACCAGCACCGACTACCTGACCCTCGACCTGGCCGTCATGCACATGGGCGCGGTCGCCGTGCCGTTGCAGGCGAGCGCGGCGGTCGCCCAGCTGACCTCGATCCTCAGCGAGACCGAGCCGCGGCTGCTCGCCTCGACGCCGGACCACCTCGACGCGGCGGTGGACTGCCTGCTCGCGGGCACCTCGCCGGAGCGGCTGCTGGTATTCGACTACCACCGAGCGGACGACGCGCAGCGCGCGACGGTCGAGGCCGCCCGCAGGCGACTGGCCGACGCGGGCAGCTCGGTGATCGTCGAAACGCTCGACGACGTGCTCGAACGGGGCGGCGCACTGCCGCAGGCTCCGCTGTTCGTCCCCGATCCGGACGACGACCCGATCGCCCTGCTCATCTACACCTCGGGCAGCACGGGCACGCCGAAGGGCGCGATCTACACCGAGCGGCTGGCGCGGGCGGGCTGGCAGGGGCTGGCCACCGGCGTCGGCATCAATCTGAACTACATGCCGATGAGTCACATCGCGGGCCGCCTGGCGCTGATCGGCGTGCTGGCCCGCGGCGGCACCGCGTACTTCGCCGCGAAGAGCGATATGTCGACGCTGTTCGAAGACATTTCGCTGGTGCGGCCCACCGAGATCTTCTTCGTTCCGCGGGTGTGCGACATGATCTTTCAGCGCTACCGCAGCGAGATCGACCGGCGCTCCGGCGCCGGCGTCGATCCGGCGGCGCTCGACGACGAGGTGAAAACCGAACTGCGGCAGAACTATCTGGGTGGCAGGCTGCTCGGCGCGATCGTCGGCAGCGCGCCGTTGTCCGCGCAGATGCGGGCGTTCATGGAATCCGTGCTCGATGTGCAACTGCACGACGGCTACGGCTCCACCGAGGCCGGTGCGGGCATCCTGATGGACAACCGGGTCCAGCGCCCGATGGTCACCGACTACAAGCTGGTCGACGTGCCGGAACTCGGCTACTTCCGCACCGATCAACCGTATCCCCGCGGTGAGTTCCTGGTGAAGGCGAAGACCCAGATCCCCGGGTACTACAAGCGCCCCGACATCACCGCGGAGATCTTCGACGAGGAGGGCTTCTACCGGACCGGTGACATCGTGGCCGAAATCGGTCCCGACGAGCTGGTGTACGTCGATCGCCGCAACAACGTGCTCAAGCTGTCCCAGGGCGAGTTCGTGACCGTCGCCAATCTGGAGGCGGTCTATGCCACCAGCCCGCTCATCCGGCAGATCTACATCTACGGCAGCAGCGAACGCTCCTATCTGGTCGCGGTGATCGTGCCCACCGAGGCCGCGCTGCGCGACACCGATACCGACACCTTGAAATCCGCACTGGCCGAATCGATTCAGCAGCTGGCCAAGGCCGCGGATCTTCAGTCCTATGAGATTCCACGCGAATTCCTGATCGAGACCGAGCCGTTCACCGTGGAGAACGGACTGCTTTCCGGCATCTCGAAGCTGTTGCGCCCCAAGCTGAAGGAACGCTACGGCGAACGCCTCGAGCAGATCTACACCGATCACGCGGCACGGCAGAGCGACGAAATGCTGGAGCTGCGTCGCGAGGCCGCGTCTCGTCCGGTACTGGACACGGTGAGTCATGCGGCGCGCGCCCTGCTCGGCATCGCGTCCACCGAGCTGCGGCCCGACGCGCACTTCACCGATCTGGGCGGCGATTCCCTTTCGGCGCTGTCGTTTTCGAACCTGCTGGACGAGACGTTCGGGGTGGAGGTGCCGGTCGGTGTCATCATCAGCCCGGCGAACAACCTCCGCGCGATCGCGAAATACATCGAGGCCGAACGGGATTCGGGCGCGAAGCGGCCGACGGTGACGTCCGTGCACGGCAGCGGAACGGAGATCCGCGCGGCGGACCTCACCCTGGACAAGTTCATCGACGCGCGAACCCTGGCCGCCGCCAACGCGATTCCGGCCGCGCCGGTGCCCGCGCAGACGGTCCTGCTTACCGGCGCGAACGGCTACCTCGGGCGCTTCCTCTGCCTGGAATGGCTGGAGCGACTGGATCGGACCGGCGGAAAGCTGATCTGCCTCGTGCGTGGCAGTGACGCGACCGCGGCCCGCGAACGCCTGGACGCGGCGTTCGACAGCGGCGATCCGGCACTCGTCGCGCACTACCAGGAACTGGCCGCCCGGAACCTCGAGGTGCTGCCCGGCGACATCGGGGACCCCGACCTCGGTCTGGACGACGCCACCTGGCAGCGGCTCGCCGAGACGGTCGACCTGATCGTCCACCCGGCCGCGCTGGTCAATCACGTTCTTCCCTATGGCCAGCTGTTCGGGCCGAATGTGGTCGGCACCGCGGAGATCATCCGCCTGGCCATCACCGCGCGGCGCAAGCCGGTCACCTACCTGTCGACCGTCGGTGTGGCGGATCAGGTCGATCCGGCGGTGTTCGAGGAGGACAGCGACATTCGTCAGATGAGCGCGGTCCGCGCCGTGCGCGAGGGGTATGCCAACGGTTACGGCAACAGCAAGTGGGCCGGTGAGGTGTTGCTGCGCGAGGCGCACGATCTGTGCGGGCTGCCGGTCGCGGTGTTCCGTTCGGACATGATCCTGGCCGACCGTCGCTACGCCGGACAACTCAACGTTCCCGACGTCTTCACCCGGCTCATCCTGAGCATTGCCGCCACCGGCATCGCGCCGTATTCCTTCTACACCACCGACGCCGACGGCAAACGCCGGCGCGCGCACTACGACGGGCTCCCCGCCGATTTCACCGCGGAGGCGATCACCACCCTCGGTGTCCAAGCCACCGAGGGCTTCCAGACCTACGACGCCTGGAATCCGCACGACGACGGCATCTCGCTGGACGAGTTCGTCGACTGGATGATCGATTCCGGCCGCCCCATCCAGCGGATCACCGATTACGCCGAGTGGTTCGCGCGTTTCGAAACGGCCATTCGCGCCTTGCCGGAGAGGCAGCGTCAGGCGTCGGTGCTGCCGCTGCTCGATGCGTACCGGCACCAGCGCGCGCCGGTACGCGGCTCGCTGCTGCCCGCCAAGAAGTTCCAGGCGGCGGTGCAGGCCGCCGGGATCGGGCCGGACAAGGACATTCCGCATCTGACAGAGTCGCTGATCCGCAAGTACCTCACCGATCTGCAACTGCTCCAACTGCTTTGAGCGGTTACGCTGCCGCGTGCACCTCGTCGGCGACGTCGAGGTCCGCGCGGCGGCGGAACAGGACGATGGTCGCGCCGATGAGAACGATGGCGTAGACGATGACGAAGCTGTTGATCAGCAGTTGCGCGCCCGGCCACCACGGCGGGAACAGGAACAGGCCGACGACGACATAGTTGGGGTCGTATTCCCAGGTCCATGCGCCGATCGAGACGAAAAGCAGTGCGGCGACCAGCCACCAGGCCCAATGGGATTGCGCTCGGTGCACCAGGTAGACGAACAGCGGGACGAACCAGACCCAGTGGTGGTCCCAGGAGAACGGCGAGACCGCGCACGCGGTGAGGCCGGCCAGGGTTACCGCGAGCAATCGTTCGCCGTGCCGGAAGAGGCCGACGGTGATGGCGAGGCTCACCAGGGTGACGGTGCCGGCGATGAGCAGCC
Organism: Nocardia sp. NPDC056564; assembly: GCF_042793755.1. Taxonomy (NCBI): domain Bacteria; kingdom Bacillati; phylum Actinomycetota; class Actinomycetes; order Mycobacteriales; family Nocardiaceae; genus Nocardia; species Nocardia sp. NPDC056564. Next base: position 141,652 of record NZ_JBHTUR010000014.1, read on the forward strand.
ACAGCCACACCGGTGCCGGGTGGTGCGTGAGATGGGCGATGACGCCGCGGATGGATTGGTTGGACGGGTGCATGTCGTCGGCGATGCGGTTGGATTGGAAGAAGGTCGAGGTCCAGTACTGCCGGGAGTCGGCGGGGAGCACGATCCAGGCCAGGACGATCGAGGCGACGAACGCGCCCACCGCGGTGGCGGCCGAGCGCCATTGGCGCAGCGCGAGGAACTGCACGACGAAGTAGGCGGGGACGAGTTTGATGCCCGCGGCGATGCCGACGCCGATGCCGCGCAGCCTGCTCCGATCCGCTCGGGAGAAGTCCCACAGCACCAGCAGCATCAGCATCAGGTTGATCTGACCGTAGAACAGCGTGGTGCGGACCGGCTCGATGAACGCGAGGGTGATCGCCAGCAGGCCACTGACGGCGGCGAGTTGGCCGTTGATCCGGTATCCGAGGATGCGCCAGCTCAGCAGCACGCAGCCGAAGAGCACCAGCAGGTTCAAGATCAACCAGGTGTCGGCGACCCACCGCCACGGAATCGCGACGATGGGGATGAAGGCGATGGTCGAGAACGGCGTGTAGGTGTACAGGAGCCCAGCAATGGTCGGCTCGGTGTAGAGCGGCAGTCCGTGCAGGATGCGCCAGGCGCCGTCCCGATATACATGCACGTCCAGCCCGCCGTCCAGGATGCCTGCCCGGTCCAGCCACGGGTCGACCGTGGTGAACAGCAGGATCACCGCCAGAGCGGCACTCGCGGCCAGTATGAAAAGTGTTGGGCCCGTGCGTGGAAACTCCAGCATCCGGGACTTGGGCACAAGTGATCAACTTACCGAATAACTCGAGCGCGAGCACGCCCCGAACTCCCTGGGGCCGGGGCGGTGCTCGAATCGTTACCGCTACCAGGGGATTTGTCGGGTGTGCGACATGCCACGCCGGTCTACGCCCGGGCCGGTCCGGGGAAGAACCGGTTGGTGCGCGCCTGGTAGTCGCGGTAGTCCGGGCGCTTCTGCATGCTGTAGTACTCGGCGGGAACGGCGCCGGTATAGAAGACCAGGCACCAGTACATGGTGACCGAGCAGCCGAGCAATCCGATGACGAGCCAGATCGCCGTGTACAGGTTTGTCCGGCCGAGATGGTCGACCAGTTCGGGCAGGCACATGACGGCCACGGCGTTCCACTGCATCCATTGGAAGAAGTAGTTCGGGTGCCGGCTGTACTTCCACAGCCCGGCATCGCAGCTGCGTTTGACGCCTTCGCGTTTCGCGGCCGCGCCGAAGCGCAGCTTCTGCATATCGGCGGTCGATTCCAGAACCCAGGAACCGGCCCAGACCACCAGGCCGACGAGGGTGAGCGCGCCGAAGGCCGGGCGGTCGGCGGAGACGGCGAGCGCGGCGGGCACCGCGAGCACCGTGCAGTTCGCCCAGCCCTGTACCAGAACCTCGGCGACCAGGTCGACGCGTTCGTCGCCGAGCGAGGTGCGTCGCCAGCGCAACCGCTGGAATCGATACCGGGGTAGTTCCCGGTCGAATTCGCCGGTGCGCCAGAGGGCTAGCGCGGCGAGGCCCATCCGTGCTCCGACGACCAGATAGAAGCAGGCGATCGCGCCGGCGAAGAGTGAGAAGTCGCCGAAGGCCAGCACTTCCGCACCCAGCACGACCAGACCCCACGGCCAGGCGATGTCGACATAGGTCATCCGCCGGGTGCGCCACGCCGGGACGCACGCGACGGCGATGAACAACACCAGCTGCGCTACCGCGTTGACGATCGCGAAGGCGCGGATGCTCTCGTCGACCAGCATCGCGACGAACAACGGGACGCAGAGCATGGAGGAGAGGAATCGCCGGATCGGGTGTCGGTTCGGTCTATCGGCCACTGCGCCTCCTGGTTCGGGTGCAGCAGAGGTTATTCCAAGTCGATCGACTTAACAAGTCGATCGACAGGTTTTGCTATGCTCGCCGGGTGAGCAGCGCGAAGCGGACCCAGGCCGAACGGCGAACCGGAACGGTCGCCGCACTGCTCGACGCGACCGTCGCCAGCCTGATCGAGGTCGGCTACGCCGGCACCTCCACCCGCGCCGTCGCCGAGCGGGCCGGGGTGAGCCAGGGCGCGCAGCAGTACTACTTTCCGTCCAAGGCGGCGCTGGTCGACGCGGCGATGGCCCGGCTCGGGGAGCAACTGTTCGGCGAGTTCGTCACGACACCCACCCCGGAGTCGAGCGAACGCGAGGTCGCCGCGGTGCTGCTGGACCGGCTGTGGCGACTGCACTGCCTGCCCATCGCTCCCGCGGTGCTCGAGCTGTTCAACGTCGCCCGGACGGACAGCGAGATCGCCCGCAGCGCAGTCGAACTGACCACCATCGGGATGGACAGTTTCCGCAGGCAAGCCAGGGCGGCGCTGCCCACCTACGCCGCGTCGCCAGGTTTCGAGAGCCTGCTGGACATGGCCGTGGCCACCGTTCGCGGCGTCGCGCTGGTGGCCGCGATTCCCGGCGCGGCACCGGAATGGTCGGACTGGGCCGCGATTCGCGAGCACATCCTGAGCAGCCTCGACGCGCTGGTCGAACCGGGGCGGGGAGGGGGCGCGCGCCAAAACGGGTACTAGCAGCACCTGGATACCGCTACCGATTTACGGCACGATCAGGGGATGACCGATGTGCTCGATGTGCGGGCGGTGCGCAAAGCGCGCCGCGCGGAACTGGGAACCTTCCTGAAGTCGCGGCGAGCCAAGATCTCCCCGGACGACGTCGGGCTGCCGCCCGGACCGCGCCGCCGCACACCGGGATTGCGCCGCGAAGAGGTCGCCCAGCTGTCCGGCATCGGCGTCACCTGGTACACCTGGCTCGAACAAGGCCGCCAGATCAACGTCAGCGTCCAGGTTTTGGACGCGGTCGCCCGGACGCTCGCCCTCGACGACGCCGAACGTGGACACCTCTACCGCCTCGCCGAGGTGCCGACCGTGCCGAGTCCGCACACGAACAGCGCACTGCCCGAGGAGATGCAGACCATCCTCGACCACCTGGCGCCACTGCCCGCGGCCGTGCTCAGCGCGCGATATGACGTGCTGGCCTTCAACGAGCCGTACGCCGCGCTGTGCCCGGGGTTCCTGATGGGGGAGCGCAACGTCGCCCGCCGCGTCTTCCTCACCCCGCAGTGCTGCAACACCTACAAGCACTGCTGGGATGACCTGCGCCGCATGGTCGCCTACCTGCGCGGCGCCTACGCGAAGAACCTCGACGACCCCACCTGGCAGGAGTTCATCGAGGAAATGTGCGCCGCCAGCACCGATTTCGCCACCCTGTGGGCGCGCAACGACGTCGCGATCCCGGCCAACCGGATCAAGCAGATCCGCAACCTCGCCGTCGGGCAACTGGAAATGGTCATCACCAGCATGTCGATCCCCGCGGTAGCCGGCGCCTGGGTCCAGATCTACACCCCGACCGACGAAACCCAATGGGACCGGCTCCGTGTACTACTCGCGATGACCCCCGAGGAACAGCACGAGCCCTGGGCCGAACACCGCAGGCAGTACCACTCGGTGCCGACCGCGGTATGACCTCGGGGCGGGGGAGTCGCCTGCGCTAGTGCGGTGCTCGGAAGCCGCCGATCCGCTGCTCCAGCAGTTCGGCCAAGCGCAGCGGGGTGCGGTCCTCGAACATCGGACCGATCAGCTGCACACCGACCGGCAGGCCCGCGGGGGACAGGCCGGTCGGGACGGCGGTGGCGGGCAGCCCGGGCATGGTGGCCAGGCCGGCCCAGGCGAACTGGTTGAGGAACGGGTAGTCGACGCCGTCGATGTCGATCTTCCGTTCGCCGACGCCCTGCTCGTGGTCGTGCGGGAACGCGGGGGTCGCGGTGATCGGGCAGACCACGGCGTCGAACTCGGCGAAGAGCTGCCGCCAGCCGTGGCGGTGCTGTTCGCGGCGATTGTTCGCCTGGGCCCAGTCCCGATGGCTGAACACCATGCCGCGCAACCACATCGTCGCGAGACTCCGATCGTCCGCACTCAGGCCGGCGGCGCGGGTCCGCAACAGCTCGTAGCGGTCCGCGGGGAAATTCGAGGCGAGGTTCGCGCCCAGCAACTGCACATAAAGCTGCGCGGCCTCGGTCAGATCGGGGAGCAGCGAGGTGTGCCGTTCAACCTTCGCTCCTGCATCGGTGAGCGCGGCGGACACCCGGTGCACGCCTGCCCGGACCGCCGACGAGGTCGGAATGACGGGATGCTCGTCGAGGACCAAGACCCGGAAGTCGCCTAGTTGTTCGTGCCGCGCGGGTGGCAGTGCCAAGTCGTAGGCGACACCGTGCGTCAACGGGTCGGGCCCGGCCATCACGTCCAGCAGGAGCGTGAGGTCGCGGGCGGTGCGGGCCATCGGGCCGACGACGGCCAGGTCGTGTCCGGTGGGCAGGGCGGGCACGGGCGGCGGGACCATGCCGCGGATCGCCACCAGACCGAGGGTCGGCTTGTGCGCGTAGACGCCGCAGAAGTGCGCGGGGGTGCGCAGTGAACCGGCGATGTCGGAGGCGATGGACAGTGCGCCGAACCCCGACGCGAGGGCCGCCGCCGAGCCGCCGGAGGATCCACCCGGCGTGCGACCGTGGTCCCACGGGTTGTTGGTGGTGCCGTAGATCTCGTTGTAGCTCTGGAGGTCTTGCAGCATGAGCGGCACATTGGTCTTGCCGAGGATCACCGCTCCGGCGGCCTTGATTCGCGCGACCTGCACCGCGTCCTCGGCCGGTACGTAGTCCTTGAACTGCGGCATGCCCCAGGTCGTCGGCAGCCCGGCCATGTTGTAGGACTCCTTGACCGTCACCGGAATACCCAGCAGCGGGCCGTCCTCGCCGCGAGCACGCGCCGCATCCGCCGCCCGTGCCGCGGCCCGAGCATTCTCGAAGTCCCGCACGCAGATCGCGTTGATCGCCTCATCGTCCCGCTCGATCCGAGCGATCGCCTCCTCGGTGAGTTCGACCGAGGTCACCGCACCAGCGCGCATCGCGGCCGAAAGCTCTTCGGCCGCACGAAAACTCCACTCCATTGCATCGACCATACCGGCGGATTCCGGGTGCCCGATTCCCTGCCGCGCGGAATCGGGCGGGGCGCCGGGCGTCGTCGTGGAACGCGTAGCCGCGCGAGCATTCCACCGGGGCTACAGTCCGACAGCGGCACGCGCTTGCTCGACCATCGACGTCGGCGCCCCGCAGGCCACGGCCTTCGGTGCGCCGACTTCGCGTAACCGCGAGCACGAATGGCCGTTGCCTACAACAGGACGGATATCGTGCTCGGCTCGGCCATTCAGCCTGCGGCGGGGGTCCTATTGATCTGCACGATCGGCAGCACGAGTGCGGCCGGGGCGTTCGCGGGCACTACCGGCTTGGCCGGCGCGACCGGGGCGATCTGCTGGTAGGCACTGCCGAGCGCGGGGCGGGTATCCACCTCGCCCTTGTTCGGCCAGTACGCCGCGGCGCGCTCCGCCTGGGCGGTGATGGTGAGCGACGGGTTCACACCGAGATTGGCCGAGACCGCCGCACCGTCGACGACGCTCAACGTCGGATAGCCGTATACGCGGTGGTAGCCGTCGATCACGCCGTGTTCGGCGTCGGCGCCGATCACCGCGCCGCCGAGGAAGTGGGCGGTGAGCGGGATGTTGAAGATCTCACCCCAACTACCGCCCGCGATGCCGCCGATCTTGGCGGCCACCCGGCGGGTCACGTCGTTGCCCACCGGAATCCAGGTCGGATTCGGTTCGCCGTGACCCTGTTTGCTGGTCAGCTTGCGGCCGAACAGTCCGCGCTTGGTGTAGGTGGTGATCGAGTTGTCCAGGTGTTGCATGACCAGCGAGATGATGGTCCGCTCGCTCCAGTCCTTGGTGCTCAGGAAGCTCAGCAGATCCATCGGGCGGCGCAGCAGGATGCCGAGGAAGCGCAACCAGCGCGGAATGCGACCGCCGCCGTCCACCATCAGCGTCTGCAACAGGCCCATCGCGTTGGAACCCTTGCCGTACCGGACCGGCTCGATGTGCGTGTCCGGCGTCGGATGGATCGACGAGGTGATCGCGACGCCCTTGGTGAAATCGACGCCCGGCGTGACCTTTTTGGTCGCCGCGCCGACGATCGATTCGGAGTTGGTGCGGGTCAGCTGGCCGAGCCGATCGGAGAGCTCCGGCAGGGCGCCCTTGTCCCGCATGGCGAACAGCAGCTGTTGCGTGCCCCGGGTGCCCGCCGCCAACACCACGTTCGCGGCACTGAACGTCTTGGGCTGCTTGCGGATCCAGGCGCCGGTGCGCGCGGTGGACACATCCCAGGTGCCGTCCGGATGCGGGCGCAGGTCGGTCACGGTGGTCATCGGGATGACCTCCGCCCCGGCCTTCTCCGCCAGGTAGAGGTAGTTCTTCACGAGCGTGTTCTTGGCGCCGAACTTGCAGCCGACCATGCAGTCACCGCATTCGACGCAGCCGGTCCGTTCGGGACCGACGCCACCGAAGTACGGGTCCGCCACGGTCTTTCCCGGTTCGCCGAAGAACACGCCGACCGGGGTCTGCACGAACGTGTCGCCGACCCCGAGGTCGTCGGCGACCTGCTTGAACACCTCGTCGGCCGGGGTCATGTGCGGGTTGCGCACCACGCCGAGCATCTTCTGCGCGCGCTCGTAGTACGGCGCGAGTTCGGTCTGCCAGTCGGTGATGTCGCGCCACTGCGCGTCCCGGAAGAACGGCTCCGGCGGCACGTACAGCGTGTTGGCGTAGTTCAGCGACCCGCCGCCGACCCCGGCGCCACCGAGGATGAGGACGTCGCGCAGCAGGTGAATGCGCTGGATGCCGTAGCAGCCGAGCTTCGGCGCCCAGAGGAACTTCTTCAGCTCCCAGCTGTTCTTCGGCAGCTCGTCGTCGGCGAACCGCTGGCCCGCCTCGAGCACGCCGACCTTGTAGCCCTTTTCGACCAGCCGGAGTGCGGTGACGCTGCCACCGAAGCCAGATCCGACGATGAGGACGTCGAAGTCCGTTGCTCGCTGGTCCATAGGAAGCTCCTCGATCGGGTCGCCAGTGACTCGGCTAACACTACTACTCAGTAGGTTGTGCGCAGAACCAGGGCGGGCGGCCCGGGTTTGGTTCGGCGGCACCCGCATTCCCGCGCTCAGCGCCGCGAATTCGAGTCGGTTCCAGAGCAGTGCTCACTGTTGTTGACAACGCTCTCTGGATATTGCACGGTGAATGGATGCCGACGACGCCGCGCGCCCGAGCCAGGGCTCAGACCATGAACGACATCGTCCGGATCGGTCGCGAACATCTGGCCACCGACGGTGCGGCGGCGCTCTCGCTCCGTGCGGTCGCGCGCGATCTCGGCGTCGTCTCGTCGGCTGTCTACCGCTACGTCAGTAGTCGCGACGAACTGCTCACCCTGCTCGTGGTCGACGGCTACAACGCGCTCGGCGACGCGGTCGACGCCGCGCTGGCCGACGCGCCCGACGATCCGATCGAGCGGATGCGCGTCCTCGCCCGCACCGTCCGCCGCTGGGCCCACGCCGAACCCGCCCACTACGGACTGCTTTTCGGCACCCCGGTGCCCGGCTACGACGCCCCCGCCGACCAGACCATGGCCCCCGGCACCCGAGTCATCATAACCCTGCAAACGCTCTTCGAGCGCGCCTACCACGCGAACCGGCTCCGGCCCCCCGCCACCGAGGTCCGCGTAACATCGCCCCTCGCAACAAGTTTCGCCCAGATCCGCGCCGAACTGAACATGGACATCCCCGACTGGCTCATCGTCCGCGGCGTAACCTTCTGGGCCGCCCTCTTCGGCACCGTGAGCGCCGACCTCTTCGACATGTACGGCGCCGACACCTTCGCCGACCGCGACGAACTCTTCGAACTCCAACTCGACGGCCTACTCGACATGCTTGGCCACCACCCAACCCCCTGACCCCCGCAAACCGTCGGCCGCGACGTCGCCGGAGAACACGCACGCCTTCTGACTTCCCGCACCACGACTTGCCGCGCAAACACGCGTGCGTGTGTCAAAACTGGTGCGGGGTCCGTGGTCAGTCTTCGCTGCTGCGGCGGTCGCCGACGAAACATAGGAGAGCGGGGTCGGCGGAGGTGAGCCGGTCGATCTCCTGGCCGCCGGTGCAGTCGAAGAGGCCGATGGTTATCCGATCGGGGCGGCGGGCGAGGACGCGCCAGAGGGCGCCGGAGTTCTGCCAGCGTTGGAGAACGGCGGTCGGGTCGGCGGTCATCGAGGAACGGTGACCGGGTCGAGGCAGCTGGCCGCGGCGTCGACGAAGGAGCAGGGCTGCGGGGCTCGGGTGGGGCGGTAGTCGGGTGGCACGCCGCCGGCCGCGGTGATCGCGGTGTAGGCGGGGACGGCGTCGGTGGGCTTGCGGGTGAGGGTGGGGTCGGTGAGCACGTCGACCGTGTAGAGGCCGAAACGTGGCGTGTAGGAACCCCATTCGTAGTTGTCGGTGAGGCTCCAGTAGTTGTAACCGATGACGTTCATGCCGTCGCCCTTGGCGCGTTGCAGCCAGTAGATGGTGTCCCGGAGGTTGTCGGCGCGGGTGTAACCGTCGGCTCGGGGTGCGCCGTTCTCGGTAGGCATGCCGTTTTCGACTAGGTAGAGCGGCTTTCCGGGGAACTGCCGGGCGTAGTGCTGGAGGGCGTAGTAGATGCCTTCGGGCTGAAGTGGCTGGGTCCACAGCCGTTCGAAGTCGGGTGGGCCGGCCAGCAGGGACTCGGGGGAGAGGCCGTAGTAGTAGTCGATGCCGATGTAGTCGAGCCGCCCGCCGATCTTGTCGAGCAGCGGTTTGTTGAGCAGGTCCTCGCCGGTGGGGATGTAGGCGACGTTGCTGGTGACCTGCGCGCCGGGTTGCACGGCGTGGATGTAGTCGTAGATGCCGTTGTGCGCCTGCGCGATTCGGTCGTGCATGGCGGGGATGTCGGTGGGCGAGACGCCGCCCTTCTGGAGCTCGTTGACGATATAGAAGGTGGGCTCGTTGAAGGTGACCCACAGCGGATCGGCCGAGGCGTATCGGTCGACCAGGGTGCGGGCGTTGGCGAGCCAGTCCTCGACGATGCCCGCGGTGCGCCAGCCGCCGCGGTCGACCTCCCAGCCGGGATAGACCCAGTGATCGATGGTGAGCATCGGCTGCATGCCCGCCGCGGTGATCGCGGCGATCACGTTGTCGTAGAAGCGGAGTCCGTCCTCGTCCCACTCGCCGGGCCGCGGTTGCACGCGGGCCCACTCGATACCGATGCGGTAGACCCGCACGCCGAGCTGCGCGGCCAGGGCGATGTCGGAGCGGTAGCGGGTGTAGAAGTCGATCGAATCACCATAAGGGTCATGGGTTTTACCGGCGGCGACGTAGCGCGACCAGTTGCTGTCGGGTGCGTGCCCTTCGGACTGGTATCCGGATGCGGCCACACCCCAGCGGAAGTCGGCGCCGAGCGGGGCGACCTGCGCGGGCGGTGCCGGCCGGGCGGCGCTGATGGCGGTGCTCCCGACGACGAGCGCGGCCGTGAGGATGGCCAAGACGTGGCGACGACGTGGTGATCGCATCGGACTCCTGTTCAACGGGGTGACCGGGGCCATGGACCTGGGGGACAGCGTAACTGGTCGTATGTCCGTTTCGGGGGGATGTGCGGCGGTGGGTTGTCGGAACGTGGGGGAGGCGTGAGGTAGGGAGGCCTTTCGGCAGGGCGCGGGGAGCGGTGGCATCTCAGCCGGGAGTTCGGTTGGGGGACAGTGGGTTCCGGAAACCCCATCTCCGGGGGCTCATCTCATAAGGGATCGGTATAACCCAGAATAATACATCTAGTTACGTAGATATGCGCATCTTCGCATGCTGCTCACTTAGCCTTACCGCAACCACGCATCACCACTACTGAAGCCACCTGACCCAGCACTCTCTCCAGCACAGACGAGAGGGGAGGGTCAGGCGCTGTTACTCAGCTGCCGCGAGTGCGTCGATAAGCTGTGCACCCGCCGTACGGGCGGCGGCGCGCATGACGAATCGGTCGAACCCCCAACGCTTCTGATGCCCCCGTACCTCGCTGACGAGTTCGTCGACCGTCCCGATCAGCACATACGGTGAGTCGAGCAACTCGGCCGCGCTGGTGGTCGGAATGTCCTCGGCAAACCGCGCACAGGCGCGCTCGGCGTCATCGGTGATCTCCACGTGCTGTACCAGCGCCTCGAACGCCGGCGCCCGCCCGGCCCGATCCGCGGCGTCTCGCGCGAGCTCGACCTGCGCGTCGATCTGATCGCGCCGCCACCGAGTCTCGTGATTACGGCCGTCGGGCAACGTCCGCCCGAGCCCGGAGAACCCGACGATCTCCGCGGTGGCCGCCGCGTAGCGAAGCACGCGGGTGCCGTTGCCGCCGACCAGGACCGGCACGGGCTCCTGTACCGGTCGCGGCAGCGCCAGCACCGCGTCGTCCAGCCGCACATGCGCACCCGCGAACGTCACCGTCTCTCCGGCGAGCAATCGCCGTGTGGTGTCGGTGACCTCGATCATCCGGGCCACCCGGTCCGCCGCCGACGGATGCGGCCGCCCCTGCATCGTCCATTCCGCGGGATTGTGCCCGGCCCCGATTCCGAACAGTGCCCGCCCACCGGACATCGCGTCGAGCGTGCCGACCTCGCCGGCGAGCAGCAGCGGCTCCCACATCCCGGCGTTGACCACGTTGGTGCCGAGCCGGATGGTCTCGGTGGCCGTCGCGGCCGCGGCGAGCGCGACGAACGGTGCGACGAATACGCCGGGATGGTCGGGCACCATCAGTGCGTCGAAGCCGTCCGCCTCGCACCCGCGGGCGAAGTCCGGCCAGGACCCGACCTCCATCACATTGGCGGTCATGGAGAATTTGATCGGAGCGTTCATGCTCGCCTCCCTTCGAGCCGCTCACGCTAATTCGGCTACCCCGATGCCGGAACCGATTCCGCTACGGGCGAATTCAGCGGTTGCCCGGCTCCGCGCCGACGATGGGCAGGCGCACGGTGACCGGGTCGGTGACGGGTGTGGTCTCGACCAGGTCGGTCATGCCACGGGTGCTGGGATGTTCGTCGTCGAGGACGGGTTCGCCGAGGCCGACGCGCTGCTGGAGTCGTTTCATCCAGGCCGGCGCCCACCAGCAGTCGTCGCCGAGCAGTTTCATGATGGCGGGGACCAGCAGCATGCGCAGGATGGTGGCGTCGATGAACAGCGCGGCGATCATGCCGTAGGCGATGTACTGCATCATCACCAGTTCGGAGAAGGCGAACGCGCCGGTGACGACGAGCAGGATCAGCGCGGCGGCGGTGATGATGCCGCCGGTGTGCGCGGTGCCGATGCGGACGGCCTCGGTGGTGGTCGCGCCCTTCGCGCGGGCTTCGACCATGCGCGACAGCAGGAAGACCTCGTAGTCGGTGGAGAGTCCGTAGATGATCGCGATGATCAGGATGAGCACGTTGGCCTGGATCGGCTGCGGGGTGAAGTTGAGCAGGTTCGAGCCGTGGCCGTCCACGAAGATCAGGGTGAGGATGCCCAGCGTGGATCCGAGGCCGAGCACGCTCATGAGGGCGGCCTTGATCGGCAGTACCAACGAGCCGAAGGTCAGGAACATGAGGATGGTGGTGAGTAGCAGCACCACGACGACCATGAACGGTACGCGGCCCAGCATGCCGTCGATGGAGTCCTTCTTGAACGCGGGCTGGCCGCCGACCAGCATGGTGACGTCGTCGGGGAGGTCCATCGAGCGCAGGTAGTCGATGGTTTCGTCGGCCGCGGCGGTGTCGGTGGAGTCGGCCAGTTGGGCTTCGGTGCGGTAGACGCCGGGGCGCAGGGTCGAGGCGGTGGGCGTGGCGAATTCGCCTGGTACGCCGGGTCTGAGGTCGGCGAGTCCGGGTGCTCGATTAGCGAGTTTGACCGCCGCGCCGATGGCGTTGCGGTGGGCCTGGCGGTTCTCGTCGGTGTCTTCGGTGACGAACACCAGCTGCACGGGGTCGGATTTGCGTTTGGGGAAGGTGGCGTCGAATTCCTGCTGTGCGGTCCTGGTGGGGTTGTCCGGTGGCAGATAGGTTTCGCTGAAGGTGCCGAAGGCGATGTTCTTGACCGGGATGATCAGCAGCAGCAGGCCGAGGATCAGCGGGATGGCGATCTTCTTGGGGTGCTGCATCACCCATCGGGTGCTGCGTCCCCAGAGGCCGTTCTCGACTTCCTCGGCGGATTTGGTGCGGCTGAAGCGTTTGATGCCGAGCAGGTCGACGCGCGGTCCGAGGATGCTGAGGATGGCGGGCAGGATGGTGATGGCCGAGAGCGCGGCGAGTGAGACGGTCGCGATGGAGCCGTAGGCCAGCGAGCGCAGGAATCCCTGTGGGAAGAACAGCATGCCGCCGAGGCTGATGACGATCATGGTGGCGGAGAAGACGACGGTGCGGCCCGCGGTCATCACGGTGCGGCGGACGGCGACGGGGGTTTCGTAGCCTTCGGCGACCTCTTCGCGGAAGCGGCTGACGATGAACAGGCCGTAGTCGATCGCGAGGCCGAGGCCGATCATCGTGACGACGCTGGAGACGAACGAGTTGACCTGGGTGAATTCGGTGATGAAGCGGACGATGCCGTTGGCGCTGATGATGGTGAGGCCGCCGAGGATCAGCGGCAGTGCCGCGGCGACGAGGCCGCCGAAGACGAAGAAGAGCAGGATCGCGACGGCGGGCAGGGCGAGCAGTTCCATGCGGTGCAGGTCGTCGGCGAGGGTGTCGGTGAGGGCGCCTGCGATGGGTTGCAGGCCGGCGACCTGGACGTCGACGCCGGGGATGTAGAAGGCGTCCTTGACGACGCGGAAGTTGTTGACGATGTCGGTGTCGTTGTCGCCTTTGATGGCGACGGAGGCGAACGCGCGGTTCTCCTCGGGTTTGCCGAAGAAGTTGGGGTTGCCGAGGGCCGCGTCGGTCTGCCAGTAGGCGCCGTTGATCTTGTCGATCTGGGGGTGTTTCTTCGGCAGGTTGTTCAGGCTGTCCACGATCGGGGCGCTGAATGCGGGGTCGTCGAGTTTCACCCCGGGTGGGGCGGTGTAGACCAGGAGTACGTCGGCGCTGTGGTCGCGCAGGAACGCGTCGTCGGCGATTCGGGCGGCGTGCGCTGATTCGGAGGTCGGGTCGTCGAATCCGCTGGCGCCCAAATGGTTTCCGAGGTCGTAGCCGTATCCGCCGAGCGCGAGCATGCTCGCGCCGACGAGGCCGATGACGAGGAAGCGGAACCGGTGGACGAGATCGCCCCAGCGCGCGAACATCAGGCGGCTCTTCGTGGGTGCGGGCAGGTCGGTCGGGTGGGGAGCGGCCTGGGGGCACCGATCATCAAGAGATTGCATCCTTCCGGTGGTCGCGCCCGATGTGCGCGCTTTCCAAAGTACCGGCGTGGCGGAGTGGTCTTCCTGAGAGTTCTGCTAGGAAATGTCGGGGCCGGCTGGTTGTTCGTGGAGCGTTGTCGGTCAACGACTTTGCGTGCTGCGATGTGACATGCCCCTCGGTCGCGGCCTGCCGCTGCGGGTTCGTCGGGCGGACGTGTCAGGATTCTGGCATGGTGTCGAATCCGCTGCCTCGGATTGCTCGCAGGTTGGCTCAACAGCGCTGGGTCATGCGTACGGCGCCCGTCGTTATTCCGGCCGAACGCGCGGTTCGGCGTTGGACCGACGGCCGGATGGGGGTGCTGGATCTGGTCGGGTTGCCCTCGATCGAGGTGACCGTCGCGGGGCGCAAGACCGGCATCGCGCGGACCACGTCGCTGCTGTATGTCCCGCGCGGGGAGGATTTCCTGGTCCTGGGTTCCAACTGGGGGAGTCCGAAACATCCGGTGTGGTCGTCGAATCTGCGGGCCGCGGGCACCGCTACGGTCCGGCACAGCGGGGAGCAGTTCACGGTGTCGGTCACCGAGTTGACCGGTGTGGAGCGCAAATCCGCGTGGGATATGGCCGTCGAATTCTGGCCGGGGTACGAGATGGAGTACGAGCTCTCCGGTGGTCGTCAGTTCCGGATCTTCGAGTTGCGTCGCGTCTGAGGTGGAGCCGAAAGGCGTTCTCGGCGTCGAGGAATCGCGTCTGAGCCGGATGCCGTCGAGGTGGCCGCCCGGTTGTCGGCGGGCCGGGTTACGGTGGGGCGGTGACCACGCATCTGACGCATTGGGGCGCCTTCGAGGCAGACAGCGACGGGGAGCGGCTGACCGCGGTCCGGCCGTGGCGCGATGATCCGGAGCCGACGCGGCTGATCGAGAATGTGGCCTCCGCACAGCATCATCCGACCAGGGTCGATCAACCGTATGTGCGGCGGGGCTGGTTGGCGCACGGGCCGGGAGCGCCCGGGCGTGGGGACGATCCGTTCGTGCCGGTGTCGTGGGACGAGGCACTGGATCTGCTGGCCGGTGAGCTGGGGCGGGTGTATCGCGAGTACGGGGCCGAGGCGGTGTACGGCGGGTCCTACGGGTGGGCGAGTGCGGGGCGGTTTCATCACGCGCAGAGCCAGTTGCATCGATTCCTGAACTGCCTCGGCGGGTATGTGCGGCATGTCAACAGTTACAGCCTCGGGGTGTCGCAGGTGCTGACGCCGCATCTGTTCGGGCATCTCGGGTTGCTGATCGAACACGCGACGGCGAAGTCGGTGCTGGCCGAGCACACGGAGCTGGTGGTGGCGTTCGGCGGGTTGTCGCCGAAGAACGCGGCGGTGGCGCCGGGCGGGGTGTCGCGGCACAACACGCGCGGGTGGATCGGTGCCGCGCGAGCGCGCGGCTGCCGGTTCGTGTCGATCACGCCGTTGCGCGACGACACGCCGGTCGAGGCGGAGGCGGAGTGGCTGGCGCCGCGACCGGGCAGTGATACGGCGCTGATGTTGGCGTTGGCGCAGGTGCTGGACGCGGAAGGGTTGGCGGATCGGGCGTTTCTGGACCGGTACACGGTGGGCTACGAGCGGTTCATCGGCTATGTGCGTGGCGCGGACGGGACGGTCAAGTCGCCGGAGTGGGCCGCGGCGCTCACCGGTCTGCCCGCCGAGCGCATTCGGGCGCTGGCGCGGGAGATGGCGGGGGCGCGGACGTTCGTGACGGTCAGTTGGTCGTTGCAGCGTGCGCAGTATGGCGAGCAGCCGTTGTGGCTGGGGTTGGTGCTCGCGGCGATGCTCGGTCAGATCGGGTTGCCCGGCGGCGGGTTCGGGCATGGCTACGGGTCGGCGGCGAGCGTGGGCGAGCCCGCGCGGGAGTTCTCGCCGCCGCGGCTGCCGCAGGGACTCAATCGTGTCGAGACGTTCATTCCGGTCGCGCGCATCGCCGACATGTTGCTGAATCCCGGGCAGCCCTTCGACTACGACGGGCAGCACCTGACCTACCCGGATATCCGGCTGGTCTACTGGGCGGGCGGGAATCCGTTTCATCACCACCAGGATCTGGCTCGGCTGCGCACCGCGTTCGCCCGGCCCGAGACGGTCGTCGTGCACGATCCGTTCTGGACCTCGACCGCGCGGCACGCCGACTTCGTCATCCCCTCGACGATGTCGATCGAACGCGACGACTACGGCGCCGGGGAGAACGACCGCGTCCTGTTTGCGATGAAGGCGATCACCCGCCCGCACGGTGAGGCGCGCGATGACTACGCGACCTTCAGCGAGCTGGCCGAACGTCTCGGTGCCGGTAAGGAATTCACCGAGGGCCGCACCGCGGGGGAATGGCTGCGTCATCTCTACGAGGAATGGCGGCTCCACCACGCCGGTCACGACCTGCCCGACTTCGACGCCTTCTGGGCCAGCGAGCACGTCGACCTGCCCGTCCGTGACCCGCGGCAGGTTCTGTGCGCCGACTTCCGCGCCGATCCCGAGCGTTTCCCGCTCGGCACGCCCAGTGGGAAGATCGAGATCTTCTCCGCGACGATCGACGGCTTCGGCTACGCCGATTGCCCGGGCCATCCGACCTGGCTCGAGCCCGAGGAGTGGCTGGGTGGTCCGGCCGCCGCCGAGTTCCCGCTGCAACTGGTCGCCAATCAGCCACGTACCAAATTGCACAGCCAACTCGACGTCGGCGGGTTCAGTCAATCCGTGAAGATCGGCGCCCGCGAACCGGTCCGGCTGCACCCCGGCGACGCCGCGGCCCGCGGTCTGCGCGACGGCGATCTGGTCCGCATCCGCAGCGCGCGCGGCAGCTGCCTGGCCGGGCTGGTCATCGATGACGCCGTCCGCGCGGGGGTGGCCCAACTGTCGACCGGCGCCTGGTATGACCCCGACCCGGCCGACCCGACCTTCTGCCGTCACGGCAACCCCAATGTGCTCACCCCTGACCGGCCCTCCTCGACTTTGAGTCAGGGGTGTGCGGGGCAGCTGTGCTTGGTCGAGATCGAACGATACGAGGGCACCGTCCCTGCGTTGGTCGTGAACCGGGCGCCGGCGGTGGCGCAGCGGCCTTCGTAGGCGCGGGGCACGTGGTGCGCGATCTGGCAGCGGATGCATCTCTGCATCCGCTGGTGCTCGGTTCGCGCTGTGTCGTCCGATTCAATTGCGGTGCATCGGGACTCGGGGCGCGGATAGGCTCGCCGGCATGATTCTTCGCCATGTCACGATCGACTGCGCCGATCCCTATCGGCTCGCGTCGTTCTGGAGTTCGGTCACCGGCTGGCCGATGTCGGACGACGATGAAGTGGACGATGACGAGACGCTGCTGGTGGCGCCGTCGCCGGTGCCCGGGCTGCTGTTCGTCCGGGTGCCGGAGGGGAAGACGGTGAAGAACCGGATCCACTTCGATTGGATGCCGACCGAGCGGACCCGGGACGAGGAAGTCGAGCGGCTGATCGGGATGGGCGCGGCACTGTATGCGGATCACCGTACCGCCGACGGTCGCGGGTGGGTCACCCTCGTCGACCCCGAAGGCAACGAATTCTGTGTCGAGCGAAGCACATCCGAGCGAGGAACCGAGGGCTGAGTCGGGCGCTTGAACCGGATGCGCGACACTCCGTAATGACCTGTGCGACCGGGTAATCGGCGTCGACCTCTACGATGCCCCGGTGACCTACGACGACCTCGAGCATCTCGACACCTCCCGCCTGCCGGAGCGCCAGCAGCGCATTCTGGCCAGCATCCGTGACTGGGTGGTGCGGGAGGGCTACGCGCCGAACTCCCGGCAGATCGGGGACGCGGTGGGGTTGCGGTCGTCGTCGTCGGTGTCCAAGCATCTGAACAGCCTCGAGGAGAAGGGTTTCCTGCGGCGCAGTGAGACGATGTCGCGGCCGATCGATGTGCGGATGTTCCTGCAGGGGTCGGCGCCGCGGGAGACCGACGCGGATTCGGTGGCGGTGCCGGTGGTCGGTGACATCGCGGCGGGTACGCCGATCCTGGCCGAGGAGCACACCGACGACATGGTGACGATGTCGCGTCAGCTGGTCGGGCGCGGCACGGTGTTCGGTTTGCGGGTGCGCGGGGATTCGATGATCGACGCGGCGATCTGCGACGGCGACATCGTGGTGGTGCGCCAGCAGAACGAGGCGCATTCGGGGGAGATCGTGGCCGCGATGATCGACGGCGAGGCGACGGTGAAGGTGTACCGGCGGCGCAACGGCCACGTGTATCTCGAGCCGCGCAACCCCGCATACGAGGTCATCGATGGGGACGAGGCGGCGGTGCTGGGCAAGGTCGTCTCGGTGATGCGGCGGGTCTGATCGGCGGCGTCGTACGCTGAAATGATGTCGGACATCGCGGAACCGGACCTGGGGCGTGCGGTCGAGTTGCTGGCCGGTCGGCGGGTGGTGGTGCTGACCGGTGCCGGGGTGTCGACCGACAGCGGGATACCGGACTATCGCGGTCCGGCCTCGCCGCCGCGCAACCCCATGACCTATCAGCAGTTCGTCGGTGACGCGGTGTTCCGGCAGCGGTATTGGGCGCGCAATCACATCGGCTGGCGGCGGATGGACGCGTCGCGGCCGAACCCAGGGCATCGCGCGCTGGCCCGGCTGGAGCGGATGGGTGTGGTCAGCGGGTTGATCACCCAGAATGTCGATCTGCTGCACACCAAGGCCGGGCATCGGCGGGTGATCGATCTGCACGGCACGTATGCGCGGGTGCGGTGTTTGGGTTGCTCGGCGTTGATGTCGCGGATGGCGTTGGCGGAGCTGCTGGAGGCGGAGAATCCCGGGTTCGCCGAGGGGGTGACCACGAACGGGGTGGAGGTCGCACCCGATGCCGATGCGGTGGTCGCGGACACCGACAGTTTCCGGATGGTCGATTGCGCGGCGTGCGGGGGAATGTTGAAGCCGGACATCGTGTATTTCGGGGAGAACGTGCCGAAGGATCGGGTGGCGGCGGCGTTCGAATTGGTCGATGCGGCGGATGCGCTGCTGGTGGCCGGCTCGTCGTTGACCGTCATGTCCGGGCTGCGGTTCGTGCGGCACGCGGCCAAACGCGGACGGCCCGTGGTCATCGTCAACCGAGGAAACACTCGTGGTGACGAGGTGGCTTCGCTGACCGTCGACGCGGGATGCTCGACGGTGCTGGTCGCGCTGGCCGACAGTCTCGGGGATGCGCGCGTGCCGGCCGAATCAGCGTCCGCGTAGCGCGCCGAATCATCGTCCGGTAAGCGGATTTGCGGCCCAACCGGGATGCCGTTGCAGTGACTGCGTTTCGGCATTCGATGCGGTCGACCGAGAGTCGGCGAGCGAAACTCTTCCCGTTTCAACGTATATCGCACAGGTGGGCTTGCGGCAAGGCCCCGTCGCTGCCGCATACTCGCAGGCCCGAGTCCGCGCGGCGGCCCGGGTCAGGCGGAATGGAGAAACAAATGGCCGAGGAAACAGTGCGGAACGTGGGTCCGTCGCGGATCGAGCTCGCCTATGAGCGTTTCGGCGACCCCGTGTCGCCGCCGGTGCTGCTGATCATGGGCGGGGGCGCGCAGATGATCAATTGGCCGGACGGATTCTGCGCCGAGCTGGTCGGCCGCGGACTGCATGTCGTGCGCTTCGACAGCCGGGATACCGGCCGGTCCACGCATATCTCCGATGCGCCGATCGTCGATATGCCTGCGGCACTGGCCGGTGACCTCACCACGGCGTCCTACACCCTGTCGGATATGGCGGCGGACACCGTCGGGTTGCTCGACGCTCTCGGTTTCGGCAGTGCACACCTGGTCGGGCTGTCGATGGGCGGAATGATCGCGCAGACCATGGCGATCCACTACCCCGAACGGGTTCGGTCATTGACCTCCATCAGTTCCCGAACCGGTGCACCGGGAGTGGGCGATGCCGATTTCGCCGCCATCGGGCCGCTGGGCCCGCAACCGCATGATCGGCAGAGTTATATCGATTGGCAGGTTCGCGTGGCACGGGCGATCCGGTCGCCCGGATTCGCGTTCGATGAGGCCGCCGTCGCCGAGACCGCCGCACGCGCCTGCGACCGGGGACGCGATCACGAGGCGATGATGCGTCATTTCGTGGCGGTCCTCGCCTCCGGCGATCGCACGGAGCGACTGAGAGCGCTGCGCGTACCGACCTTGGTTTTGCACGGCGCGAACGATCTCATGTGCGCTGTCAGCGGTGGCCGCGCCACCGCTGACGCCGTCCCCGGCGCGAAACTGGTGATCTTCGACGGGATGGGCCATCACCTGCCGCGCGAACTGTGGCCGGCCTTAGCCGACCACATCGCCGAACACGTTCACAGAGCGGCGGTTTCGAGCGCCTCGACCGGCTCCGGTGTGGCTTCGGCCGGTTGCTGATCCGGCCGCAACGCGATCAGCAGCACCGCCGCCCCGGCGAGCGCGATGAACATCGTCCACACCGCACCCACGTGCATCGCGTGGATGAACGCCGCGTCGGCGGCCCGCACCAGATCCGGCCGGTCGGTCACCGACGCGATATGCCTGGCCTGTTCGGCCGACACCCGCACCCGGTCCCGCACTTCGTCGGGCAGCCCCTGGGCCGAACCCTCGATCGCACGCCGGTAGACGATCGACATGATCGTCCCGCCGACCGCGATCCCGAGCACGCTGCCGGTCTGCCGCACGGTATTGGTGACCGCCGAGCCGGCGCCGGCGCGGGCCAACGGCAGCGTGCTCAGCAATGCCGCGGTGACGCTGCCCATCACGATCCCGATCGACAGGCCCTGCACCAGCAACACGATCTCGATCCAGACCAGCGGAGTATGCAGCCCGAAGATCGCCGAGCAGCCCATCGCCATCGCCGCCACGGTCAACGCCGTCGCGGTCACCGGACGCAGCGACCACCGGCGCACCAGCCGAATGCCGAGCGGCCCACCGACAATCGCGCCCAGCGCGGCCGGCGAACTGGCGAACCCGGCCGCCAACGGTGCGAAACCACGCGCGCCCTGCAGATAGAACGCGCTGTAGAAACCCGCGGCGGTCATCGCGAACAGCAGTAGCCCGATCGCCGCATTGCCACCCCCGAACGTCCGCTGCGCGAGCAGCCGGGGATCGAAACTGGGCTCCCGCAGGCGCAATTCGACGACCACGAACGCACCGAGCAGCAGCACCCCGGCCACGATCGGCATCCAGACGTCCAGCGGAGTCCAGGAGGCCACCTGCCCCGCGCGAATCAGCCCGTAGGCCAGCGCCGCGAGCCCGCTGATCGACAGCAGCAACCCGGCCGGGTCCAGCGGACGCGGGGTGGGGCTGCGGAAGTCGGGGATCAGCGTCACGATCCCCACCAGGCCGGCCAGCACGGCCGGGACGTTGATGAGAAAGACCGAACCCCACCAGAAATGGTCGAGCAGCACACCGGCGAGCAACGGACCCGCGGCGATCCCGACACCCGCGGAGGCCGACGAGATCCCGATCGCGGTCGCCCGGGCGGGCCCGGTGAACGTCCAGGTCAGGATCGCCATGGTGGCGGGCATGATCAGCGCGCTGCCCACCCCCATCACCGCCCGGGCGGCGATGAGCTGGTTCGCGTCGCCGACGTAGGCGGCCCAGACGGAGGCGGCCGCGAACGTCGCCATGCCGGTGGCGAGCACGCGCCGGTGGCCGAAGCGATCGCCGAGCGCGCCCGCGGTGAACATCAACGCGGCGAAGACCAGCGTGTAAGCGCCGGTGGCCCACTGCAACTGGGCCGGGGTGGCGCCGAGGCCGAGCACCGGATCGGCGAGGGTCCGGAACGCGAGGCCGAGGATGGTGTTGTCCATCCAGATCAGGAATGACGACAGCACCAGGACGGCGAGGATCAACCGTTGCCTGGACCGGGGCAACGTGGGAGACACGAGCATGGAAACCTTCGCTAAGATTGGCAAGAACCTGACGATCTAAACTCTGCATAATCGTCAGGAACCTGTCAATACCGAGGAGGTTTTTCGTTGGGTTCCTACCGGGACGAGGCCGGCTCACTGACCTTCATGATCCGCAAGGTCTGGCTGAACATGCGGTCGGCGATCGGCGAGGAGCTCAAGGCTTTCGGCCTGTCCACCTCGCAATACGCCACCCTGATGATGACCGCGAGCCATCCGGGGATGTCGGTTGCCGACATCGCCCGCGAGGTCGCCAGCTCTCGGCAGGCCGCCAACGAAATGCTCAACGGACTCGAGCACGAGGGCCTCATCGAACGCCACCCGCACCCCACCGACCGCCGCACCCACCAGATCTCCGTCACCGACGCCGGCCGCACCCGGCTGGCCGAGGCGCGCGTCGCTGTCGCGCGCCGGGAAGCCGAACTGGAGGCGTCGTTCACCCCCGCCCAGCGCGCGGCCATCCGGGACTGGCTCGAAGGCGTGTCCGACGCCTGCCGCTGACCCCTACCGCAGGTTCCCCGCCGCGGCGGGGGTGCCGGTTCCGGTGAGCCCGCTCAGCGCCGCCGGCAACGGGCCCTCGTGCAGTACGCCGAGGCGCTGGGTCGCGCGGGTGAGCGCGACATAGAGTTCGGCCGCCCCGCGCGGACCGTCGGCGAGGATCCGCTCCGGCTGCACGACCAGGACGGAGTCGAACTCCAAGCCCTTGGTCTCCGCGGCCGTCACCGTGCCCGGCACGCCCGGCGGGCCGATGACCACGCTGGTACCCTCCCGGCCTGCCTCGTCCCGGACGAATTCTCCTATGGCAGAAGCGAATTCGTCCGCCGAAACCTGTCTCGACCACGGCTGCACCCCGCACGCCCGGACCGACTCCGGCGGCGTGACCTCGGGTGCGAACTCGGCGAGCACCGCCGCGGCGACGGCCATGATCTCGGCCGGGGTGCGGTAGTTCACGGTCAGCGAGCGATAGACCCACCGGCCGGGCACGTACGGCGCCATCATCGTGTCCCACGAGGTCGCGCCGGCCGCCGACCGGCGCTGGGCCAGATCGCCGACGACCGTGAAGGACTTGCCCGGGCAGCGACGCATCAGGACCCGCCAGTCCATCTCGGACAGCTCCTGGGCCTCGTCGACCACCACGTGCCGGTAGGTCCAATCCCGGTCCGCCGCGGCGCGTTCGGCGAGGTCCCTGGTGTCGCGTTCGAGGAACCGATCGGCCAGGTCCTCGGCGTAGAGCAGGTCCTGGGCGAACAGGTGGTCCTCGTCGTCCATCATGTCCTCGCGGCCGACCATCACGTCCAGCACGCCCGCGGCGTATTCGGCCTCGGCCCTGCGTTCGCGCTCGGCGCTGCCGTCGACCGGCTTGTCGCGGCCGAGCAGGTCGATCAGTTCGTCGAGCAGCGGGACATCCGAGACCGTCCACGCCTCGGCGTCGGCGCGCAGCAACGCTTCGTCCGCGCCGGCCGCACGCAGCCGTTCCGGTGACGAATACAGCTGGGCCAGAAGCGTTTCCGGCGTCAGGATCGGCCACAGCTCGTCGAGTGCCGCGGTGAAGGCGTCGTGGTCGGCGAGTTCTTCGACCAGGTCCTCGCGCAGTTCCTCCCAGGCTTCGCGGTCGTCGCGGGTCAGCCAGTCCTTGCCGATCCGGGCGATCGCGCGTTCGGTGAGCACGTAGGTGATGATCTCGCGGAATACCGCGCGCGCCTCGTTGTGCGGGCGTCCGCTGCCGCGCGCCTCCTCCCGCGCCCACTCCGCGGTCGCGGCGTCGATGCGCACCGTGGTGTCGGTCAATTCGATCGTGACCGGTTCCTCGGGCAAGCGCTGACGGTCGGCGACCGCCGCGGCGAGTACGTCGAGCATCCGCAGGGAGCCCTTGAGCCGGGCGGCCTGCGGGGTGTCCTCGGCGGTGGTGCGCAGTCCTGGCACCAGCTCCCCGGCGGTCGTGAACACCACGTTGGTCTCGCCCAGCGACGGCAGCACGTGCGCGATGTGGTTCAGGAACGCCGGGTTCGGCCCGACGACGAGCACACCCTGGCGTTCCATCCGCTCACGCTGCGTGTAGAGCAGGTAGGCGACGCGGTGCAGGGCAACCACGGTCTTGCCGGTGCCTGGCCCGCCCTCGATCACCAGCACGCCCGGATGGTCGAGGCGAATGATCTCGTCCTGCTCGGCCTGGATCGTCGCGACGATATCGCGCATGCCCTCCCCACGCGGTGCGTTCACCGCCGCGAGCAGCGCCGCGTCGCCGCGTTCGCCGCCATCCGGACGGCCGAGCACCTCGTCGGTGAAATCGACGACCTGACGTCCCCGAGTGTGGAACTGGCGGCGCCTGCGCATGTTCTCCGGAGTCGCCGCGGTGGCCACGTAGAACGCGCGCGCCGCCGGCGCCCGCCAATCGAGCAGCAGCGGCTCGAACTCGTTCGCCTCGTCGTAGAGACCGATCCGGCCGATATAGGACCGCTCACCCGAGACGGTGTCCAGCCGGCCGAAGCACAGGCCGTTGTCGGCGACCTCGAGTCGCTGCACCGCTTTGCTCAATGCGCGCACCTGGTCCTCGCGCTCCATGGCGGACACGTCATGGCCGCGCAGCGCCTCGCTGTAGCGGCGCTTCGCCTGCGCGCGTTCGGCGTCGAGGCGGGTGTAGAGCCCGGCCACGTAGCCGCGCTCGGACTGTAGTTCCGCGTCGTACCCCTGAGTCGGCATGTGCCCCAATTCGTGACTCCCACTTCCACCCGTTCTGGCCTCGGCCAGCGAGTATGCGCCTCGACCCCGGCCTTGCCGCAAGCCCGGGGATGCGGTATATATTTGATTACGGAAAGGGATTCACCGCCCTTTCCTTTCTTTTTGCCCGCGATCTACGGGCAACCTCCCCGCAACGGCCGCCGGTATCGCCGCGTCGAAGTGCGCGAACACCGATCTCCCCCGTGTGCTCCGCCCGGCTCGGCATGCCGGACAACATGATTCGGCTCCCTCGTGTCCTGTGAGGTGGATCATGCGGAGGCCACGTTGACTATGCCGCGACGGCGAACGATGTCCTGGGTTCCGCCCCGCCCGTCAACCAGGAGGATCGACATGGCATTGCCCGAATTCATCTCGGTGGAGGACTTTTTCACCCCACCCCGGAATGCGTCGCCGGACATTTCTCCCGACGGCACCAAGATCGCCTACCTCGCCCCGCACAAGGACCGGCTGAACGTGTGGGTCCACGACCTCGGCTCGGGCGCGACCCGCCGCGTGACCGCGGACGAGAACCGCAACGTCTACCACTTCCGCTGGACCGACGATCCCCGCTGGCTGCTCTACACCCAGGACAACGACGGCGACGAGCGCTGGCACCTCTACCGCGTCGACCTCGACCACCCGGACGCCCCGGCGATCGACCTGACACCGTTCCCCGCCGCGACGGTCATCCAGTTCGAGCTGCCCCCGGGACGGCCGGGCAAGGCGCTGCTGCACCTGAACAACCGCACGATCGAACTGTTCGACCTGTGCGAACTCGACATCGCCACCGGCGAACTCACCGTGCTCGCCGAGAATCCCGGGCACGTCGCCGCCTGGATGTGCGGCCCCGGCGGCGACGTGTTCGCCCGGGGACTGACCGCCGCCGGCGATATCGAGTTCTCGCGCTGGGCGGCCGGGACCTTGCATCCGGTCGCGCTGTTCGACGGCGCGGACTACCCGATGGGCGTGTGGCCGGTGCACCCCACCCCGGACGGGACCGGCGCCTGGGTCGGTTCCAACCGCGGCACCGACCGAACCCGGCTGGTCCGGCTCGACCTGAGCACCGGGGTCGAAACCGAGGTCGACAGCCACCCCATTTTCGACCTCGACGCGCGCGGCGCCGTCGCCCCGGTCCTGCCGCCGGCGCTGATCCTCGACCGGCGGACCGGCGAGTTGATCGGCGCCCGCTACCTCGGCGAAGGACAGGTGATCCACGCGCTTGAGCCACGTTTCGCCGACGTACTGGACAACCTCGGGAAACTCTCCGACGGGGACCTGGGCGCGTTGTCCGCCGATGACAGCGGACAACGCTGGGTCGTCACCTTCACCCATGATCGCGATCCCGACGTCGCCTACTTCTACGACCACGCCACCGGGCAGAGCCGTCAGTTGTTCCGGCCCTACCCCCATCTGGATCCCGCGTCGATGGCACCGATGAGCCCGGTATCGATCCCCGCGCGCGATGGACTCACCCTCCCGGCCTATCTCACCGTGCCCGTCGGCATCGATCCGATCGGCTTGCCCATGGTGCTGCTGGTGCACGGCGGCCCGTGGCACCGCGACAGCTGGGGATTCGACCCCGCCGTCCAACTGCTCGCCAACCGCGGATACGCGGTGCTGCAGGTCAACTTCCGCGGATCGACCGGCTACGGCAAGGCCCACACCAAAGCCGCGATCGGCGAATTCGCCGGCGCGATGCACGACGACCTCATCGACGCCGTGCGCTGGGCCGTCGGCCGGGGCTACGCCGATCCCCACCGCGTCGCGATCTTCGGCGGCTCCTACGGCGGCTACGCCGCCCTCGTCGGCGTCACCTTCACCCCCGACGTCTTTGCCGCCGCCATCGACTACGTCGGCATCTCCAACCTGGCCAACTTCCTGCGCACCATCCCGCCGTTCGCCAAACCCCACACCGCCAACAACTGGCACCTGTTCGTCGGCGACCCCGACGACCCGCGCCAAGAGGCCGACATGCTCGCCCGCTCACCGATCACCCGCGTCGACCGGATCCGCACACCGCTGCTGGTCGTGCAGGGCGCCAACGACGTCCGGGTGGTCCGCGCCGAATCCGACAACCTCGTCCGCGCGCTGCGGGAGCGGGGGATCGAGGTCGAATACCTGATCAAGGACGACGAGGGGCACGGATTCGTGAACCCGGAGAACCAGATCGAACTGTTCCACACCATCGAACGCTTCCTGGCCCGGCACCTGGGTGGACGAGAAGACCAGCGGCAGAAAGCGATTGGCTGATCCGGGGAGGGCTCTCGAGCGGGAAGGCACAGTTTTCGAACTAGCGCAATGCCAACCCTACGGAACCCGCAGCGCTGCAACAGGTTTCGTCAGCGCCACCGCTGTGTGCCGAGCGTGCCCGCCCAATCTAGTCGACCGGAGGTGGCTGGATGAACACGACCGAGTCCGGAACGGCACCCACCCGCGGTGGAGTCCGCTGCTCCGACTTCTGCGCATCCGTCTCCGGTTCGGCGCTGATGACCGGGTCGTTCTCGTCGGCAGCTGGATCAGTACTCATCGGAGTCACTTTCGCTGGTAGATCCGTTCCCTGCGACAAGTATCGCAGTGCGATGGGCCGCAGCGGAGTGACTTCGATCGGTGTTCACCCACTGAGCTTGCGTATTCGGATCCATGAGCAATCCGGATGGGACGGCATTGCCGATGCCATACTGTCCCCATGTTCGAACCGCTGGGTCAGTGCATACCCAGCCCCGGGGCCAGCCGCCCCGGGGCTTCGCCGTGCACATGCCCCCGTAGCTCAGCCGGTTAGAGCAGGACGCTTATAACGTCAAGGTCGTGGGTTCAAGCCCCGCCGGGGGTACTCAGGATCGAGCAGATCGACTCGAGGACCACGGTTACCGGAATCCTTCGCCCACAGCTGGTTTGCCCACCGAATAGACTTGCTCGGTGATCGTCGGTCCCGTCGAAGGTGTTCCTGGTGGCCTGACCGCACGAGCGCGCTCGTACGTCAGCACCCACGGCGTCAAGGTTGAGGTCGAACCGGTGGCGAACCATCGCCGATGGTGGCTCGATCGAGGCATTCCCGCGGGGCTGATCGACCGCATGACGGCCTACCAGAAGACCTGGGGTGGCTTGCAATTGCCGCCCGCGCCGCAATACGACGGCGGTCCACGCTGTTTCGATCCCGATTCGCCCGAAACAGATACTGCGGGATGGTGGTTCGAAGCCGGCACGCAACGGACCGCGGTGCCCTTCACGTTCATGATCGGCCCGTCCGGCGAGTTCGGCATCCACGCAGAGCAGGCTGGGTGGGTGCCACTGCATTCGACCGTCGCGGGCTGGGTGGAATCACTCGCCCTGGCCCATCACGCCTCGATGTGGGCGCGCCAGATCACCAAGCTCAGTGGTGATGAGCTCGACGGCATCGACTGGGACGCCTACACACCGGTGCGCGAGGTGATGGGACTCGCGGATACCTGGTGGCGCGGTCCGGACTCGCTGGTGGCGCTGTACACCGGCGAGTCCGCGGGCTTCGATTCCCCCAGGGCACGTGTCGCGCAGATCTATTCGGGCCTCGACAGTTGGGGCCTTCACGGCGGCGTCACTGCCGAGCAGATCGCATGAACCATCACGACGCCTTTCCGCATGACGAGCCGGATGAGCACCCGCGCTTCGCGGCCTACCTCAGTGAACTGGAACAGATCAACGAAGCTGAGGAGATCGCTCTCGCCATGAAGGTTCTCGCCGATCCGGACCAGGCAATGGCCCAATCCGCAGTCCTTCGGCACATCGACCGTCGGGCCGCCAACCTTCACCCCAGACCAGCTTATGAACCATGGGCCGAGTCGATGACCCGAGCCACAAGCCGCTTCCCGATCCTGGCCCGGCGCCTACAGGAATGGACACTCTTCCGAGCCATCACGCTCAGCCGGCCCTGGCACCCAGATGCATTGCTCGAGTCATCCGACTGGCTCCAACATAAAACCGCTGCTGGGTCGAACACTGACGCCCTCGCGATCCTCGCCGAGCGCGGTCGCACCAAACGGATCCGTAACACCGCCCGAGCCAACCCAAAGCATCCGCGCTCGCACTGAGCCACACCAACTCGCCCAGGTCGGCGAACCGGAGAACTTCGTTACCGTACGTAACGTGGTGGGCGGCCTGGCGATACACCGCTCGGGTCCTGGCCGCAGGCCGTGGTCCCGCTGATCGAATACGGGAGGTACGACCCGGCGACATCGACGGGTCGGCTGCGCGCAAACGCGCAGTGATAGAAGGGGTTTGGCTCGTGACGAGTAACGTGAAGTCGAAGGCTGTTCTGGCCGGTGCCGTCGGGGTGGGGCTCATCTTGTCCGGCTGTACCACCGCCGAGGACAAGGACGCGGGCGCGAGGACCACGACGGGATCGGTGACGGTTTCCGTTGCAGCCACCAGCGAGGCGCCGAACTCCGTTGGCGGACAGCAAGAACCGGTCCCGAGCACCGAAAAGCCCGCGCCCGCACCGCAAGCGCCCTGGACCGCACCGACCACGGCGCAGTCGCGGACCTCGACACCGGCGATGTGGAATCCGTGCGGGATCGCCGACGCCGACATCGCGCATCAGGGGCTGCGACCCGAGAGCAAGCAGGCCGTCGACGGATCCGACAGCGAGCCGGGTTGCCGCTGGCGCTCGGCCACCGACGCCTTCGAGGTGACCATCTCCTCCACTCGCCAGAGTTTGCAGGAGGTCAAGCAGTCCGGCCGCTACACCGATTTCGCCGCAGTGCGCGCAGCCGGACACGACGCCACCCAATACCGTGCGGCCCAGGACACGAACAAGATCGGCTGCTATGTGAGCATCACGGTGGCGGGCGGGCAAACGGTGTTCGTGACCAGGAACCTCAAATCCGACGCCCTCGAACCCTGCAGTGTCACCCAGCGTGTGGTCGAAGGGCTGACCAGCTACCTGAACTGACACGCCGACCGGGGTCTCGCGGCTATTTGCACACCATATAGCGCAGATGCAGGACACCGGGATCTTCCAGCGTGCGCACCAGTTCGAGTTCTATGTGCTCGGTCGGGAGCCCGTCGAACAGTCGTCGGCCCTGGCCGAGCAGCACCGGCCGGAGCTGGATTTCGATAATGTCGAGCACGCCGGCCTTCAGCGCCTGCTGACCCGTGTAGGCGCCGTGCATCATCACGTTCCGGCCGCCCGCAGCCTGTTTTGCCTGTTCGACACAGGAGGCGATGCCGTCGGTGACGTAGTGCACCCGCGCGTACGGGTTCTCCGCCGGTGGCTGGTGTGTCGGCACGAAGATCGGGACGCCGTCGTGGTGATCCCCGCCCCAGTAGCCAGCGAAATCTCCGGTCCGCTTTCCTGTGATCACGGCCCCGGTCGCCATGGCCTCGTCGAACACGAGCCGGCTGTTCGGATACGTCGGGCGGAATGCGTGGGGCACCTCCGCGTCGGACGCGCCGCCGCCGCTGAGCCAGTCCATCAGTCGCATCCCGTTGGTACCCGCGGGGTTCTCGGCGTTGTCGTCCGGACCGGTGATGAACCCATCGAGCGACATGGCCATGGTCAGGAATACCTCAGGCATACGACTTCATCCTTCATATCTGGCTGGCGAATACGGGTAAGGACGAGCCGGCCGTCGGAAACTCATCGCGCTCGCGCGGGCCGATCGAACATCAATGCAGAGTTGCATCCGATGCTATTTCGGCACTTTCGCTTCGTGCGGTGACTTGTCCTGGCGCAGACCGCGCCAACTCGGATGCCGTAACCCGTCGGCGCCGGCCTCGCGGAACTCGATATCGGCGACCAGGATCGGCTCGACCCAGCGGGCGACCGTAGCGACGGCTCGTGGGGGCGGGACGTCGAAAGGGCTTTCCGAGCTGGCGATATCGTCGAAACGGGCCTGGAGCGCCTTGCGGTCGCGCGTGGTCCAGCCGGTGCCGACATTGCCGATGTGCACCAGGCGGTCGGCCTCGTCGTACGCGCCCATCACCACGGAACCGAAACTGCCGGAGTAGCGGCCGTTGCCCGGGAGCCAGCCCGCGACCACGATCTCGGTGGTCCGGCGGAGCGGAGTTTTGATCCAGGCGGGGGAGCGGCGCCCCGGTTGATAGGTGGAGTCGAGGCGTTTCGAGACGATGCCTTCCAAGCCGTGGGCGCGGGCGACATCCAGCATGGTGGTGGCGTCTATGTCGGCGTAGTACGGCGGCGTCCGCGCGAGCGGAAGATCGATTTCCAGTTCATCCAGCCGGGCGCGTCGCTCGGTGTAGGGGCGCGTCAGCAGGGACTCCCCGCTGTCTTCGAGCAAATCGAACACCAGGTATTGCACCGGCACTTCCCGCACGAGTTCGGCACTGGGTTTCACCACATGCATCCGGCGCTGCAACCGGCGGAACGAAGGCACCCCCGTACCCGGCTCCGGAGCGACGATCTCCCCGTCGACAAGCACCTCCCGCTCACCGAGCAGGTCGGCAAAGGCAGTGGTCAACTCCGGAAACGAGCCACTCAAATCCCGATTGTTCCGACTGAAGAACCGGCACTCCCCACCGGCCACCCGCCCGATCGCCCGAATCCCGTCCCACTTCATCTCGATCGCCCACAGACCGACATCCCCCGGCGGCCGCCCGGAGACGGCCAGCATCGGCGCCGGCACAGACTGCACAAGATCAGCATATCCACAGCAACCGTATTCATTCGCAGATGATCGGATGTCAACCGCGCGTGGCGCAGCCCCGACAGATCGAACATTCCCGCACGCCCTACCCCCGAAATTGCGGCCGCAAAGCGTATGCGAGCGAATTCAGGTTCCAAAATGACCAGTTAATTTCTCCCGCAAGCACTTTCAACAAATGCGAGTAGGGAATGCTTCACAATAGATTGCCGAAATCTGCCCGAAAGTGTCAGTCCCGCAATGTAATCTGCCTCGCCGTGCCCCCTAAATACATCCATGAGGGTTTGGTGGAGCTGTTCCGCGGTCGGCCTGACCTGGCAGCGAGTTTTCTGCGCGAGGTGTTCGGGCTGCTCATGCCCAACTTCACGCAAACCCGCACTGAGCCATGCGATTTCACCGACATGGGCCCGAAGGAGTTTCGGGGCGATGTCGCCTTCTCGATGACCGATGCGGACGGAAAGAACCTCGCCGGGATCGCGGTCGAGGTGCAGCTGGCCCGGGACGAGACACGCAAGTGGAGCTGGCCCGTGTATCTCGCCACCCTCCGCGCGCGGCTGAAATGCCCGGCGTATCTACTCGTGGTGACACCGGATTCCGGTGTTGCGGAATGGGCGCGGCGGCCGATCGAACTCGGACACCCCGGAATGACCCTGTGCCCGCTGGTCCTCGGTCCAGAACTCATGCCCGCCGTGACCGACAAGGACGAAGCCATGGCGTGGCCCGAACGGGCCGTGCTGTCGGCCATCGCCCACGCAGACGGTCCGCAGGCCGACGAAGTCTTATCGGCCCTGCTCGCAGCCCTGGACAAGACCGACGACGAGCGGTCGAAAATGTACTATGACATCGTGCTCGCGACTATGTCCGAGTCCGCGAAACGCCACCTGGAGGAGCTGATGACGACGGGATACGAGTACCAGAGCGACTTCGCCCGGAAGTATGTGGCGGAAGGTGAGGTGGCGGGAGTGGCACGGATGGTCCTGGACGTCCTCGATATCCGGGGCATTGCGGTCAGCAACGAGATTCGTGAGCGGATCACGGACTGCAATGATGTCGACCAGCTCGCGATCTGGCATCGTCGCGCCATGCTCGCTGACACTGCTGACGATCTGTTCTCCTGACTGCGGTCGAGAGAAGAACGTAGCGGTCGCTGCGGCAGTGCGACCGGTTCAGCGCCATGCTCGATGACCTGCCGACACCGCCGTACACGGTGGTCGACGAGGTCGAGATGAACGGACGTATGCCGGTCAGCGGGTGTGGCGGGGTACGATCCGCCCCACCCGCGACCGGTGAATTGTTGCGGGCCTGGGCTATTCGCGCTCGCGCCGCACTGGCGCCTGCCCCTCCGCCGGCAGTTGGAAGCCGCCGATCTTCTGCTCGAGCAGTTCCGCCAGGCGCAGCGGGGTGCGGTCCTCGAACATCGGGCCGATGAGTTGCACGCCCACCGGTAGACCCTCGGCGGACAGGCCGGTGGGGATGGCGGTGGCGGGCAGGCCGGGCATGGTCGCTACACCGGCCCACACGAGTTGGTCGAAGTACGGGTACTCGACGCCGTCGATATCGATGTGGCGGTTGTCGAGGTCTCCGTCGTGGGTGTGCGGGAAGGCGGGGGTCGGCGTGATGGGGCAGACCACGGCATCGAACTCGGCGAACAGTTGCCGCCAGCCGTGGCGGTGGAGTTCGCGACGGTTGTTCGCATCCACCCAGCCGCGGTGGCTGAGCGCAATGGCGCGCAGTCGCGTCGCGTCGAGGCCCTGGTCGTCCGCGCCCAGCGCGGCGGCCTGGGTGCGGACCTGTTCGTATACCTCGACGGGAAGGGTTGCCGCGGCGTTCGACAGCATCAGCAGGAAGTAGAGCCTGGCGGCCTCGGTCAGATCCGGCAGCAGCGCACTGTCCCGTTCGACGCGCACACCCTCCTCGGCGAGCGCCTCGGCGACCCGGCGCACGCCCGCCCGGACTGCGGACGAGGTCGGGATGAGCCGATGGTCCTCGAGGACGAGAACGCGGAAGTCCGACAGCCGCTCGTGACGCGCGGGCGGCAGCGCCACCTCGTAGGCGACCCCGTGCGTCAACGGGTCCGGCCCGGCCATCACATCCAGCAGCAGCGTCAGGTCGCGGGCGGTGCGGGCCATCGGGCCGACGACGGCCAGGTCGAGGTCCATCGGCAAGGCCGGCGCGGACGGTGCGACCATGCCGCGAGTAGGCGCCAGGCCGAGGCTCGGCTTGTGCGCGTAGATACCGCAGAAGTGCGCGGGCGTGCGCAGCGATCCCGCGAGGTCGGAGCCGATGGACAGCGCGCCGAACCCGCACGCCAGTGCGGCCGAGGAACCGCCGGACGATCCGCCCGACGTGCGCTCGTGATCCCACGGATTGTTGGTGGTGCCGTAGATCTCGTTGTAGCTCTGGATATCTCGCAGTGTCGCCGGCACGTTGGTTTTCCCGAGGATCACCGCGCCTGCCGCCTTCAACCGGGACACCTGTACCGCGTCCTCGGCCGGTACGTAGTCCTTGAACTGCGGCATGCCCCAGGTCGTCGGCAGCCCGGCCATGTCGTAGGACTCCTTGACCGTCACCGGGAGACCCAGCAGCGGCCGATCCGCACCACGCGCCCGCGCCGCATCCGCCGCCCGTGCCGCGGCACGCGCATTCTCGAAGTCCCGCACGCAGATCGCGTTGATCGCCTCATCGTCCCGCTCGATCCGAGCGATCGCCTCCTCGGTCAGTTCCACAGAAGTCACTTCACCTGCACGCAATGCGGCCATCAGCGTTTCGGCCGAAAGAAAGCTCCGTTCCATGGATCCGAAGTTATCCACCTGTCCCAAAAGACATAAAATACCGCCGCATACAACCGGAAAGTCGACCTCGCCGTCCCGTTCGGTGCGATCACGCCCCTATCGAACCATCACGCCAGTTCACGGCACTGAAAGCGGGTCGGACGCCTCCGCGCAAGCCATGAAATGGTGGTGCGCGCAATGGGACGGATGTCTCACTCCGCGCTGCAAATCAGGAGAGGTGAAATCGCGAAAACACACTTATCCCAACGAATCCGTCAGAGCCCGAGTTTGGTGACCGCATTGTCTTCCAACGGATTAGCGGTCCGGATATAACCGTGCACAGTGCGCGGATTGGACCACCGTCCCTGGCGCATGATCTCGCGGTCGCTGGCCCCGCCGAGGGCGGCTTGCGTCGCGAACCCCGCACGCAGCGAGTGCCCGGAGAACAGATCCGGGTCGAGGCCGGCACGCGCGGCATAGCGCTTGACCAGTTCGGCGACCGCGCGACCCGACATCGGCGTGCCACCAACCGTACCGTGACGATTTATGGTGGGGCACAGGGGAAGGTCCGGCTGCTCGGCCAGAGCCGTTCCGGTGAATCCGTGACACCGGTGGATGGCCGGGTCGGTGACCTCCTCGGTCAACCATGCACGCACACCCGATGCGCCTGCGGCAGTGTGTATTTCGAGCAGTCGAACCCAATCGGCGAACGCGCAGACCGGACAGGTGCGGGGGCGTTGACCGCGCGGCAACGCGACCCGCTGCTCGGCGACACCGGTCGGGTCGGTCTTCGTCGACGGCAACCGCACCAGCAGCACCGGCTCACCCGTCGCGTGATCGAGTTGGACATCCACATCGGCGATCCGCAGCCCGGCGAGCTCACTGCGCCGCAGCGCACCCGCGAACCCGATCAGCAACACGAGCGCATCGCGGCGCCGAGCGGGTTCGGTCGGCCAGCCGGGTTCGGGTAGCCCCGCCAGCAACTGGTCGAGCGTGTGCAACAGCACCGGCCGCTTACGTTTCGGCTGCGTACGCCGAGTGCGCCGGATACCGCGCAGAGTCAGCCGGACAACGTCGGAACGCGTAGGCGAGGGCAACCCGTTCGCCGCGTGCACCGCAGCGATCGCCGCCGACTTCCGCTCGAGCGTGGCCGCACTGAACGCCCACTCTCCGGTATCTCGCCGCGCGTCGGCGGCAGCTGCCAGATACACGGCGACGTCGAGCGGATCGGCCGGCATCGCCTGCCGACTCTCCGCCACACACCACGCCGACCACGCAATCCAATCGGTCCGGTACGCCCGCAACGTATTCGCCGACTGCGACGCCTCGAGATACCGGCGCAACGACCCCGCCTGATCATCATCGAATCGCTCCCGCACCAACCGCAGCGCCGCCGCGTCCACCAACACGCTCCGCACCCCACGCCGCAACTCGGTCCGCACTGATTCCGGCACCGCGACCACGGCGGCGACGCGCTCCTCCATCGATCAACTCCCTGTCCCTAGACCACCCCCATTCTCCATCTGCCCCAGTCCAATTCACCGCATCGAGAGTTCCCGCGCGCGTCGGATCAATGCCGCGCGGCGAGCGGCAACTGCCCGGCCCGGCGCGCGACGGCCGGAGCATTCCGCGCAGCAGTCGGTGCTGAAGCTGATGCCGCTGGCCCGCGCTGAACCGTTACCTAGCTCCGCGTGATCGGCTCACCCATCAGGCGACGGGCAGCTCCATGGGGCCGTGAGTGCCACAGCGGGGAAAGCGCCGACCGTGCCGGCGGTGCCGTTTACGACTCCGCGCGCCGCAGTCCGAGCTCTGCGGTCCGCGCTCAGAGTGCGGGAGTTCGGTTGGGGCGGAAGCGCATTGGGGGTTCGGCGTATTCCTCGAGGGTGTGGGCCGTCCAGCCGATGGTGCGGGCGAGGGCGAAGATGGCCTCGCCGGCGTCGGGGCGCATCCGGTAGGCGTGCATGAGAACGGCCAGGGCCAGGTCGATGTTGGGAACGGCGGTGTGTGGGGCGCCCAGGTGGGTGGTGATGGTGTCGATGGCGGTGAGGGCGGGTTGGGCGGCGGGGATGGGGCGGAGTTCGGCGAGCAGGAGTTCGGCGCGGGGGTCGGTGGTTCGGTAGACGAGGTGGCCGAAGCCGGGCAGGCTACCGCCGAGGCGCAGGCGGTCGGCGGCGGCCGCGAGCGGGTCGGTGATGGCTTCGGCGAGGAAGCGGTAGGCGACTGTGCTTGCGGCGCCGTGGTATTGGCTGTCGAGGGCGCCGAGCCCGGCGGAGATGATGCCGTAGGGATGGACGCGGGCGCTGGCCGCGACCCGGGCGGCGACGGTGGAGATGGCCAGGCCGTGGTCGGCCAGCAGGGTCAGGGCCGAGTCGAGGAGGCCGGCGGGCATCGGGTGGTCGGTCAGGGCGGGGCCCAGCCGGTCGGCGAGGGTTCCGGAATCGCGGGACGGGTTGCCGAGGGAGTCGACCTCGACGGCGAGCAGGATTCGCGCGGTGCGCAGGACACCCTGCGCGGACAGGTCGAAGCGGAGCGGATCGCCGGCGCCGGCCACGGTGACCGCGACGCGCATGCGATCGGTGAGCCGCGCACCCTCGGGCAGGGCGGCCACCGCGGCGCGGCAGGTGCTCAGGATCTCGGCGGGAGCGGTGAATTGTTCTGGTGGCGAGGCCAGTTCGCCGGTCCAGAGCAGGTTGGCCACTGCTTCGACGGGGTGCGCAGGAACCAGGTCCGCGACATTCCGGCCGCGGTAGTACAGCCGGTCGTCCTCGATGCGGGAGATCGCGCTGGCGATGTCTTCCATCGTGGCCCGGCGATCACCGCCGTGTCGGCGGCCGTGCGCGAGCCGCGCGACCTCATCCTCCCGGAACAGGCTGCCGCGGCGGCCCGATGCCGGGAGCTTGGTCAGCAGCCCGCGGCTGACATAGGCGTAGACGGTCTCCGGCTTGATCCCCAGTCGGCTCGCCACCTCCGCGGTGGTCAGGTGGCGTGCGTCACCTTTCGCGTCCATGACCTGCCTCTCCGCCCTTACATTGACTTGATCAATATTGACTCTAGTTGATCGCGATCGCACAGTTCAGTCGAGGAGGTTCAACGATGACTATCAACGGTGTCGAACTCGACGAGCTGATCGACGTAGCCGCAGGCCTGCGCAATGTGGTGGCGGCCGAGACCCGGCTCAGCGACGTGCGCGGGCAGGAAGGCTTCTACCACTACCGCCAGTACTCGGCGATCGAGCTGGCGACGGCATGCACGTTCGAAGAGGTCTGGTTTCTGCTGTTCGAGGGACATCTGCCCGATCGAGCCGAGCTGAGCGCGTTCACCGCCGAGGTGGCGCGTGCCCGAACGCTGCCGGCCGAACTGCTTCCGGTCCTGCCCGCGCTGGCCAGCGGAGATCCGTTCCGCCCGATGGTCGGCTTACGGACCGCGCTGTCGATGCTGGCCGGGGTGCGCGATCTGCGGCCGGTGTGGGACGCGGATTCCGCGGCGCGCAAAGCCGACGCGCTGCTGATCTGCGCGGTGACGCCGACGATTCTGGCCGCACTGCATCGGCTCGATCGCGGCCTGGCGCCGGTCGCGCCCCGGGCGGATCTGTCGACGGCCGCGAACTGGCTGTACATGCTGTCCGGAGAAACGCCGCGCGCGCAGGCCGTCCGGGCGATCGAGCAGTACTTGATCGCGACGATCGATCACGGATTCAACGCGTCCACGTTCACCGCGCGGGTGGTGGCCTCGACCGGTGCCGACGTCGCCTCGGCGGTGATCGGCGCGATCGGCGCGTTCACGGGCCCGCTGCACGGCGGCGCACCGGACCGGGCGCTGGACGGGTTGGACGAGATCGGCAGCCCCGACCGCATCGACGGCTGGGTCCGCGACAAGATCACCAGCGGCGACCGGATCATGGGCTTCGGCCACGCCGTCTACCGCACCGCGGATCCACGCTCGGTTCTGTTGCGCGCCATCGGAATCGAACTCGGCGGTGAGCTGGTGCAGTTCGCGACGACCGTGGAACGACGAGTCACCGAGCTGCTCGCCGAGCTCAAACCCGGCCGAGATCTGTACGCCAACGTCGAGTTCTACGCCGGAGTCGTGATGGAGCTCTGCGGAATCCCGCGATCCATGTTCACCCCGACCTTCGCCACCAGCCGAGTCGTCGGATGGACGGCCAACGTGCTCGAGCAAGCCGACACCGCGAAGGTGATCCGGCCTGCCGCACGGTACATCGGTCCACGCGCCCCACAACCGGTGCCGCAGCGCGCCTAGCGCAGATCGAGAACGTCGAACCGGTAGTCGGACCAGATCCGGCGTGAACGTTCCTCAAGGTAGGGCCGGGTGATCGGCTCGTCGATGTAGACGCGGGTCGACCGGCTGCCCGGATCGTAAGGCGACCAACCTGGATGACCCGTGGTCGCGAAATCCAGCCAGTCAGAACGCATATGGTCGCCGACACGAAGGGCCTCCTCGGCGTCGGCGGATTGGTCACGGACATCGTCGAGGCTCAGCGTGCCGAACACGAGCAGCACGTCGAGGCTGTGCGAAGCGCCGTGGTCCGGGTGGTAGCTCCAGCACAGCTCGTAGTTCCACGCGCGGCCGCCGCCGGCCTGGTGGGCATCGGCGAGGTGCAGGCTCGGCATCCGGAACAGCCAGTCGCAATTGACGAGTTCGTGCAGCTCGCCCGGAGTGGCCTCGGGATAGAGGGCGCGGTAACCGGCGCTGCCGTTGGGCGTGGGTGCGAAACGATCGAGCGTTTCCGCCAGCTGCGCGTCGGTCACCTCGGTACCGAACAGTGGATTGAACAGCCGGTATTCGTCACGGGTGTGCCCGACGAGCAGATCGATATCCCGCGCGGCCCCGGCGGCGAGTGAGCGCCACGGTGAATCGGCGAGAACATCACCATCGACCACGGGTGAGAACGGAGTCGGGGTGAGCGCCATCGGCCCCCACGATTCGACCCGGTCCGGCATCTTCCGGAGCACCGCCTCCGTTGCCTCGATCAGTGCACGTGGGTGGATGCCGGCCAACTCGCCGATCGTCGCGTGCACCCCGAGTTCTTCGGCGATCGTCGCCGAGATCGCGGCCGCGAGCCCTTCGGAAAAGTAGGTGCCGGGGACACTCTGCGCGATCGCACGACGAAACAGGCCCTTCGCCAACGGCATGGTGAGCAGCGCCGCGATGCAACCCGCGCCCGCGGATTGACCGAACACGGTGACGTTGCCCGGATCGCCGCCGAACGCGGCAACGTTTTCCCGCACCCACCGCAACGCGACGACCTGGTCGAGGATCCCGCGATTGTTCGGCGCCCCCGCGACGTAGGCGAACCCCTCGACGCCGACGCGATAGTTCATGCTGACCACGACCGT
This sequence comes from Nocardia sp. NPDC056564, assembly GCF_042793755.1. Lineage (NCBI taxonomy): Bacteria > Bacillati > Actinomycetota > Actinomycetes > Mycobacteriales > Nocardiaceae > Nocardia > Nocardia sp. NPDC056564. Next base: position 180,332 of record NZ_JBHTUR010000014.1, read on the forward strand.
GCCGGTACCGGCGAGCAGCGCACCGTCCTGGTGCGGGTTGCCCGAGGTCCCCTCCAGATACCTGCCCCCGTGGATCCACACCAGCACCGGCAGGCCGACGGCACCCGGATCGGGCGACCAGACGTTGAGGGTCAAGCAGTTTCCGGCGTCACCGGTCCACGGGCTGCCGGGCTGGGAAACCGACGGACCGAACTCCAGCACAGCACGCACCCCCGTCCACGACCGCGCCGCGACGGGAGCGGCGAACCGTCGCGCGCCGACCGGCGACTCGGCGTAGGGGATACCACGGAAAACCGCGACCCCACCCTCCCACCGCCCACGCACGACTCCGGCGGCGGTGCGGATCTCAGCGTCGGTGTTCATTCGGAAGCCTGCTTTCCGTCGGTGGCGGGAGGGTCTGATCATGCGCGGACGATGGACGCCTTGCCACTCGACCGCGCGTGCCGGCATTCCGTAGCGCACAGTGGAATCAGGTTCTGGCCCTTCAGGAATCGAGGAAGTCGGTGAGCAGGGGGGTCAGGGTCGCGGGGCGGTCGAGGGGGATGATGTGGCCGCAGTCCTCTATCTGGTGGCCGGTCAGGGTGTCGGTGATGGGGCGGAGTTGGTGTTCGAGTGCGGTGCCGACCGGGTGTGCGCCGATGGTCATGGTCGGCACCGTGAGTCGGGCGGTCTCGGCGGCTTGCCGGATCTGCTCGGCGCTGGTGGGCATCGCTCGGTAGTGGGAGAAGGCGCAGCGTAGGGAATCCGGGCCGGTGTAGGCGGCGATGAAGGCGTCGCGGATTTGCGCGGGTATGCCGCGGCCCTGGGTGCCGGTGGACAGGAACCAGTCGAAGTAGTCGGATTCGTTTCCGGCGAGGACCTTTTCGGCGAGACCGGGTACGGCGTGAAAACCGAACCACCAGGGTGGGCCTGCGGCGAGGAAGGTTTCGGCACCAGGCAGGGTGCCCATGAGCGATTCCATGAGTACCAGCCGGTCGACGCGCTCGGGCCGCCGCATCGCCAGCAGGAAGGCCGGGGGAGCACCGGCATCGATCGCGACGACAGAGGCACTAGTTTCTCCCAGGGCGTCGAGCAATCCCTCCGCGTCGGCCGCAAGCGTCGCCGCGTCGTAGCCGTCCGGTGCTCGCGTGCTGGCGCCGAGGCCGCGCAGGTCGGGCGCGATCACCCGATGTCGTTGCGCGAGTGGGCCCATCACCGCGCGCCACAGCTGCCAGGTGTGCGGGAAGCCGTGCAGCAGCAGGACCGCAGGCCCGCTGCCTGCGATCGCCACGTTCGCCTCGATGCCGTTGGTGGCCACCGTCCGCACGGTCAGATCGGGCAGTTCGTGATGCATCAAATCCTCCGGACCGGCGGTTACCAATGGTTACTAGCTGACCGTAGGTAACGTCCGGTAGTCTGCCAAGACGGCACTTTCGAGACAGGTGGTGAGCTCCAGGTGACTACCCGACCCAGCACCGGCCGGCGCGGGGATCTGTTCGCTCCGGCCTGCCCGACCCGCCGGCTACTGGATCGGCTCGGCACCAAGTGGGTGTCCATGGTGGTGAAACTGCTCGCCGAAGCCGCGCCCGGCGAGGTCCGGTTCGCCGAACTCCAGCGCCGGATGCCGGGCGTCTCGCAGAAGATGCTGTCGGTGACCCTGCAAAACCTGACCCGCGACGGGCTGGTCGCTCGCCGCGTCGAACCCACCGTGCCGCCGCGCGTGCACTATCGCCTCACCGATCTCGGTCTCTCCCTGGAAAATCCGCTCGCCGCACTGCGCGCATGGGCGGAGGAGCACATGGCCGTGATCGATGCCGCGAACGTCGCGGACCGCAGTTCAACTGTCACGAACTGATCCCCGCGGCGCGGTCTCGATTCTCGCGAATCTCGTTGTGGTGCTCGGCGGCCCAGCCGATCAGCGAGTTGACGATCCGGTGCAGTCCACGGCCGAGCGGGGTGAGGGAGTACTCGACGCGCGGGGGTACCTCGGCGTAGGCGGCGCGGTCCAGCAACCCGTCCTGTTGGAGCTGGCGCAGGGTCAGGGTGAGCATGCGCTGGGAGATGCCGGGGATCTCGCGTTGCATGTCGGTATAGCGCAACGGTCCCGATTCCAGCACCGCGATCACCAGCAGGCTCCACTTGTCCCCGATGCGGTCGAGCACTTGGCGGATGAATTGCATCTGGTCGGCGGGGATACCGGCGCACGGGCCGCGGCCGGCCATGGTGCCCGATTGTGCTGTGGCCTCCATGGCGCACATTCCTCTCCGTCACACACACCGATGTGCCTTTTGTACCGCTTCCGATTCTGCTCCATCATGTGGTTACGCACAAATCATATGAATTGAAGGGTGCCTGTCGATTTCGCGCCAACTCAGCCGATCGCGACAGCCCTTCGGGAAAGGCTCGTCAACCATGTCGTACCTTCTGCACATCGACGCCTCCGCACTCGGCGAGGCCTCCGTCTCCCGCCAGGTGGCCGGCTCCTTCCGCGCCGCGTGGCAGGGCCCGGTCGTCCATCGTGATCTCGCGGCCTCGCCCGTGCCGCACCTCAGCGCGGCGGGCATCACCGCCCGGATGACCGACCCCGCCCGGCACACCGCCGAACAAGCCGAGGCCGCCCGGATCCAGGACGAACTCATCACCGAATTCCTCCGCGCCGGCGCCTACCTGTTCACCGTCCCGATGTACAACCTGACGATGCCCTCGGTGTTCAAGGCATGGCTGGACCAGATCATGATCGAGGGCCGCACCCTCGGCCTCACCCAGGCCGCACCCACCGCCGGTCGCCCCGCGGTGGTGGTCTCCGCCCGCGGTGGCGGCTACGGACCCGGCGCGCCCAACGAGGGCCGCGACCACCTGATCCCCACCTTGGAAACCGTTCTGGGCTGGTCCCACACCCTCGGGCTCGACGTGACCACGGTGATTCCCGAACTGACCATGGCCCCTGTCGTCCCGGCGATGGCCGACCTCATCCCGCTGTACGAGAGGTCCCTCGCCTCCGCACACGAACAGGCCCGGCAACTGGCTGCCGCCCTCGACCGGCGAGCCGCCTGACCCGCGGATCGAACAGTCAGGAATCTGCTGCCGGGTGAGGAAGCCGCCGAACCAGCCGGATGCCTTGCGCAGCAACGTGATACCGGTTCGCGCGGGGTCGGAAGCATGTGCGGCATGCCTGTGCCAGACTCGGCGCATACTGTCGCAACGAGCCAGTGGAGCTTTACCGTGGGTCGAGTACTACGCCATTCCGAGAAACTGATCAAACCGGTGCCCGCACCGTCGGGTGAATGGTCGCTGCGCTACGACGCCGACGACCGCGCGGTGATCGCTGACCGCGACGGCACCGTCACCTGGTCGGCGGGTGCCGTCGGCACGCTCCGCCTCGGCGCGGACGGGATTTTCGCGGTCTACCAGGGCAACGAGGTCTCGTGGCTGGTCGACCTGCCCGAACTCAGCTGGTCGACCCTCCATGTCACCGACGATGGGGACGGAATCATCTCCGAGGCCGGGATGCCCGTCTACAGCCTGCTGCACGGCCCGATCGTGCCGGAGTCACTGGGCGACCGGGCGCCGGTGGACTGGATTCGCGGGAACCGCGTTCTGATGTCGGACGACGGTATGTACACCGTGAATCGCAGCGCCGACGATGAGTCCCTGGTGTACACGAGCAAGCGGACCAGGGGATATTGGCCCATCGAACCGGTTGAGGCTCGGTCGCTCGACCAGCCCGGCACCTGGTTGACCTGGCGGTTCCCGCGGCGCGGCCCGGAAGGCTCGGAGCTGGTCCTGGTCGACCACCGTGGTGAGGTGCGCTGGGAATTCGGCCTCGGCCACGTCGAGCGGCCTGCCGCTGCGGTATCGGCCACCGTCGAGGAGGCCGAGGAGAGCGGCAATCCGCATCCGTGGATGGACGCGGGCCTGGGGGACATGGATGGCGGCTACTGCCTGACCGTGATCCACGACATCGGTCCGGATGAGGCTCTGCGTCGCGTCGGCGCCGACGACAGCCAGATCGCCTCCGCTACCTGGGCCGAGCTCCAGCAGCGGGTCAGTGACGAGAACGCCTATGACAGCCGGATCGTCGCTGCGTTCGTCCTCGGCCCGCATGCCCTGCTGGTCGAGGACGGAGGCAACCAGGGAGCGACAAGCCCGGAACTGTCCCGCGGCACCTTCGCGGTCTCCTGCCACTTCAGCATCAACGCCGACCAGACGTTCCTGGTCAGCCGGGATGGCGAGACGTTGGCGACGTTCAACGACGGTGCGCCGAGCCAGGTGTGGGGGGCCGAACCGGACGTGATCGAGGAGGCGTTGGCCGCGATGGGCATCGATGCCCCGGACGCGTTCGACGACAGCCTCGACGACATCGAGTTGCTGTGCCAGGTCGCCGGCGTCCGTCCGACGATCGAGGACCTCACGGGACCCGCCCGCGTCCTGCTGCTCGACAGGTGAACGGCCACGGCGTACCTGCGCTTTGCCGCGGTGTGAGCCGCGTTCGGTTCTCGCCAATCGGCTGCCGCATTCCGTCGGATCTGACACTTTCGCCAAACTGGTACGGACGTACATGGGTGCACAGTTTTCGAGGGATTGCGTAGCGGTTTCGTTTCGTTTGATGCAACCAAACGTAAACGTAATAGATGCAACGGTTTCGGGGGAGTCTGCGGAAGTCTGTTCGAGTCTGACCGCCGATAATGTTCACTTATCGGCGGTCAGACTTGGGCGTCAGGAAATGAGTCCGTTTGCGACACGGAACATTTCGTTTCGTCTCAATACGTCACGAATGACGAAACCAACGCTACGATTTTCCGGTGTCCAACGTCTGCAACTACCCGGGCTGCTCCCGACCGATCACGCGCGGCGGGGGACCCGGCCGCCCCTCCGAATACTGTGATCACCCGGACCACACGAGATGGCGCGCGTGGCGGGAACGTCAACGCCAACAACAGGAGTCGGAGGTACCCGTCGCTTCCGTCACTGTGACGCCGCAGGGCCCGGTCACCATGGCCCGGCTCCGGGCAGATGAGCTGCTCACCCAATTCCGCGGACTCGCAGACCAACTGGGCAACACGCTCAACGCCGCCGTCGCCGAACTGTCCACCCTCGGCGACCCCTCCGTCGCCGAAGCCCAGGTCCAGGCCGTTCAGGCCGACGCCGCCCGCCGGATCGCCGAGGCCGAAATGGCCACGGTCGCCGCCGAGCAGGCGCGCCGCGAAGCCGAGGAAGCCCGCGCCCGCGCGGAGGAGGCCGCCGACGACGCGGCCGGCGCGGCCGAACGCGCGGAGGCCGCCGTCGCCGACGCCCACAGCACCCGCGACGACGCACTGCGCGAAATGGAGCGCGCCACCCGGCAAGCCGCCGACGACGTGTTCGCCGCCCGCAGCGAGGCCGAGGCCGACGTCCGCACCGCCCGCCGCGAGGCCGCCGAGGAGATCGAACGAATCCGCGCGGAGGCCGCCGAACAGGTGGAACGCGCCGAACGCCGCGTCGCCACCGAAATCGCGCACGCCCAACGCGAATCCGCGGCCCAGGTCGCGGCCGCGCATGCCGAACGCGACCTCGCCGTCCAACGCGCCGCCGACGCCGAACGAGCCACCGAACGCGCCGAGCAAGCCGCCATGGAACGCATCGAGGCCGCCAACGAAGCACGCGAGGAATGGCGCAGAGTCCGCGCCGAACTCGACGCCACCCGCACCGAACTCGCCGACATCCGCCGCACCGCCGCGGCCGAAATCGCCGCCGCCCGAGCCGAATCCGCCGCTAGCATCGACAAGGCCCGCGCCGAAGCCGCCCACCGCATCGAGGCCCTCGACCAGGCCCGCACCCAAACCCTGGCCCGAGCCGAACGCGCCGAAGCCCAACTGGACGAACTCCTCGCCGACGCCCGCCGCAAACCGCCCGCCAGCGCCGAGGCGAGCAGTCGCGCGGGAGCGTGAGCGGGCCGACGCGACCAGCGACGCGCTGAGCTGACCGCCGCCGTATCGCGGTCACAGATTCGGATAGCCGCACGGCTTCTGATTTCCCGCACCGGGATTTGCATGCGATTCCAGGTGCGGGAACTCAGAAGGCGTGCGGCTGCGTGCTATTGCGGCAGCGAGTCGCGTTGCGGGCGACGCGACTCGTCGGGTGGTGCGGCAGCTGTGGTCGTTCGGCGTCCGGATCCCGCTGATCGCGTCGAACGGCTCCCCGCAGCCCTTACCGCTCGCGCCAGTAGATCGAACTCGTCCGGCCCACAGGGGGAACTGGCCGTAGCGCGTCGCGGACAACCTGCTCGCCCCGCGACTACTCCGCCAAATAGTCGCGGGCGCGCCGCCACAACGGCTTCTTCGGCGCGGGCGCGGATCGGGCGGGCAGTGTGAGGGTGACCCGTCCCCGGCTGTAGCGCGACATCGCCGACGCCACCTTCACCCAGGTCGAACGGTCCGATTCGGTGAAGCCGACCAGCTTGTGCCCGCCTATCCGAGCCGACCAGAAATCGGTCGATGCCTCGGCAGGCAGACCCCAGACATACAGTGCGAGCTCGGTATCCTCGGCGGTCGACGTGAACGCCACCTCGGTGACCTGGGACCACCGGCAGTCGATCTTGCTGAGCCGGCCGGGCAGGGCGGTCATGTTGCCGAACCGCAAGGTGCTGCCCCCACTCGAATACACCTGGAAGATGAAGCCCATCGGGTCGAACGAGAAGTCACCCCCGGCCACTGCGATGGTGTGCGCGCCACTTCCGGTTGGGGTACCCATGCTCGCTCCAAGCGTTGCTGTAGGGGGACACGCTCCGTCACGAAAACACCGGATCAAGAATATCGCGGCCGAGGGTCGGCATGCTGGAGATCGCCGAGCTCGCTGCCGCCGAAAACGAGGCGGCGACAACGGGATCGGTACGGTCGGCGCATCCAGGTCCCATAAACTCGGAGCACAGCGCCGCCGCGGCGCGGAAGCAGGAGGAGTCCGAGCATGGCCGTCATCCACGAGACCACGATGGTGCCCACCAAAGTGGAGTTGTTGGCGTCGTGGTTGCCGACCAGGTCGTGGTATCGCGGTGGCGCCGTGCCGGTCCTGGATCGGGTCGGGGGATTTCGGCTCGACGATCCGGACGGGGAGGTCGGGATCGAGTTCCTGGCGGTGACCGACAGCTCCGGCGACGAGCCCGTCACCTACCAGGTGCCGTTCGCCTATCGCGGGGCGCCGCTCGACGGAGCCGAGGATGCGCTCGTCGGCACCTCGATGCACGGTGTGCTCGGGCAGCGGTGGCTCTACGACGGGACGCGCGATCCGGTGGTGGTGGCGCAGATTCTGGCGTTGCTCGAGGGCACGGCGCGGCCCCAAGCGCAGCACGACAGCGGAAAGACCGACGCGTCGGTCGCGGTGGTGACCCCGGAGATCGCGGTTCCCGCACTCGGTTCCGAGCCGGTGTCGGCGGAGGACGGATCGGCGCGCACCGACATCATGGTCGGCGCGCGGGTGCCGGGCAGCACGGCGATCGTCCGCATCAATCGCGTCCTGCGACCCGGTGACGAGCGGTCCGAACGGGCCGGCGCGGGTCACGTCACCGCGCCGTGGCGACTGCCGGACGGTTCGTCGGTTCGCGGGGTGTTCCTGAGTTTCGCCGGGCACGCGGAGGATTAGCCGACGAACGAAACCTGCACGGCCGCAGGAACGTTCGAGCGAGTTGGCGAGACACGCGCCCGGCCGCCTGCGATCATGTCCGTATCGGAGTGAACGGATAGCGCAGCGGGGGATGGCCTGCTCCGACGACGAAAGGAGCTGATTCCTGTGTCGAAACGGACTGAGCGGTACGCACGGATCGCCCTCTGCGCCGCGGTGCTCGGCGCCGCCGGATGCGCGGACACCCCGGCATCGAACGACGCCTCGCCAAGCATCGGCAGCAAGCAGCTGTCCCCCTGCGCTCCCGGCCGGCTCGTGCTCAGCGCGACCGAGGTCTCACCCGCCGCGACCCATCGCGGCGTGCAGATCACCATCGGCCTGATCAACGGCACTCCGGCGTGCGAACTTTCGGGCTACCCCGAGGTCGAGGCCGACGCGGGCGGGCCGGCCATCCGCGCCGATCACACACCTCGCGGCTACCTGGGCGGGCTCCCGCCCGATCGCGACGCACCCCCGCCGGTCACCGTGACCGACAGCAACGTCCCCGCCGCCGGTGCCGCCTCGGCCATCGTCGAGGGAATGGCCGTCGACGCCGCAGGCAACCCGTGCCCCACCTACACCCGGTTACTCGTCACCCCGCCGAACCTCCCCGCCCCCCACCCGGTCGCGGCCACCATCACTGCCTGCACCCTGGAGGTCCACCCGCTACTCGGCGCGGACATGCATCCCTGATCCGGCCGCCGGAATCTCGCCGGCTACGTGACCGTCTTAGCCCGACCTCCCCGCTCGACGCGGCCTGAGCACATCCATATCGGCCGCCGCACCGAGTGAAAGCAAACACGCGGCTAACCGAATGATCCGGCCATATCATGTAGCTATGCCCGAAAGCGAGCTGGAAGGGCGTACGGAACCACTGTCCGGGAGTGCTCGGCAGGCGATAGTGGTGGCCGGTGCCTGCTCGATGATCGTGGGTGTGGTCGTAGCGGTGTGGCCACACAAGTCGATACCGACCGCAGAGCTGTTGTTCGGCCTGTATCTGCTGCTCAACGGCGCGTTGCAGATGGTGATCGCGGTCGGCGCGAGATTCGCGCCCGCCTTGCGGATCCTCGTCTTCGCCAGCGGCCTGGTGTCGATGTTGCTGGCCGTGCTGTGTTTCGCGGGCGGGAATTCGGCGCTGCTGCTGTCGTTCTGGATCGGGCTGGCCTGGGCGGTGCGCGGGATCTGCCATGCCACGGTCGCGGTCTGGGCGAACGGTCTGACCGGCGCCGGTCGGCAGGAGGTGTTCGGGCTGGCGACGATGGTGCTCGGCATCGTGATCGGCGTGCTGCCGTTCGACTCGGTGGACGTGCTCGGCTTGGTGGTCGGTCTGTTCCTCATCGTGATCGGGACGATGGAGGTGCTCAGCGTCGCGGCGGTGCGGCACGGCGTGGTGGACCTGCCTGGCGTGTCGCGCATGCGTGCGGTTCGCTGAGGCGGGCGATGCGGATATGCGGCCGTCGCGTAACCCATTACGGCAGTGCCAGGTCCACGCACGCGGTTGACTTGAACGATGGCACCGCAGCATTCCGCGGCCCGCTCGCCGGCGGAACTGATCGTGGTCACCCACGGTCCCGACACCTCGCTCACACCGACCGCGCTGAGCGATAGCCGCAGCGCCGAGGAACGGCTGACCGCGCTGCTGCCCGCGGGCGGCCGGCTCGCGCGCATCTTCGGCCCGCCGAATCGGCTGCACCAGCGCGTCGCGGGAACCCCGCACGAAACCATCGCCGCGGAGTACCTGAAGTTCTTCTCCGTCCGCGGCATCACCGACGGACTCGCCGACCTCGCCGCCCGGCTGCGCGAAGCCGACCTGGTCGACGGCGCGTACCTCAAACCGCCCTCGGAACCACCGATCGCCCCGGACTACACCGCCGAGGCCGCGGCCGCCGACGCGCCGCCGGTCACCCCGAACTTCGAAGCGCGCCAGGGCTACCTGGACGCGGCACCGCAGGGTGTCGACGCGCGCTGGGCCTGGACCGTGCCCGGCGGACGCGGACAAGGCGTGCGGGTGATCGACGTCGAGGGCGCGTGGCGGTTCACCCACGAGGACCTGCTCGGCAACCAGGGCGGAGTGATCGGCGGCGATCCCTCCCCGGATCAGGGGTGGCGTGATCACGGCACCGCGGTCGCCGGCGAGATCAGCGGTGACGTGAACGCGTTCGGCATCACCGGCATCGCACCCGAGGCCCTGATCCGCGCGGTCTCGATCTTCGGGCCGGGATCGGCCGCCGCGATCCGCACCGCCGCCGACGCGCTCGGTGCGGGCGATGTCATCCTGCTCGAACTGCACCGTCCCGGGCCACGATTCAACTACGCTGGCCGCCCGGACCAGGCAGGTTACATCGCGATCGAATGGTGGCCGGACGATCTCGCCGCCATCCGATATGCGGTCGGGCGCGGAGTGATCGTGGTGGAAGCCGGCGGAAACGGCGCGGAAGACCTCGACGCCGCCCGCTACGACACTCGCCCAGCGGGCTTTCCCGCCGCGTGGCGCAACCCGTTCCGCGGTGGCGCGGCCGACTCCGGCGCGATCATCGTCGGCGCGGGCGCACCACCGGCCGGCTTCCACGGTCGCGACCACGGACCCGGCCGCTCTCGACTGGCGTTCTCCAACTTCGGTTCCCGGGTCGATACCCAAGCGTGGGGACGCGAGGTCACCACGACTGGCTATGGCGATCTGCAAGGCGGCTCCGACGAGGACCTCTGGTACACCGACGTATTCAGCGGAACGTCCAGCGCCTCACCGATCATCACCGGGACCGTCGCCAGCTATCAGGGAATCAGCACGGCGGCCGGTCGCCGCAGAACCCCCGCCGAGGTGCGTGCTCGCTTGCGTGCCACCGGATCGCCACAGACGAGCGCGCCCGGCCGACCGGCAAGTCAGCGCATCGGCAACCTTCCCGACCTGAAGGCGATGGCAGCGCCCCAGTGAGTTTCCCGGCAGCGGTCGATCCGCGCAGGCCCGGATTGTCCGTCGGCACAGCACGCATCCCGGCACGGCATGTGTGCACCGGGCGGCGCTGCAGCGTCCCCTGGGCGCTTCGCTACCTGCGCGGCGATCAAGTGGTGAACCGTCGATACCGCGGTTCCGTGTAGCAGGCAGCGGCTGAAGCCTGCGTCACTACTCGCCGGGCCCTGTCGGTGTTCGCGACAGCAACCACCGGTGTCGAGTAGCTGGTCACGGGGTATTCGAGTAGCCGGGCACTCGTGGCACAGCCGCCGGAAGTTGGCACTGTGAGGGTGGCAAGGAAGGAGCTCACAATGAGTGCAATTCATATTCGCGCCCCCGGACACCACCAGCCCGGACTGGCAGGCGGTGCAGGTCTGCACAACATGGTCGTTTTCGGCACCGGCGTGGACTGCTACGTCTCGTACCAGCCGACGTTCCAGGCGCCGCACAACTTCCAGATCCTGCTCGCCGTCGAACTGGACGAGCGCGGCAGCCGGGCCCTCGGCGCGGACCGGCGCATCGGCTACACCGACATCCACACCTTCGACCCCGAGGATTTCCCCGTCGCCGAACTGGATCCGAATCGCCCGCGCCCGCGCCGGTCCTTCCACGGCACCCTGATCCGCGGCCGGCGCGAACGCGGCGGCATCGCCATCGCCACCGGGGTGCGCGCGACCGTGCGCGAGGTCGTCCACTTCGCCGAACTCCAACCGGAACGCGAACGCGGCCGCGGCCTGCTCACCCACATCTGCTTCGGCAGGCCCGACCGGATGTATCTGGCGCACCACATCACCCGCCAACCCAGTTTCGATCAGATCGTCACCGCCCGGCTCATTCCCGGCACCGTGACCGACCTGCTCGGCGAGCCACTCGCCGACGAGGTCGCCGCGGCGGGCTTCGCGCAGGCGCAGCCGATCATTCTCGGGCAGCGCGAATTCACCGGTTCCCGGTTGCGCGCGGGGGAGTTGGCGGTCGCCGCGTTCCCGGCCACCGCCGGTGGCGCACACGGGTTTCTGGCCGAGATCGTGGTCGATCGGCAGATCTATCTGGAGGTCGCGGACCTCGCGTGAGCGATGTCAATACGCCGTAGGTCGCGGTCGCCGCAGCCATACGTCGGGGCACGGGTCAGCCCGTCGACCGACGCGCCGGCCCGGCCCACGGCGTTAGTTTCGACCCATGTCCGAATCGGTTCTCCCCGTCACCGCGGTGGGTCGACGGATCGCCGAGGTCGATATCCTGCGCGGGTTCGCGCTGTTCGGCATCCTCATCACCAATGTCATGGTCGCCACCACGCTGTGGTCGTTCGGCGGAACCGCCGAGGAACCGAAGCTGCGTTTCGACGGGCCGGTCGACCACTTCGTCAGCGCGGTGGTCAGCGGGCTGTTCGAGGGCCGGTTCTATCTGCTGTTCGCGTTCCTGTTCGGTTACTCGTTCACGTTGCAGATCGCGGCGGCGCAGCGGGCGGGAGCCTCGGCGAACGCGCGGTTGCTGCGGCGCTGCCTGGCACTGCTGGCGATCGGGCTCGCACACGTTTTCCTGCTGTGGATCGGCGACATCCTCACCCTCTACGCCGTCCTGTGCCTGATTCTCATCCCGCTGAAGAAGCTGAAGCCGCGCACCGCCGTGCTCACCGGCGCGATCCTGTACGTGCTCTGGTGCGGCTGGGCATTCCTGCCCAGTGACACCCCCGACGACGGAATGAAGGCGCTGGCCAGCCTCTTCGACCTGGGCCGGATCCACGACGGATACAACGGCAGCCTCGCCGACACCTTCGCCGACCAGATGTGGCTCGCACCGATCTTCATCGCGCTGATCTGGTTCACCCAGGGCGTGACCAGTTTCGCCATGTTCCTGCTCGGCATGGCGGCCGGCAAACGCGAGCTGCTCACCGATCGAGAGACGTTGCGGCGCTGGGCGCCCCGGGTCCTCGCCGGCGGCCTGACGATCGGCCTGCCGGTCTCGGCCGTGACCTTCGCCGCAACCATGCAATGGTTCACCCCGCCCACCTACTGGGCCGGCGTGCAACAACTCGTCAACCCGCTGATGACCTTCGCCTACATGGCAGGCATCATCTGCCTCGCCCAATCACCGCGCACCGCACCGTTTCTCCGCCGTCTCGCGCCCGCCGGGCGAATGGCGGCCTCCAACTACATCACCCAGTCCATCGTGCTCATGGTGATCTACACCGGCTACGGATTCGCCCTGGCCGACAAGATCCCACCCGCCGGCGTCATCGCCATCGCCCTGCTCACCTACGCCGCCCAACTCACGCTCAGCACCTGGTGGCTACGCACCCACCGCTACGGCCCGGTGGAGTGGGCCCTGCGCGCGGCGACCTACCTGTCCGTCCCGGAGTGGAGACGTCGCCCGGAACGAGTTCCGGCACAGACGGATTGAGCGCGGGTCAGTCTGCCTGCGCCTGATCTCGACCGGAGTTGATCGGATCGACATCACATTTTGTTAGTAGTTAGTAACTGGTAACTTAGCGCTCATGGCGGAACGGATGAGCGGGGTTGAGCGACGTGGTCAGGTGCTGGCTATTGCGGCGAAGGAGTTCGCGGAGCATGGCTTGCACGGGGCGTCCACGGAGGCGATCGCGCGGGAGGCGGGGATAACGCAGGCGTACATCTTCCGGATGTTCGGGACGAAGAAGGCACTGTTCCTGGAACTGGTGGCGGCGGCGTTCGAGCGGGTCAGCGACGGGATGCGGGCGGCGGGTGCGGGGAAGACCGGGCTGGACGCGCTGGCGGTGATGGGCGGGCAATACTTCGATCTGCTGGCTGATCGGACCGGATTGTTGTTGCAGCTCCAGGGTTTTGCCGCGTGCGGGGATCCGGAGGTGCGGGATACGGTGCGGGCGTGTTTCGCCGGGATGTGGGGAACGGCGGCTGACGGCACGGGGCTCGAGCCGGTGACGGTGAAGACGTTTCTGGCCTTCGGGATGTTGCTGAACGCGGGGGCCGCGATGGATATCGAGCAGGTCGACGAGGCGTGGGCGGCGGGGGTTCGCACGCGGATCCAGTCGGGTCTGTTCGCGCACATCACCGCCGAGACGAACCGGTGACCACCCGCGGCGATGTCCAGCAGACCGGAAGGCTGGGCGTCGCACTGGTATCCACGGCATTGGCGGGAGCGGTGGTCGGCAGCGTCGGCGCACCGCTCATCACGCCGGTCGCCACCGGGATGCACGTGTCGCTGAATGCGGCGCAGTGGACCTTGACCATCACCCTGTTCAGCGGAGCGATCGCGGGCCCGGTGCTCGGCCGGCTCGGTGGCGGACCGTATCGGCGGGTCACGATCCTGGTCACGCTCGCGCTGGTCTCGATGGGCGGGCTGCTGACCGTGCTGCCACTTCCGTTCGCGGCGTTGCTGATCGGACGCGGATTTCAAGGGCTCGCGGTCGCGGTCGGGGCGCTATTGATGAGCGTCGCGCGCACCCACCTGCCGCCGGAGCGTTCGGGCTCCACGATCGCCGCGATATCGGTCGCATCGACGGTCGGCATCGGGGTCGGCTACCCGGTGATCAGCCTGCTCGACCAACTCGCCGGGTTGCGCGCCGCGTACGGGCTCGGGCTGCTGCTGTCGGTGGCCGCGCTGGTCATCGCCTGGCGGACCCTGCCGGTCGAGGCACCCGGTGAACTGCCCCGGATCGATGTCCCGGGGGCACTACTCCTGGCCGTCGGCACGCTCGGAATCCTGCTGGTCGTCGCCGAACCCTCGATGTGGTCGACCGGGTGGCCGGCCGGCGGCATCCTTGCCGGTGCCGTCGCGGTCCTGGCCGGGTGGGCACTGGTCGAATCGCGCAGCGCCGCACCACTGGTGAACGTGCGGCTCCTCGCCCGCGCGCCCGTGCTGCGCGCGAACCTCGCGATCCTCGTGGCAGGCTGCGGCCTGTATCTGCTGTTCAGTCTGTTCACCCGCTATGTGCAGACGCCGACCGGGACGCATTACGGATTCGGCCTCCCCGGTGTCGCCGCGGGTGCGGCGCTGATCCCGTTCTCGGTGCTCGGATTCGTCGCCGGAAAAGCGGTCCCGCGGCTCATCGCTCGCATCGCCGAACGCCGGACGTACACGCTCGCAGCCGGGATCGCTGTCGCGAGCGCGGTGCTGTTCACCCTCGCCAGCGGATCACTGCTCGCTGTCCTCGCCGCGCTCGCCCTGCTCGGCTTCGCCGTCGGCGGCGTCTTCGCGGTGATGCCCAAGCTCGTCCTCGCCGGTGTGCCGCCCGAAGAGACCGCCAGCGTGCTCTCGATCAATCAGATCGCCCGCAGTATCGGCATGAGCGTCGGCAGCGCGATCGCGGGTTTCCTGCTCGCCGCCGGCACACCGGTCGGCGCGATGTTCCCCGATCAGGACGGATACGTCGCCGCCGCCCTGTGGGCACTGCCTCCGCTCGCGGTCAGTGCACTCATCGTCGCCGCGAATCGGCCGGCTCGGGCCCGCTGACCGATGCGCCTCCGTGTCGGGCTCGTGCGCTGGGACCCAGGCGGGCGGTCGCCGTTGGGCTGTGCCAGTCGGTCGGTTCGCTTGCGCATTGAGCTCGGGCAAGCGGGTGGGCTCGGTGATGCAGTGGAATCTGCTGCTGACCGAGTCCGACGCCATGAGGCGCTGGCTGCTCATCAGCGCGATCTGTGGCCCGACCGGACGTAGCCGAAGGTCCGGCGACGGCCGCGCTGCGAGTCCGATCGGCGACGCGAGCGAACCTTGGACATGATTGGGAAAGCGGCACCGGCCGATTCGGCGGCGGCTAGTGTGCTCGCGCCGTGAGCAATAGGTCCAATAGCTGGGCGGCGAATTCGGTGGGTGCTTCGGTGAAACCGCTGTGGCCGCCGGGGAATTCGGTCAGGGGGAGATTCAGGTGGTCGGCGAGGGTGGCGGCCGGGCGGTGGGGGAGGTGGCCGCGGGTTTGTTCGCCCGCGGCGATGACGAGGCGGTCGGCGCGGGTGGCGAGGGTGGGTTCGTCGGGAAGGTAGGCGGTGATGGGGCGGAGTTCGTGGGCCAGCATGCGGGCGGCGTTGGCGTACAGGCGCTGGATCATTTCGTCGGTGCGGGGTGGCAGGTCGGCGGGGTTCGGCATGGCTTTCATGGTTCCGCCGATGCCTTCCAGGAAACGGGCGCCCGCGGCGGCCACCCCCGCCGTGCGGAACAGGGTATAGACCTCGTCGATGAAGGCCTGCTGCTCGGCGGCGTCGGGAAGGATCGCGAAGCAAGGTGGTTCGTGCGCGATGACCAGGCGCAGGCGCTCGGGGTGATGGGCGAGGAGGTCGAGGGCGATGACGGCGCCACCGCTCCCGCCGAATACGTAGGCGTCTTCGCCTGCGGGGGTGAGGGTTTCGAGTAGACGGTAAGCGTCCTCGCGCTGTGCCGCAATCAGCTGACCGACCGGCTCGGTCGATCGGTGGTCGCGCTGCGCCGCGCTCGGCGGAACGATCGGCTCGGTGGATCGGTAGGCGTCCTCCCGTTGCACCGCGGCCGGCCGATCAACTTCCTCGGCGGAGTCGAGGGTGCTGCGCGAGTAGCCGCGCGGGTCGAGGGTGACGACGGTGAACTGTGCGGCGAGGGTGTCGGCGATCGGGTCGAAGACCGCCGCGTCACCGCCGCTGCCCGGCAGGAGCAGTAGGACGGGTCCATTGCCGCGCACCTCGTAGTAGAGCGTCGCGCCGGGGACCTTCAGGGTGTCGGATCTCATTGCTGTTCCTTGTCATTGACCGGCCACTGCTCGAGCGTGACGTGCAGGGCGTCGATGATGCGCGCCCAGGAGGCGGAGGTATCGCGCGCGTGCCCGAAGCCGCCGGCCGCCTCGAGCGCGGCGTAACCGTGAAAAGTGCTGCGCAGCAACCGAACCGCGTCGGTGAGGTCGGGTTCGGCGAGGCCGTAGGCGCGCAGCATGCTGTAGGTGAGTTCGATGCCGCGCAGCGCGCCCGGGTCGACGTCGACGATGCCGGGCGCCGTCGGTGTCTGCGTCGCGGCGTAGCGACCCGGGTACCGCAACGCGTACGCACGCCAGGCGTCGGCGAACGCGGCGAGCGCGTCGCGGCCTGCCCGTCCGGCGACGGCACTCGCGATCAGATCGGTCTTCTCCACCGCGGCCAGCATGGTGACGCGCGCGCGGAGTTCCTGGAGGTTCTTGACATGGGAGTAGAGACTCGCGTCTTTGACCCCGAACTTCTTGGCCAATGCCGACATCGTCACGTTGTCGAACCCGATCTCATCGGCGAGATCGGCCGCGGCGCGGGTGATCCGCTCGGCGGTCAGCCCGGCTCGTGCCATCATGTGCGCCTCCATAACCTAGTGTCCCTAGTTTATAAACTAGGGACACTAGGTTTGGCAACCTCAGCGGGCGGCGCCGAACCACTTCGCCAGCGTGCCGTCCAGCTCTCGCTGATCCGCACCGACCCACGCCACGTACCCGTCCGGCCGCAACAGCACCGCGGGCGCAGTCAATTCCTCGCTCACGTCGACCACACAGTCGACCCGATCCGCCCAGCCGGCCGCCGAAAGCTGACCCGTCTGATCGAGCAGCAACCCCCGGCCATCCCGCATCAGCTCGAACAACCGCCCCCGCTTCAACCCCACGTCCCGCAGCCGCCGCCCGAGCAGCTCATGTCCTTCGCCGAGGTCGTACCGGACCCCGACCGCGATGATCATCTCGGTGAGGAACCGGCTCACCTCCTCGAAGTCCATCAGTCGCGCCACCAGCCGCCGCACCGCCTGCGCGCCCGGCTCGAGCGACAGCAACTCCATCTGCGCCCGCGTGTTGTCGAGAACGTCGGCCGCCACCGGATGTCGTTCGTTCTGGTAGCTGTCGAGCAACCCCGCCGGCGCCCAGCCGTTGAGCTGCGCGGCCAGCTTCCAGCCGAGGTTGAACGCGTCCTGAATACCGAGATTGAGCCCCTGCCCACCCATCGGCGGATGCACATGCGCCGCGTCGCCGGCCAGCAGCACCCGATCGACCCGATAACGCTCGGCCTGCCGGGTGGCGTCGCCGAAGCGGGACAACCAGCGCGGTGAATGCGCCCCGAAATCGGTACCCGCGGTCGCGATCAACTGCTGCTTCATCTCCGCCAGCGTCGGCGGCACCCGGCGGTCCTCGGCCACCTCCGCGGCCGGCGCGACGACCCGGAACACCCCGTCGCCCAGCGGCATCGCGCCGAACCGCAGCTGCGTCTTGCGCACCTCGGCGTTCACCTCGTTGATCGTGTCCAGCGACGCGGTCAGCTCCATCTCGCCCAGCAACGTGTCGACCCGGCTCGGCTCGCCGGGAAAGCCGACGCCGAGCAACTTGCGCACCGTGCTGCGCCCGCCGTCGCAACCGACCAGATAGCGCGACCGCAACCGCGTGCCGTCGGCCACCTCGACGCGCACCCCGTCCGCGTCCTGGCTCAACCCGACCACTTCGCTGCCCCGCCGGATCTCGACGCCGAGCTCGAGCGCATGCTCGGTCAGCAGTCGCTCGGTGAGCGGTTGCGCGATGCTGAGCACATACGGATGCGCGGTATCCAGCGGCCCGGTCGGCTTGCGGATACCGGCGAAGAAACCGTTCAGCGGATGCTTGGTGCCGAGCTCGAGGAACCGTTCCAGCAGACCGCGCTGATCCATGATCTCGATGCTGCGCGCATGCAGGCCCAGCGCGCGGACCACCGCGGTCGGCGTCGGTTCCTTCTCCAGCACGAGGACGTCCACCCCGCCCAGCCGCAACTCGGCGGCCAGCATCATTCCGGTCGGTCCGCCACCGGCAATGATCACGTCATGCATGAAATCTCCCATACGAGGTTGCGTCCGACCCACATTGCATAGTTCGACGACATCCGCGCGCTCGCGTCGAATACCGCACCGCGGGCTCTTGCCCGCACGACCGCACACACCCGCGTTTGCGCAGGTTGTGGCGTCGGCCGACCATTGTGCGGCACCACAGGGGCCTTGCCGCAAGCCCCCGTGTGCGATATATATTGAAAGGGACAGGGAGACATCTCCCTGTCTTTGTTGTTTTCCGGCCGCCGATGAATTCCGCCCGCGGCCACCGTCGAAAGTCATGAGCACGTAGCTCCATCGCAGAGGAGAACTCATGACCCAGACCGCGTCCGTCGCCACCCACACGCTCGACGTTCCCGGCGCCCGCCTGCACTACGAGCTGCGCGGCAGCGGACCGCTGATCGCCATGGTCGGCGCCCCGATGTCCGCCGCGGCCTTCGCCCCGGCCGCCGAACTGCTCGCCACCGACCACACCGTGCTCACCATGGACCCGCGCGGACACCACGGCAGCGTCCTCGACGACCCCGAGCAGGACTCCACCCCGGAACTGCGCGCCGACGACCTGGCTCGAATCCTGATCCGCCTCGACGCGGGCCCGGCGGTGGTCTTTGGTTCCAGCGGCGGCGCGGTCACCACGCTGGCGCTGGTCCAGGCGCACCCGGAGCTGCTCGACACCGCCATCGCCCACGAGCCGCCGCTCCACCGCGTGCTCGACAACCACGCCGAATTGCGTGCAGGCACAGACGATCTCATCGCCACCTATGCCCGTGGTGAGGTGCTGGGCGCGTGGCGCAAGTTCTTCGCCAACGCGGGCATGCAGATGCCGGAGCCGATGCTCGAGCAGATGTTCGG
The DNA here is from genome assembly GCF_042793755.1 of Nocardia sp. NPDC056564. Lineage (NCBI taxonomy): Bacteria > Bacillati > Actinomycetota > Actinomycetes > Mycobacteriales > Nocardiaceae > Nocardia > Nocardia sp. NPDC056564. The sequence continues at coordinate 199,497 of NZ_JBHTUR010000014.1, forward strand.
CGGCGATCGCGCCGCCGCGGACGTGGCCAGCGAACGCTTCTGGTACTTGCACGAGCTCGACGGAACCAGTTGGTGGACACCGGATCTCGCGGCATTGCGGGCGACCCCGGTCCGGGTGGTGGCCGGTATCGGTGCGGCGTCGGCGAACGGATTCTGCGACCGGACGACCCGGGCGCTGGCCGCGCGGATCGGCGTCGAGCCGACGCTGTTCCCGGGCGGGCACACCGGATTCGTCGAGGACCCCGCCGCGTTCGTGACCCGGCTGCGCGCGGTGCTCGGTTGATCCGCCGGTGACGTTCCGGACGGCGGCGCTGCCCTCACCGCCGTCCGGAACGCGGACCGGGCGACCCTGATGAGCGAGGACGTCCGGCGTCACCGCCCGCGTGGTCCGGCACGCGGGCACTGACGTTTCTAGGTGAGGCCCCGGATGAATTCGGCCAGGTACTGCCCGCTGTAGTCCGGCTTGCCGTTGTTCTGCACCGCGGCCGCGCCGATCGTATCGATGTGGGTGTAGCCCGGCAGGGTCTCCACCTGCGCGGTCGGCGGGGTCGGCACCCAGGTGCCCACGCCGTACTGCACCACGCTGTCACCGGCGAAGGCGACGAAGTTCGGCTTGGTGCGACTCATATTGTGGTAGCGCAGGTCGACCATGTTGCCGCTGCGCGCACCGGTGAGGCCGGCGCCGAGATCGAGGATGATGCGCAGCGGGAAATAGGTCTCCCAGTACGCCGTCGGCGCGCCGGTGCCCAATTGCCTTGCCACCTCGTGGATGTCGGCGGTCTCCCGGTTCGGGGCGGTCCACGGGACGCCGACCACGTCGTTGTAGTTGCGCCAGGTGTAGAGCGCGTTCCGGTCGGTCGGCGCGACGCGCGTCTGCGGGCCCGCGCTGATCCGCAAGTAGTTGCCCAGCACCGGAATCTGCGTCGCCCCACCGCCGTTCGGGAACGTCTTCTCCTGGACCGGGCCGCCGGACAGCGCGCCCACGCCCTGTTGCAGCAGCGCGAAATTGCCGGAGTTGTTGTCGATGAACGTGCCGAGCAACGCCGCGTTGGTGAACCGGTAGTCGCGGATGGTGCCCGCGCCGTCGGCGCCGCCGGTCGCGACCGCCGCCCAGGTCTGGCCGAACATGGTGGTGAGCGTCGCCTCGACCTCGGGGTCGTGCAGGTGCGCGAGCAGTTGGCTCTCCTCGTCGGGCGCGAGATGCGCCGCGAGCCCGGCCAATCGGTAGAGCACCATCGCCTTGGTGCCGATCACCGGCGCCGGGCCGAGGGTGCGCAGCGGCAGCACGCCGCTGTCGAAACCGGCCTTCAGCACGCCGTTCGCCGGGCTCATGAGCGCGTCGGTGATGTCGTGGAAGAACGGCGTGTTCTGGATCGCCGCCGGATCCGAGGACACCATCGTGTCCTGGGCGGCGAACGCCGCGCACTGGTTGTAGCCTGCGTCGGCCTGCGTGGCCGGGTTGCCGTCGAAGTCCCAGTCCGAGAACAGCCCGGTGACCATGCCGCCCATCGAGATGCCGGTGCAGACGTATTTGCGTTGCCGCTCGGCCTGATCCGGCAGCTCGTGCAGCATGATCTCGTACTGGTCCCGGATCACCCGCTCCACGCCGATCGAATCGAGAATCGGCAGGTCCTGCGAGGTCTTGAAGCCGGGGAAGGTGCGGCCATCGATCGGCTTGCCGTTGAAGTAGTAGTCGACCGCGTCCAGGTAGTTCCCGGTCTGCAAGGCGTAGTCGAAGCCCGCTGTCTCATCCAAGCAGGACCCGCGCCGGGCCAGCGACCAGAACTCGATGTTGCGCCCGAGCGACTTCGCCGAGCGCACCGTATTGCCCGCCACGCCCTCGGAATTGACTGCGCCACCGGCCAATCCCTGCTGTTGCACGACCACCGCGTCCGCGTCCCGCGCATTCTCCGGCCCGCCGACCGGCCGATACCGCAGATACCCGGTGCGGTCGCAGGCCTCCGGATGCGCAGGCGCGTTCGCCGGCAACGGCAGCCGGAAACTCACGTAGGACACCGCGATTCCGTCACGCGTCGCGATCGGCTGCTCCTGCCGATCCGTGGCCACCGACACGGGCGGCACGTCGGCCGCCGCCGCCAATCCCGGCGGCACCAGACCGGCGGCCACCACCGACATCACCACCGTTGCCGCCCAACCATTTCGGCGCTCCCCGCGCCCCCACCCATGTTGTACCGACCGTCCGAGACGCCGCGCCGCAATTCTCACGGTCAGTGACGTTGCCACGCACAGCCAGCCACGTCACTGGGCGATTTGTCAGCAGATACCGACGCAGTTCATGCAATTCGCCAAGATCCACCTCCACCGCCGAGCCGAGAAACCTCCCCCGGCTGAGACGGTCCCCGCCGCCACGCCCCACCGATGCCAACCGCCGAACGGGACATCACATCGCAGTTGCCGGCGTGTCGGCTCAACCAGGTCCCGTTCATCGGCAACCCGACCGGTGACCGGGACCTGGCGGAGCGGTCATTCGAGCTACTCGCTGCTGTGTCCCGTTCGGGTATTGGGACATGGTCTGCCGGCGAGTCACGTTCGGTGAAGGGACGCACGTCGATCGGCCATGACAGCAGCGAAACGCGAGTGAGCCTGCCGCCAAATCCAGCTCGGGCAACCGAGCGGATGCCGAACGGGACATACCGGTGGCGAAACGCGAGTTTTACTGTCCCCATGTCCCGTTCGGGGAGTTTCTGCCGCCGGACGGGACATGGCAGCGGTGAACAGCGGGTGGGTTTCTGGCACATGGTCTGCCGTCGAGCCACATTCGATGAGGGGGTGCACGTCGATCGGCTACGACAGCAGCGAACGCCAGTGAGCGTGCCGCCAGGTCCAGCTCAGGCAACCGAGCCGATGCCGAACGGGACATACGGGTGGCGAAACGCGAGTTTTACTGCCCCCATGTCCCGCTCGGCGAACATCTGCCGCCGGAGGGGACTTGGCAGCGGTGACGAGCGGGTGGGTTTATCGTCATGTCCCGTCGGACGGCAGGTGCACATCGAGTGGGCTAGACAGCAGCTAGTTCCATCCGTCGAGTCCGGCACGGATGCAGCGAGGCTTCCGGATGGCCCGTCGCCATGACCCAATCCGGCGAATAGATGGTGACCCTAGTGAGGCGTCGTGGCGGCGGGACATGACCGCCACGCCGAAGAGCGGCACCGAGGCCGCGATAACGGCCCGGCCCTCATGTCCCGCCCGGCCAAGCGGCGGAATCCGGACGGGACACTACCGCGGCAAACAGCGAGTGAGCTTGCCGTCATGTCCCGTTCGGCGGTCAGGTGGATGCCGAGTGGGACATGGTGGCGGGGATGAGCGAGTGGCAATGTCTTCATGTCCCGTCGGGCGGGTAGGTGTCGGGAGGGAGCCATGGGCGGCGAAAGCGAGCGGGCTTGTCATCACGTCCCAGTCGCCGGACAGGTGGATGCCGAGCGGGACAAGGTAGCGGGGAAGAACGAGTGGCACTGCCTGATGTCCCAGTCGGCGGATAGGTGAATGCCGAACGGGACATGGTGGCGGGGAAGAACGAGTGGCGCTGTCCTCATGTCCCGTCGGGCGGGTAAATGTCGTGAGGGGAACAAGGGGGTGGCGAAAGCGAGTGGGATTGCCGCCATGTCCCGTTCGGCGGATAGGTGAATGCCGAGTGGGACATGGTGGCGGGGATGAGCGAGTGGCACTGTCCTCCTGTCCCTTCGGGCTGTCCTCATGTCCCGTCGGACGGGTAAGTGTCGTGAGGGGGACATGGGGGCGGAGAAGTGCGAGTGGGCTTGCCGTCATGTCCCAGTCGGCGGACAGGCCTATGCCGAGCGGGACATGGCGGCGGGGAAGAGCGAGTGGGCTTGTCGGGATGTCCCGGTGGGCGCGAGGGTGGTGGGGGTGTGGCCTCGTGTAGTGGGTGACGGTGTGGTGTTTGATGCCGGATCGGTGGTGGGATACGGGTGCATTTGCCCGGTGCGACAGCTTGGTTGGGCTCAGCTGTGCGGGGGTTGGGTTGCGACAGCTTGGTTGGGCTCAGCTGTGCGGGGGTTGGGTGTGGTGGTTGTCTTGCTGGCATGTGGTTTTGGTGAGGGGTGGGTGGGGCCGGACTGATGGTGTGGTGAGGAAGGTGGGGTGAGTGGCTCTAGGTAGGTGTTTACGGTTCGGCGCGTCGGGTTGGGTGAGGGGTCGGGGGGATCGGGGGCTCGGATACAGTCGGCGCATGTTCCGCGTATGCGTGTTCGCGCTGGTCACTGCGGTGACGACGACGTGGGTTCCGGCCGAGGCGGCGGCGGAGGAGGTGGCGGGGCAGGGGGTGATCGCGCAGATGTTCGGGTGGAATTGGCGGTCTATCGGACGGGAGTGTCAGGCGACGCTGGGGCCGTTGGGGTATAGCGCGGTGCAGACTTCGCCGCCGGAGGAGCATTCGGTGTGGCCGGAGAAGGGGTTTCCGTGGTGGCAGGGGTACTCCGCGGTGTCCTACAAGCTGGACAGTCGGTTCGGTACGCGGGATGAGCTGGCGGCGATGGTGCGCAGCTGTCACGAATCGGGTGTGCAGGTCTATATCGACGCGGTGATCAACAACATGTCCGCGTTGGATGGGTGCGGTGTCGGCAGCGGGCTCACGCCGTACTGCCACGAGCTGTATCCGGCGGTGCCGTACACCGAGCGCGACTTTCACCATTGCGGCACGCCGGGCAACACCGTCGCGAACCTCGCGGACCGCTACCAGGTCTTCAACTGCCAGTCGTTCAACGGCGCAGACCTCGCGACCGGCGACGACTCCGTCCGCGACCGGATCGCCGGCTACCTCAACGATCTGCTGTCCCTCGGCGTCGACGGCTTCCGCGTCGACTCGGCCAAATACATTGCGCCAGAAGACCTCGCGGCGATCGAACAGCGCCTGACCCGACCGGCCTACGTCTACCAGGAGGTCATCTACGGCTGGCAGGAAGCCGTGCAACCCGAGGAGTACCTGGCCACCGGCGACGTCATGGACCTCCGCTACGCAGGCACCCTGAGCGCCATCTTCCGCCAAGGCCGCCTCGCGAGCCTGCGGACCTTCGGCTCCGCGCTGCCCTCCGACAAATCCGTGGTCTTCGTCGCCAACCACGACACCGAGCACCAGGGCACCACCCTCACCTACGCCGACGGCGACCGCTACACCCTGGCCAACGCATTCATGCTCGCCTGGCCCTACGGCCGACCAAAAGTGTTGAGCGGCTACGCATTCAACTCCTATGACGAGGCACCCCCGTCCGACCCGCTCGGCCGCGCCACCGACGCCCACTGCGGCGACGGCCATTGGCAGTGCGAACACGCCTGGCCCGGCATCGGCCCCATGGTCGCCTTCCACCACCAGGTGCAAGGTCAACCAGTAACCAACTGGTCCGACAACGGCGCCAACCGCATCGCCTTCGGCCGAGGCACCGAGGGATACCTCATCCTCAACGGCGAAGACTCCCCAGCCACCGACACCTACCGAACCTCCCTCCCCGCAGGCCATTACTGCGACGTCATGCACGGCACCCTCGAAGCCGGAACCTGCACGGGCCCGACCTACCGAATCGACAACACCGGCCTACTCCACGCCGAAGTAGCCCCACAGTCCGGACTCGCACTCCACACCGGTGCCGTCATCTCCGAGTAGCCGGCCACCCAACCCCCTTGAGTCACACCCAACGGGACACACCGATGGCCTCACCCGCCTTTCGGCGCGGCCCTGTCCCGTTCGGTGACTCGCACCCCGGCGAGCGGGACATGACGGCGGGCTCACCTGCGATCTGCCTCGACTAGGTCCCGCTCGCGGATCCGGTCGGGGTGCGGTCCTGCTGTCTGGACGCGGAGGACGAACTCTGAGTCGCGACAACCGTTGGTCGACGGCACGCGCGCATCACGGCTGAGCGCGCAGCGCGCTACCAGCACCCTCCGACGTCGGGCCGACGATGGCCTGGCCGGGATGGCAAGCTAGTGGGCATGGTGATCACAGAATGAGTCGTGGTGTGTTGGTGACGGGGGCTTCGCGGGGGATCGGGCGGGCAATTGCGCTGGCGTTCGCGGAGATCGGGGATCGGGTGGCGGTGCACTACTCCTCGAGTCGCGAGGACGGGGAGAAGACGTTGGGTGGGTTGCCCGGTGCGGGGCATGTGCTCGTCAATGGCGATATCGGTTCGCCGGAGGCCGTCGCCGGGATCGTGGACGCGGCGATCGACGGGCTCGGCGCCGTCGATGTCCTGGTGAACAACGCGGCGGTCAACATCGCCCATCCCGTGACCGGCACCGACTATGCCGATTGGCAGCGAGCCTGGCAGAAGACGTTGGACGTCAACGTGTTCGGCACCGCCAACATGTCCTACTGCGTCGCCCGGCACATGATCGACAAGGGCATCGCGGGCCGGATCGTGAATATCGGCTCGCGCGGCGCGTTCCGCGGCGAGCCCGAATACTCGGCCTACGGCGCCAGCAAAGCCGCGGTGCACGCGCTGGGTCAGTCGCTCGCGGTCGAGTTGGCGCCGCACGGGATCGCCGTCGCCTCGGTCGCCCCCGGATTCGTCGCGACCGACCGCGTCGCCCACCGCGTCACCGACGACGTCCGCGCCCAGAGCCCCTTCGGCCGAGTCGCGGCACCCGAGGAAATCGCCTCGGCCGTCCGCTACCTCGCCTCACCGGAAGCGACCTGGACCTCCGGCTCCGTCCTCAACGTCAACGGTGCCTCCTACCTGCACTGACGAGAACCGACCACCTCCCCTTCGACACCGCAGATTCTCACTGGGTGAAGCTGGTGACCGGTGTTGGTCTGCGGATGTCCATCCGGTGCCGACCAGCGGTGGACTTCCGCGCCGTTCCCGGTTCGATGGCGCGGCGCTCGGGATCGCCGGATCCGCCAGGTGCTTGTCTCCGACGCCGGTGATCCGTTCCCTGCCAACGGTTTACCGACACCAGCGTGGAATGATGGAAGCCATGGTGGCACCCCGGCGGGTCGCATTGGTGACGGGGAGTTCGCGCGGGCTGGGGAGTGCGATCGCGCGGCGGCTCGCCGCGGACGGGTCAGCTGTCGTCGTCAATGGTTTGCACGACGACGAGAAGGCGCTCGCCGTGGTTCGCGCGATCCGGGACGGCGGCGGGGTCGCCGAGGCGATCGCGGCCGATGTCACCGACGAGGATCAGGTGTGCGAGCTCGTCGCCACGATCACCGACCGTCTCGGCCCGGTCGATGTGCTGGTCCTCAACGCGACCGGACCGCAACCCGAGGCGCCGCTCACCGAGGTCACCTGGTCGGATCACCTCGCGCAACTGGACTTCTTCGTGAAAAGCCCGATCCTGCTCGGCCGCCGCATAATCCCCGGCATGCGGGAACGCCGCTACGGCCGGATCGTGCACATCGACTCCGAGGTAGCCGACCGCCCGCCACCGGGCCGCTCCGCGTACGCGACGGCCAAGCAGGCCCAGATCGGCGTGACCCGCAGCTGGGCCCGCGAACTCGCCCCCTTCGGCATCACGGTCAACACGGTCGCCCCCGGCTTCATCCCGGTCGAACGCCACGCCGACGTCCGCCACTCCGTCCGCGACGCCTACCTCGCCACCGTCCCCGCGGCCCGCATGGGCACCCCCGACGACGTCGCCGCGGCCGTCAGCTTCTTCGCCGCCCCCACCACATCGTTCATCACCGGCCAACGACTCCTCGTCGACGGCGGCCGCGCACTGGGCTGAGATCGGGCACCGCGAAGCACCGCACCCACCGGACGTGCACCGAAACAGATCTGCCGCACACCCGAAACCAGGTGTGCGGCAGACGTATCGCGATACCTACCTCACCGAACGAACGTCGACGCCCGATCCGCCAGGTCCAGCAGCAGCTGCGGGAAGATGCCGAGGATCAGGGTGGCGCCCGCGCCGAAGGTGACGACGGTGGTGGTCAGGAAGGGGGAGACCACGATCGGGGCGTCGGCGGGCGGGTCGGTGAAGAACATCAGGACGATGACCCGGATGTAGAAGAACGCGGCGATCGCACTGCAGATCACGCCGACGATCACCAAGAAGGTGGCATCGCCGGCGGCCGCTGCCTCGAACACCGCGAACTTGCTGACGAATCCGCTCGTCAGCGGAAGACCGGCGAACGACAGCAGGAACAGGGCGAACACGCTGGCCAGCCATGGTGAGCGACGACCGAGCCCGGCCCACTGGGACAACGCACCGGCCTCTTCCCCGGAGGCATCGCGCACGAGGCTGACGACCGCGAACGCACCGACCGTCCCCAATCCGTAAGCCACCAGATAGAACAGGATCGCCGAGACACCCTTGTCATTGGCCGCGACCAAACCGGTCAGGATGAAACCGGCATGCGCCACCGACGAATACGCGAGCATCCGCTTCACATCGGTCTGCGTGATCGCCATGACCGCGCCCACCGCCATGGTGGCGACCGCGATCGCGGCGAGCACCGGCCGCCAGTCGTCCTTCAGCCCGGGCACCGCGACTTGCAGCACCCGCAACAACGCACCGACTGCCGCGATCTTCGTCGCCGCCGCCATGAACGCCGTAACCGGTGTCGGCGCACCCTGATACACGTCCGGCACCCACGACTGGAAGGGCACCGTGCCGATCTTGAACAGCAGTCCCACCGCCAGCAACGCCACCCCGAGCAGCGCGAGCAAGGCGTTGTCCGGATGCAGCGCGATGGCATCGGCGATTCCGGTCAACCGAACCGTCCCGGCCTGCCCGTACAGCAGCGCCACCCCGTAGAGGAAGAAGGCCGACGAGAACGCCCCCAGCAGGAAGTATTTCAGCGCCGCTTCCTGCGACAGCAACCGCTTGCGCCGGGCCAGCCCGCACAGCAGATACAGCGGCAGCGACAACACCTCGAGCGCGACGAACATGGTGAGCAGATCATTCGACGCCGGGAACAGCAGCAACCCGCCGGCCGCGATCAGCGTCAACGGGAACACCTCGGTGGTCGCGATCCCCGCCTTCAGCGCGGTCCGCTCCATCGCACTGCCCGGCACCGAAGACGCCTGCGGGGTAAACGCATCCACCCCGCGCCCCAGCGTCGCCGCGGCCGCACTCCAGGTACCCGGCCCGCTGCGCGCCTCGACCCGGGGCTCGGCCCCGCGCTCGCCCATGAACAGCACGCCGAGGATGGCGACCACCAGAATGGTGCCCTGCAGGAACAGCGTCACCCCGTCGACCGCCACCGCACCGCCCATCGCGGTGGCCTCGGTCCCCGCCAGCAGAATCACCGCGACCAACGCGGCGATCAATCCGGCCAGGCTCAGCAGCAGCTGCGCGCCGAACCGGAACCGCCGCCCCATGAACGCCTCGACCAGCACGCTGACCACGCCGGCTCCGAGCACGATCAACATCGGCGACAGGTATCCGTATTCGACGCTCGGCGCCGGAATCGCCGCGGCGAGCGTGTTTCCGTAGTCCAAGGAAGTCACTTAGCTCCTCCGGAATGTTCGGCCTTACCGGCCTCGGGCAGCGCGGGCACGGCCGGTGCCGGGTCGTGCTTGCCGATGGTCGTCAACGTCTGGCTCACTGCGGGATTGATGAAGTCCAGGATCGGTTTCGGGTAGACGCCGAGGAACAGCAGCGCCGCGATCAACGGCACCACCACCGCGAGCTCGCGGGGCACCAGATCGTAGATGCGTTCGTTGCCCTCCTTGACCGGACCGGTCATCATCCGCTGATACATCCACAGCACGTACAGCGCCGCGAGCACCAGCGCACCGGTCGCGATCACCGCGGCCACCTGGTAGCGGGCGAAGGTGCCGACCAGCACCAGGAATTCGCTGATGAACGGCGCGAGACCGGGCAGCGAGAGCGTGGCCAGACCGGAGATGAAGAACGTCCCGGCCAGGATCGGTGCGACCTTCTGCACGCCGCCGAAGTCGGCGATGAGCCGAGTCCCGCGCCGCGACACCAGGAATCCGGCGATCAGGAACAGTGCGGCGGTGGAGATGCCGTGGTTGACCATGTACAGCGTGGCGCCGGTCTGTCCCTGACTGGTCATCGCGAAGATGCCCAGGATGATGAACCCGAAGTGCGAGATCGAGGTGTAGGCGATCAGCCGCATCACGTCGGTCTGCCCGATGGCCAGCAGCGCGCCGTAGATGATGCCGATCACGGCGAGCGTGATCACCAGCGGCGCATAGGTACTCGACGCGTCCGGGAACAGCATCAGGCAGTAGCGCAGCATGCCGAAGGTGCCGACCTTGTCCACCACCGCCATCATCAGCACCGCGCTCGACGGCGTCGCGGCCACCGCCGCGTCCGGCAACCAGGTGTGCAACGGCCACAGCGGCGCCTTCACCGCGAACGCGAACATGAACCCGAGGAACAGCGCGTTGAGCACCGCGGGCGCCGCCGTGAGCTGTCCGGAGTTGGCCGCGGCGACCACCGCGCGGAAGTCGAAGGTGCCCGCCGAGTCCGCGCCGAGCCCGTCGCGCGCGGTGACCACGTACAACCCGATCACCGCGGCCAGCATGATCAGCCCGCCGAACAGGTTGTACAGCAGGAACTTCACCGCGGCCCGCGACCGCTGCTGGCGCGACTCGGGGTTCGCCGACCGTGGCCCGAACCCGCCGATGAGGAAGTACATCGGGATCAACATGGCTTCGAAGAACACGTAGAACAGCAGAATGTCGAGCGAGACAAAGGAAATCAGCACCATCGCCTCGACCAGCAGGGTCAGCGCGACGTAGGTGTGCGACACGCGCCGTCCGCTGCCCACCTCCCGCTCGTCGTGCCAGCCGGCCAGGATCAGCAACGGCACCAGCACCGCGGTGAGCAGCACCAGTACCAGCGCGATCCCGTCGACCCCGACGGTGTACCCGGCGCCGAACGCCGGGATCCACTCGTGGTCCTCGACGAACTGATACTGCGCCCCACCGGGTTCGAAGCGCACCGCCAGCACGACGGCGAACACCAGCACTGCCACCGACACCGCCAGCGCCGAACAGCGCGCGAGCACTCGTTGCGACGCGGGCAGCACCAGCACGATGACCGCGCCGATCGCCGGCGCCAACCACAACGTGGTCAACCAGGGAAAGTCCGTCACCACAACCTCACTGCCAGCAGGGCTGCGGCCACCAGGGTCGCGCCGGTGAACATGGACATGCGGGACGCGCGCAGCAATGGCAATGGGCGCGACCAGGCGGGCAACCAGGGATACACGCTCACCACAGCCGCACCGCCAACAGCGCGGCGGCGACCAGAGCGGCGCCGGTGAACATGGACAGCGCGTAGGACCGCACGAATCCGGTCTGCACACGCCGGATGCGGCCGGACAGGCCGCCGATCAGCGCGGCCGTCCCGTTCACGATTCCGTCGATGCCGCGGTTGTCGAGGAACACCAGCGCGCGGGTCAGGTAGCTGCCCGGGCGCATGAAGGCCGCCTCGTTGAGCGCGTCACCGTAGAGGTCCTTGCGCGCCGCGATGGTCAGCGCGGACACCGATTCCGGTGCGGTCTCGGGGATTTCGCGCTGTGCGTACTGGTAGTAGGCGAAGCCGACGCCGATCGCGACGACCACCAGCGCGAGCGCGGTGACCACACCCGCGGGGACGGTTTCCGCGCCGTGATGCGCGCCGACGACCGGTTCCAGCCAGTTCTGCAACGAGGAACCGAAGGCGAACAGCGCACCCGCCGCGACCGACCCGATGGCCAGCAGGATCATCGGCCCGGTCATCACCGCGGGGGATTCGTGCGGGTGCGTATCGGGCCGCCAGCGGCGCTCGCCGAAGAACGTCATCATCATGACCCTGGTCATGTAGAAGGCGGTGAGTCCGGCGCCGATCAGCGTCACCGTGCCGAGCGTCAAACCGCTTGCGCCGCCCTGGTTGAACGCCACCTCGATGATCTTGTCCTTGGAGAAGAACCCGGCGAACGGCGGCACCCCGATGATCGCGAGGTAGCCGAGCCCGAAGGTGACGTAGGTGATCGGCAGCAGCTTGCGCAGCCCGCCGTAGCGGCGCATGTCGGTCTCGTCGTCCATCGCGTGCATCACCGAGCCCGCGCCGAGGAACAGTCCGGCCTTGAAGAACCCGTGGGTGAGCAGATGCATGATGGCGAAGGCGTAGCCGGCCGGACCGAGGCCGGCGGCCAGCATCATGTAACCGATCTGGCTCATGGTGGACGCGGCGAGGGCCTTCTTGATGTCGTCCTTGGCGCAGCCGACGATCGCACCGAAGAGCAGGGTCACCGCGCCGACCAGCACCACTCCGAGTCGCGCGTCCGGCGCCAGGTCGAAGATCGGACCCGAGCGCGCGATCAGGTACACACCCGCGGTGACCATGGTGGCCGCGTGGATGAGCGCGGAAACCGGGGTGGGGCCTTCCATCGCGTCCCCGAGCCAGGATTGCAGCGGCACCTGCGCGGACTTACCGCACGCGGCGAGCAAGAGCAGCAATCCGATCGCGGTGAGCGTCCCTTCCCCGGCCTGCGGCGCACCCGCGAACACGGCGGTGAAATTGATCGACCCGAAGGTGGCGAACATGACGAACATGGCGATCGCCAGCCCCATGTCGCCGACCCGGTTGACCACGAACGCCTTCTTGGCCGCGGTGGCCGCGGTCGGCTTGTGGTACCAGAACCCGATCAGCAGGTAGGACGCCAGGCCGACGCCTTCCCAGCCGAGGTAGAGCACCAGGTAGTTGTTCGCCAGCACCAGCAGCAGCATGGCCGCGAGGAACAGGTTGAGGTAGGCGAAGAATCGCCGCCGTCCCGGGTCGTGGCTCATGTAGCCGATGGAGTAGATGTGGATCAGCGAGCCGACGCCGGTGATCAGCAGCGCGAAACACATGGACAGCTGGTCCAATTGGAGGCTGAAGTCGGCTTGCAGGCCGGCCACCGGAACCCAGCTGAACAGGTCGGTGTGGATGCCGCGCTGGGCGTCGTCGCGGCCGACCATGTCGAAGAACCCGAGGCCGGCGATCACGAAGGCGGCCAGCGCCATCGTGGTGCCGAGCAGGTGCCCCCACCTGTCGCTGAACCGACCGGAGAGCAGCAGGATGACAGCGCCTGCCAGGGGCAGGGCGGGCAGCAGCCAGAGCGTCGCCGTATCCATGTCAGAACTTCAACAGGTTGGCGTCGTCGACCGAGGTCGAGCGACGGGCGCGGAAGATGGTCATGATGATGGCCAGGCCGACCACGACCTCGGCCGCGGCGACCACCATGGTGAAGAACGCGAACACCTGGCCGTCCAGGTTCGAGTGCAGCCTGGCGAAGGTGACGAACGCGAGGTTCACCGCGTTGAGCATCAGCTCGATGCACATGAACACCACGATGGCGTTGCGCCGCAACAGCACCCCGGCCGCGCCGATGGTGAACAACAGGGCGGACAGGAACAGATAGTTCTCGGGATTCACCGCTTGCCTTCCTCGTCGCTCTGGCTCTGGTTCGCGGCCGTAGCCACGGGCGCCGGGTCCGGCGCCGCGACCGAGATGACGGCTGCCTCGGTCAGTGCCCGGGTGCGTCGGTGCCGCAGGATGGTGCTGACCGAGAGTTCCTCGAAGGAGCCGTCGGGCAGCCTGGCCGGAATGTCGACCGCGTTGTGCCTGGCGTAGACGCCGGGGGTGGGCAGCGGGGTGGCCCGGTGGCCTGCCTCGCGGAACCGCCGCACCGACATCTCCCGCTGGCCCATTCGCGGGCCGAACTGCTCGCGGTGCGCGAGCACCATCGCGCCGATGGTGGCGGTGATGAGCAGCGCCCCGGTGAGCTCGAACGCCCACACGTAGCGGACGAAGATCAGCTCGGCGAGCTCGCCGATCACGTCCCGCCCGGCGAAACCCTTGGCCGGGAACGTGATTCCGGATTCCCGGATGCCGCGGGCGATGCCGCTGATCAGCAGCAGGCCGAAGCCGAGACCGACCGCCGCCGCGGCGAGCTGTTGCCCGCGCAGGTTCTCCTTCAGCGATTCGGCCGAGTCGACGCCGACCAGCATGAGCACGAACAGGAACAGCATCATGACCGCGCCGGTGTAGACGACGATCTGCACCACGCCGAGGAACAGCGCGTCCTGGGCCATGTAGAACACCGCGAGGATGATCATGGTGGCGGCCAGGCAGATCGCCGAATGCACTGCCTTGCGGGCGAATACCATGCCGAGCGCGCCGGCCGTGGCCACCGGCGCGAGCACCCAGAAGTTCACCGCTTCACCGGTGCCGGTCCGGGTGAGCGGCTCGGCGGCGAGGATGAGTTCGTTCATCGCGCGCCTCCTTCCACACCCGCGACCGCGGGTTCCTTCGGACTGTCCGGCGCGCCGTTTCCGTTGCCGCCGTCGGGTTCCCGGATGCTGCCGAGCACGTTGCCGAGGTAGTAGTCGCTCTCGTCGGTGCCGGGCTGCATGGCGTGCGGCGGGGCGGTCATGCCCGGCTGCAGCGGGGCGAGCAGCCGGTCCTTCTCGTAGATGAGCCCGGCGCGGTTGTCGTCGGTCATCTCGTAGTCGTTGGTCATGGTCAGCGCCCGGGTCGGGCACGCCTCGATGCACAGCCCGCAGCCGATGCAGCGCAGGTAGTTGATCTGATAGACCTGCCCGTACCGTTCACCCGGCGAGAAGCGTTGCGTCTCGGTGTTGTCCGCGCCTTCGACGTAGATCGCGTCGGCGGGGCAGGCCCAGGCGCACAGCTCGCAGCCGATGCACTTCTCCAGGCCGTCCGGGTACCGGTTGAGCTGATGCCGCCCGTGGTAGCGCGGGGCGGTCGGCACCTTCTGCTCCGGATAGAACTCGGTGTTCGGCTTCTTGAACATGGTCGCCGCGGTGACCGCGAAACCGGCCAGCGGATCGAACAGGCCCGACTTGGCCACCGGGCGCGGGTGTTCGGGCAGCGGCGGTGTCGGGAAACCGAGGAAGACCGACCCATCCGCGGGCGCTGCCGCGGGTTCCGGCTCGGCCGGCGGTGCGGCGCCGCCGCGGCGGCCCGCCCGCAGGAACACCCCGATCATCAGCGCGGAGATCACCAGACCGCCGATGACCAGCAGCGGGGTCTGCACGTGGTAGCCCTCGGCCTGCAACACCCTGGCGCCGCCGACCAGCATGACCCACAGCAGCGAGGTCGGGATCAGCAGCTTCCAGCCGAGATTCATGAACTGGTCGTAGCGCAGGCGCGGCAGCGTGCCGCGCAGCCAGATGAACACGAACAGGAACGTGCACACCTTGGCGGTGAACCACAGCACCGGCCACCAGTTCTGGTTGGCGCCCGCCCACAGGCTCAACGGCCACGGTGCGTGCCAGCCGCCGAGGAACAGGGTGGTGGCGAGCGCGGAAACCGTGGCCATGTTGATGTATTCGGCCATCATGAACATGGCGAACTTGAGCGAGGAGTACTCGGTGTGGAAGCCGCCGACCAGCTCGCCCTCGGCCTCGGGGAGGTCGAACGGCGCGCGGTTGGTCTCACCGACCATGGACACGCAGTAGATGAGGAACGACGGCAGCAGCAGGAAGACATACCAGGTGTCGTGCTGGGCGGACACGATGCCCGAGGTGGACATGGTGCCGCCGAGCAGGAACACGGTGGCGAAGCACAGTGCCATCGCGATCTCGTAGGAGATCACCTGCGCGGTCGAGCGCAGCCCGCCGAGCAGCGGGTAGGTCGAGCCGGACGACCAGCCGGCCAGCACGATGCCGTACACGCCGATCGAGGTGATGGCCAGGATGTACAGCACCGCGACCGGCATGTCGGTCAGTTGCAGCGCGGTGTGGTGGCCGAAAACGGACACCTCGGGGCCGAACGGGATCACCGCGAACGCCATCACGGCCGGGATCAGCGAGATGATCGGCGCCATGATGAAGATCGGCTTGTCCACGATGGCCGGGACGATGTCTTCCTTGAGCGCCATCTTGACGCCGTCGGCGATGCTCTGCAGCATGCCGAACGGACCGATCCGGTTCGGGCCGATCCGCATCTGCATGCGGGCCACGATCTTTCGTTCCGCGACCACCGCGATCATCGGGATGAGCAGCAGAAAGACGAAGATGGCGAGGGATTTCCCGATCACCAGCCACAGGGGGTCGTGGCCGAACAAACTGAGGTCACTCATGCCTGTGCTCCTTCATCCTCTCGTCGGCGCGCCGCAGTTGCACGATGCCGCCGGGGTGGGTGGCCAACTGTTCGGCGATCGAGCTGCCCGGTGAGTGCTGCGGCAGCCAGACCACCCGGTCGGGCAGGTCGGTGATCACCAGCGGCAGCGTGACGGTGCCGTGTTCGCCGGCGACGGTCACCAGATCGTCGGTGGCGGCGCCGATTTCGGCGGCGGTCGCGGGGGAGAGCCGGGCGACCGGCGGCCGGGCGATGCCGGCCAGGTTGGGTTCGCCGTCTTGCAGGCGACCCAGGTCGAGCAGCATCCGCCAGCTGGCCAGCACCGCGGTGCCGGGTCCGGGCTGGGTCAGCGGGTGCGGACGGTGCGCGGGCGGGGCGACGGGCGCACCGTCCCAGGCGCCGAGCTCGGCCAGTTCGGCGCGGGCCGCCTCGGTGTCCGGCAGGCCGAGACGCACCTTCATCTCGTCGGCGATCGCTTGCAGCACCCGCTGATCCGAGAGCGGGGCGGACTGGCGGCGCACCATGTCGTCACCCAGCGCGGCCGCGAACTGACGCGCCCGTCCCTCCCAGTTGCGGAAGGTGCCGGACTTCTCCATCGCGGTGGCCACCGGGAAGACCACGTCGGCGCGCTCGGTGACCGCGCTGTGCCGCTGTTCCAGGCTGACCACGAACCGGGCGGCGTCGATGGCGGCGAGTGCGCCCCTCGGGTCCGGCAGGTCGGCGACGTCGACGCCGCCGATCACCAGCGCACCCAGTCCGGGTGCGGCGTCCAGGATGGCCGCGGTGTCCCGGCCGGTGGTGACCGGCAGGTCCGGCACGTTCCAGATCTCCCGAACCTGCTGGCGCGCAGCGGGATCCGCGACCGGTCGACCACCGGGCAGCAGACCCGGCAGCGCCCCGGCCTCGACCGCGCCGCGCTCACCGGCTCGCCGCGGCACCCACGCGAGCGCCGCGCCGGTCTCGTCGGCCAGCCGCACCGCGGCCGACAGCGCACCGGGAATCCCGGCCATCCGCTCGCCGACCATGATCACCGCGCCGGGTTCGCGCAGCAGTCGGCCCACGTCCGCGATCTGTGTGGGATCGGCTCCCGCCGTAGCGGTTTCGCCGTTGCGCACCGCGTCGAGCAGGTGCGGCTCGGCGCCGGGCATCGCCTGCATCAGCTTGCCCGACATCCGATCCAGGCCGCGCGAGGAGTACGGCGCGAGCGAGTAGATCGGCAGGCGACGCTTGCGGGCGGCCTTGCGCAGCCGCAGGTAGACGATCGGCGACTCTTCCTCCGGCTCGAAGCCGACGAGCAGCACGATCGGCGCGGCCTCCAGGTTGTCGTAGCTGACCGCCATGCCCTGACCGGCGACCCGCGCGGCGAGGAAGTCCGCCTCCTCCGCCGAGTGCACCCGTGCGCGGAAGTCGACGTCGTTGGTGCCCAACGCGATTCGGGCGAACTTGGCGTAGGTGTAGGCGTCCTCCTCGGTGACTCGGCCACCGACGAGGACACCCGCGCTGCCGAACGCGGCAGCCAGACCTTCCGCGGCCGCGGCCAGCGCCTCCGACCAGGAGGCCGGCGCGAGGTTGCCGTCCCAGCCGCGCACCAGCGGCGTGCTGAGCCGGTCGCGCTCGGTGGCGTAGGCGAACGCCCAGCGCCCCTTGTCGCAGTTCCATTCCTCGTTGACCTGCGGGTCGTCACCGGCCAATCGGCGCAGCACCTTGCCGCGGCGGTGATCGGTGCGCTGCGCACAGCCGGACGCGCAGTGCTCGCACACGTTCGGGCTCGACACCAGGTCGAACGGCCGTGCGCGGAACCGGTAGCTGGTGCCGGTCAGCGCGCCCACCGGGCAGACCTGCACGGTGTTGCCGGAGAAGTAGGAGTCCAGCGGTTCGGCCTGCGCCGTGCCGACCTGTTGCAGCGCACCGCGTTCCAGCAGTTCGATGAACGGGTCGCCGGCCACCTGCTGGGAGAACCGGGTGCAGCGCGCGCACAGCACGCAGCGTTCCCGGTCCAGCAGCACCGCGGTGGACAGCGGAATCGGCTTGGGGTACGTGCGCTTTTCGCCCTCGAACCGGGATTCGGTGCGTCCGGTGGACATCGCCTGGTTCTGCAACGGGCATTCCCCGCCCTTGTCGCAGACGGGGCAGTCGAGCGGGTGATTGATGAGCAGCAGCTCCATCACGCCCTCCTGCGCCTTGTCCGCCACCGGCGAGGTGAGCTGGGTGCGCACCACCATGCCGTCGGTGACGGTCATGGTGCAGGAGGCGACCGGCTTGCGCTGGCCCTCGACCTCGACGATGCACTGGCGGCAGGCGCCGACCGGGTCGAGCAGCGGGTGGTCACAGAAGCGCGGGATCTGGATGCCGATCAGCTCGGCGGCCCGGATCACCAGCGTGCCCGCGGGCACGCTGACCGTGGTGTCGTCGATGGTGACGGTCACCAGATCCGCGGGTACCACCCCGCTGGTATCGGCGTTCACGGTGGCGGTCATCGCACTCCTTCCGTATCGCGCGAGTGCGGCTGGGCCCCCACGCCGTTCGCCCACGCGGTGGACCGCGCCGGATCGAACGGGCAACCGCCGCCGGTGATGTGGTCGACGTACTCGTCGCGGAAGTACTTCAGCGAGGAGATGATCGGGCTGGCCGCGCCGTCGCCGAGCGCACAGAACGACTTGCCGTTGATCGTGTCGCTGATGTCGAGCAGCTTGTCCAGGTCGGACGCGGTGCCCCGGCCGGACTCGATCCGTTGCAGCAGTTGCACGAGCCAGTAGGTGCCCTCGCGGCACGGGGTGCATTTACCGCAGGACTCGTGCATGTAGAACTCGGTCCAGCGCAGCACCGCGCGCACCACGCAGGTGGTGTCGTCGAAGATCTGCAGGGCCTTGGTGCCCAGCATGGATCCGGCCGTCGCGACGCCCTCGTAGTCCAGCGGCACGTCCAGGTGCTTGTCGGTGAACAGCGGGGTGGACGAACCACCGGGGGTCCAGAATTTCACCGTGTGCCCGGTGCGCACGCCGCCGGCGTAGCCGAGCAGTTCGCGCAGGGTGACACCGAGCGGCGCCTCGTACTGGCCGGGCCGGTTCACGTGTCCCGACAGCGAGTACAGGGTGAAGCCGGGGGACTTCTCGGTGCCCATCGAGCGGAACCAGGCGGTGCCGTTGAGGATGATCGGCGGCACGCTGGCAATGGATTCCACGTTGTTCACCACGGTCGGGCAGGCGTAGAGACCCGCGACCGCCGGGAACGGCGGGCGCAGCCGCGGCTGCCCGCGCCGGCCCTCCAGCGAATCGAGCAGCGCCGTTTCCTCGCCGCAGATGTAGGCGCCCGCGCCGGCGTGCACGATGAGTTCGAGGTCGTAGCCGGAGCCGAGGATGTTGCGGCCGAGGAACCCGGCCGCGTAGGCCTGCGCGACCGCGGCCTGCAGCCTGCGCAGCACCGGCACCACTTCGCCGCGCACGTAGATGAACGCGTGCGCGGCGCGGATGGCGTAGGAGCCGATGACGATGCCCTCGATCAACGCGTGCGGGCTGGACAGCATCAGCGGAATGTCTTTGCACGTACCGGGTTCGGACTCGTCGGCGTTGACCACCAGGTAGTGCGGCTTGCTCACCCCGTCGGGGCCGGCGCCCTGCGGGATGAAACTCCACTTCATGCCGGTCGGGAAGCCCGCGCCGCCGCGGCCGCGCAGGCCAGCGTCCTTGACCGTCTGGATGACCTGGTCCGGGTCCATCGCCAGCGCCGTGCGCAGCGCCCGGTAGCCGTCGTGGCGGCGGTAGGTGTCCATCGTCCACGACTGCGGGTCGTCCCAGTAGGTGCTGAGTACGGGGGTCAGCGTCATTCGGTGCCCTCCGAATTCTGTTGCGGCCCCGGTGCGTTCATGTTCTGCTCGCGCGCGGCGTGCAGCCCGGCCAGGGTGGCCGGGCCGGCCGCGTGGTCGAGCACGCCGGGGCGCTCGTCGGGGAATCCGGCCAGGATGCGCGCGGTCTGCTTGAACGTGCACAGCGGCGCGCCCCGGGTCGGCGTCACCTGCTGACCCGCGCGCAGCGAATCCACCAGGGCCTGAGCCGATTCCGGGGTCTGGTTGTCGAAGAACTCCCAGTTGACCATCACCACCGGCGCGAAATCGCAGGCCGCGTTGCATTCGACGTGCTCGAGCGTGATCTTGCCGTCGGCGGTGGTGTCGCCGTGGCCGATGCCGAGGTGCCGTTCCAGCGTGGCGAGGATGGCGTCGCCGCCCATCACCGCGCACAGCGTGTTGGTGCACACGCCGACGTGGTAATCGCCGGTCGGGGTCCGCCGGTACATCGAGTAGAACGTGGCCACCGCGGTGACCTCGGCGCCGGTCAATCCCAGCTGATCGGCGCAGAAGTCGATGCCGGTGCCGGTGACGCAGCCCTCCTCGGCCTGCACCAGATGCAGCAGCGGCAGCAGTGCCGACCGCGGCTCCGGGTACCGGCCGATGATCTCCTTGGCATCCAGTTCGAGGCGTTCGCGCACGAACGGCTGGAACGGTTCCGGACGGGTACTGAGCTTCAACATGATCTCGGGCCCACCCGTCACCCGGCCACCGCCCCTCATGGAATCGCTACGCGATGCATCACTCATCGGTCTACTCCGCCCATGACGGGGTCGATGCTGGCGACCGCGGCGATCACGTCGGCGACCATGCCGCCCTCGCAGGTCGCCGCCACCGCTTGCAGATTGGTGAACGAAGGGTCGCGGTAGTGCACCCGGTACGGGCGGGTGCCGCCGTCGCTGACCATGTGCACGCCCAGCTCGCCACGCGGCGACTCGACCGCGGAGTACACCTGGCCCGCAGGCACCCGGATGCCCTCGGTGACCAGCTTGAAGTGGTGGATGAGGCCCTCCATGGACGTGCCCATGATCTTGCCGATGTGCTTGGGCGAGTTGCCGAGTCCGTCCGGGCCGATCTGCAGGTCGGCGGGCCAGGCGATCTTCTTGTCGTCGACCATCACCGGCCCTGGACGCAGCTTGTCCAGGCACTGCTCGATGATCTTGAGCGATTCCTTCATCTCGTCCACCCGGATCACGTAGCGGCCGTAGCAGTCACAGCCCGTGGTGGTGGGGATGTCGAATTCGTAGTTCTCGTAGCCGCAGTACGGCTGGGCCTTGCGCAGGTCGTGCGGCAGGCCGGTGGCGCGCAGCACCGGACCGGTGACCCCGAGGGCCATGCAGCCCTGCAGGTTCAGGTAGCCGATGTCCTG
Organism: Nocardia sp. NPDC056564; assembly: GCF_042793755.1. NCBI lineage: Bacteria > Bacillati > Actinomycetota > Actinomycetes > Mycobacteriales > Nocardiaceae > Nocardia > Nocardia sp. NPDC056564. The sequence goes on from NZ_JBHTUR010000014.1 coordinate 220,724, forward strand.
GGTGCGGGCCTTCCAGATCGGGTTCGCGGTGAGCAGTTGCTCCATGTCCTTGAGCCGCTTGGGCATCAGGGACAGCAGCTCGCGGACCTTCGCGACGCCGTCGTCGGGCAGGTCCTGGGCCAGGCCGCCCGGGCGGATGTAAGCGTGGTTCATCCGCAGGCCGGTGATGGTCTCGAACACGTCGAGGATCAGTTCGCGTTCGCGGAACCCGAACAGCATCGGGGTGAGCGCGCCGAGCTCCATGCCGCCGGTGGCCAGCGCGACCAGGTGCGAGGAGATCCGGTTCAGCTCCATGAGCATCACCCGGATGATGCTGACCCGCTCCGGGATCGCCTCGGTGATGTCGAGCAGCTTCTCCACGCCGAGGCAGTACGCGGTCTCGTTGAAGAACGGCGAGAGGTAGTCCATCCGCGTGACGAAGGTGACGCCCTGGGTCCAGTTGCGGAACTCCAGGTTCTTCTCGATTCCGGTGTGCAGGTAGCCGATTCCGCAGCGCGCCTCGGTGACCGTCTCGCCCTCGATCTCCAGGATCAGCCGCAGCACGCCGTGCGTGGACGGGTGCTGGGGACCCATGTTGACCACGATGCGTTCCTCGCCGGCGCCGCGCAGCGAATCGGAGACCTCTTCCCAGTCCTGGCCCGCGACGGTGACAACAGTGGGTTCCGGCCCAGCGTCGCCTTCGACGTCGGGCCGGGTATCGGTGTCGTTCATTAGTTGTAAGCCCTCCGCTCGTCGGGCGGCGGTATCCGCGCGCCCTTGTACTCGACCGGGATCCCGCCGAGCGGGTAGTCCTTGCGCTGGGGGTGGCCGCGCCAGTCGTCGGGCATCAGGATTCGAGTGAGCGAGGGGTGCCCGTCGAAGATGATGCCGAAGAAGTCGTAGGTCTCCCGCTCGTGCCAGTCGGTGGTCGGGTACACCTCGTACAGCGACGGAATGTGCGGGTCGGCGTCGGGCGCGGACACCTCGACGCGCAGCCTGCGGTTGTGCGTGATCGACATGAGCGGATACACCGCGTGCAGTTCGCGACCCGCGTCCTCGGGGTAGTGCACGCCGCTCACGCCGAGGCTCAGCTCGAAACGCAGTGCGGGATGGTCGCGCAACACCTGTGCGAGCGCGACCAGGTGCTCGCGGTGCGCGTGCAGGGTCAGTTCGCCGCGGAACACGACGATCTTCTCCAGCACCGTCTCGAGCGCGCTGCCCGCCTCGGCGAGCGCGGTGCGCAGCGCGTCGACGATCTCGTCGAAGTAGCCGCCGTAGGGCGCGGGCGTGCTGCCGGGCAGGCTGACCGGGCGGACCAGGCCGCCGTAGCCGGAGGTGTCGCCGGAGCCGGTGACGCCGAACATGCCGTGCCGCACGCCGATCACCTCGGCGCCGGCGGCCTGCTGCTCGTCCGGGCCGGGCAGGCTGCCTTCCGGTCCCGCCGTCGCGGTCGCGTCGATCTCGTCGTGCGCGGTGACGGTGCTGTTGTCGGAGGAATCGAACGTCATCGCAGCAGACCCTCCATCCGGATGGTCGGGGTCGAAGCCAGCGCCGCCGCCTCCGCGGCCCGGATGGCCTCTTCCCGATTGACGCCGAGTGGCATCTCCTGAATCTTGGCGTGCAGTGCCAGAATCGCGTTCAACAGCATCTCCGGCCGCGGCGGGCAGCCGGGCAGGTAGATGTCGACCGGCACGACGTGGTCGACGCCCTGCACGATGGCGTAGTTGTTGAACATGCCGCCCGAGGACGCGCACACGCCCATGGCGAGCACCCATTTCGGTTCGGTCATCTGGTCGTAGACCTGGCGCAGCACCGGGGCCATCTTCTGGCTGACCCGGCCCGCGACGATCATCAGATCGGCCTGCCGCGGCGAGGCGCGGAATGCCTCCATGCCGAACCGGGCGATGTCGAAACGTCCACCGCCCGTTGCCATCATCTCGATGGCGCAGCAGGCGAGGCCGAAGGTGGCGGGCCACAACGAGCCCTTACGCATGAACCCGGCGAAGTCCTCGACAGTGCTCAGCAGGAACCCGCTGGGCAGTTTTTCCTCTAACCCCATATCCGACTAACCTTCACTTCCACTCGTCGCCCGAACATGTTGCGCGGCAATCAGTCCCAACTGAGCCCACCGCGTCGCCATTCGTAGGCGTAGGCCACGGAGACGTTGAAGATGAACAGCGCCATCGCGGCGAGACCGAAGAGACCGAGCGCATCGAAGTGGACTGCCCACGGGTAGAGGAACACGATCTCGATGTCGAAGATGATGAACAGCATCGCGGTGAGGTAGTACTTCACCGGAAAGCGTTGGCCGGTCACGTTTCCCGGGCCGCCGGCGATGGCGTGCGGTGTCGGTTCGATACCGCATTCGTACGCCTCGAGCTTGGCCCGGTTGTTGCGCTTCGGCCCGACCAGGGCCGCCATGATGACGGAGAACACCGCGAACGCCGCGGCGATCGCGCCTAATACCAGAGTGGGCATCTCGATATTCACGACTGCGCTCCCTCTAATCTGCGCTAGCCCCTCCGTGCGAGCTCGGGGCCTGCGGGTGGGTCGTCCGTTGCCGGACAGCAGCTTCCGAGGCGGGCTGACGTCGTTGTCCGCCTCGGCCAGACACGCCCCATGGCCTGCTCGACGCGGGTAGGGCTGGTACCCGCGCCGGTGTGAGCTAGGGCACAGCCTACAACTGATCGCTCTGAGTGCCGCACGTTTGGCTGCTGCGTTTGATCGAATTCGCGACGCCGATTCATGACTGAAACGGTGGTAATCCGGGGTCTTGTCACGTGACGTTGGTTGACCGGTCAGTCTGCGCTGCGGAAATACCGGCCTTGCTGTGCTTTTCGGGGCGTCATCGTGGCGTTCGCGGGAACCGGGTCGAGACTTCGAACGGTTAACTTACGGCTTCCGCCCGGATCGATCCCGGGGCGGAACGGTGGGTTTGTCCGGATTCGCGGCAGTGCGTCACGTGCAGGTCAGACGCGATTGATTAATGCACACTCGGCATAACCGAGCAGATGGAACCGGACTTTTCAGGCTGCCGAACGGTTGCGCAGCAGCCCGACGACGGCCTCGGTGAGCCTGATCGGATCGATCGGATGCGACACTGCCGCCTCCGCGCGCGACCAGTTGGCCAGCCAGGCGTCGTCGGGACGTCCGGTGAGCACGAGCACCGGTGGGCAGTGCGCGATCTCGTCCTTGAGTTGCTTGGCGATGCCGAGCCCGCCGGTCGGCGCCGACTCCCCGTCGAGGATGACCAGGTCGATGCCGCCCGCGTCCATCCGCTCGATCACCACGGGGCCGGTGGCCACCTCGAGGTAGTCGAGTTCGGGTAGTTCGGGGTGCGGGTGTTTGCCCAGGGCCAGGATCACCTGGCGCCGGGTATCGGCGTCATTGCTGTACACGAGGACCCGCAGAGGGGTGGAACGAATCGAGTCGGCCACCAGCGCATGCTACTTCCGCGAGGGGCAGGCGCGTGGCAGGTTGGGCCAGATCGATCTCCGCGCGTCGCGCACCGCGCGTCACCGGGAGTGCTTGGCGCCGAAGGAAGATCGCAAGTTATCCGTAAGAACGGGCCGGTAGAGTCCCGGAAATGCGGGGCGATCTAACCCAGGCGCTCGTCGATACCGACGTGTGGACCGATGAAATGCTGAACAGCACCGGGATTCCGGTGATCGATGTGCCGTTCGTGACGATCGGCAGTGGGATCGGGTCGTTCGTCACCTATGACACGCTACGGATCTTCGGGGTGCCCGCCCAGTCGATGGCGGTGCTCGGGCCCCAGGAACACCCGTGGTCGTCCTATGAGTACCTGACCCGGGTGTCGCAGATTCCGCGCGGCGAGCGATTGCGCAGCGACTCGGCGTCCGAGCCGGACAACATGTGGGGCTTTCCCTCCTACGCGGTGCGCGAGGCGTTCGCGGACAAGTCACTCAAACCGCTGTGGAACGTGTTCGTGGAGCCGATCTTCGCCAACTACTACACGCCGCGGGCCGGGCAGGCGTTCGTCGGGATGGAACGCGAGTTCAAGCGGATCGACTACGCGAGTTCGTTGCATCGCGGGCAGGTACGCATGGTGCGCAAGCGTCAGGGCGGCGGATACTTCACCATCCTCACGCCCGCCGCGGGATCGACGCCGACCAAGCGGATCGCCTTTCGCAGCACGTATGTGCATGTGGCCGTGGGATATCCGGGGCTGAAGTTGCTGCCCGATCTTCAGGAGTATCGCGAGACCCATCGCGATCCGACGCGGGTGGTGAACGCGTACGAGCCGCACGAGCACGTCTATCAGGCGTTGCAGCGGCGGCCGGGGACGGTGCTGATTCGCGGGAGCGGGATCGTGGCGAGCCGGGTGTTGCAGCGGCTCATCGATGACCGGGACCGGTTGCAGTTGAACACGCAGATCCTGCATCTGTTCCGCACCTACGTCGCCAAGGCGCACGGCAAGAATGTGTTCAACCGGCGCAAGGGGGCTGACGGCTGGGCGTATCAGGGTTTCAACTACCCGAAGTCGGTGTGGGGCGGGCAGCTCAAGCAGAAAATGCGTTCGCTGCAAGGCGCGCAGCGGGCCGAGGCGTACCAGGAGATCTCCGGCACCAACACGCCGATCCGATACTCCTGGCAGGAGCAGCTGCGGCGCGGGCGCAAGCAGGGGTGGTATCAGGTGATGGCCGGGACCATGCGCGCGCCACGGCCCGCCGCGGGACGACAGGGCGTGGTGGCCACCATCATTCCGGACACCAGTGCGGAACTGCCGACTCCGCCGCCGACCCAGCCGTTCGACACGACCGTGGATTACATCATCGACTGCACCGGGCTCGAGGCCGACATCCGGGAGCATCGGCTACTCGCGGATCTGCTGGATCACGCTGGGGCCGGGCGTAATCCGGTCGGCCGGCTCGATGTCGACACCACCTTCGAGCTGATCGGCACCCGAAGTGGCACCGGACGCATCTACGCATCCGGTAGCGCGACGCTCGGCGGGCCGTTCGTCGGCGTCGACACCTTCCTCGGGTTGCAGATCGCCGCGCAGGAGATCGCCGACGATCTCGCCGCGCTGGGTTTCTGCCGCCGGATGGGCCCGCTGCGCTCGACGAGCCAGTGGTGGTCCTGGATGACGAACAAGAAGATCTGAGCTGATGCTGCCAACATTGAACGGGCGAATCCAGACCCGTGTCCTCGCGCTGGGCGTGATCGGGTTCTTCGTCGCGCTGATCATCACTCCGCTGCTGCCCACCGGATCGCTGAGTCTCGGGCAGGCCTACCGGGTGACCCTGTCGGTCCTGCTCGCCACAGTTCTGGTCGGGGTGCTGTGGGAGTTGCTTTACCATTTCTTACAACAGTTCCGCTGGGAAAAGGACTGGCCGACCCTGTTCGGCTTCCTGACCATGGTCAACGAGGGGGCGCTCATGTGGGTGCTCGTCCGGTACACGACCGTCGTGTTGCCCGAGTCGTTGCATCCCTCGCTGACCGCGTTCCTGATCCAGTTCATCGTCACCTGGATCGTGTTCTGGCTCATCGTCAACGGTCCCATGCGGGTTGTGTTCCATAGGTGGCGTTTCCAAGGTGGCAGGTTCGTGTGAGTAGGCAGATCGAGGTTCTTCCCGGTGCGCACCTGGTGGCGAGTGCCGGTGGTGTGGTGGTAGTCGTCGCGCATCGCGGCGGTGGTGTGGTGACCGCGGATTCGGCAGCGGCGCGGGCGATGACCGCGCTGCTGGGAATCGTGCGGCAGGCCACGTCCAATGAGCCGCGGCGCAGCGGGCGGACGGTGGCGCGGTTGGCCACCAACTGGTTGATGGGGTTGGCGAACGGGGACGCGGACGAGGTCGAATTCGGGGTGATCACGCCGGGGGACGGCGGGATCGCGGTGTTCCTGCACGGCGGCGTCACGGCGGTGCTCAGCGGGGAACGTTCCGAGGTGCTGCGCGGGCGCGAGGCGGGGTTCACGGTTGATCGGGTGGTGACGCCCGCGCCCACGATCGGGGCCGGGGTGTTCGTGGACGAGGCGGGGGAATCGAGCGAGAGCCTGCCTGCGCGTGGGGTTTTCGCGTTGGGCGAGGGGACCGCGCCAGGGGCCGGGGCGGTGCTGTGGTTCGGCGGCGCGCAGGGGCTGCGTGGGGTCGCACCGCGCCGCGGGGACGAGGCGCGGGATGTCGCCGGGCGTGCACGGTTCGAAGGGCAGGATGTCGCCGGGCATCCGGGCGGGTTCGCGGGTCGAAGCGCGCTCGAGGGGCAACGTCCGCCGGGCTCGTCGTCGGCATTCGAGGCGTCGCATGCGCCGGAGGCACCCTCGGTGTTCGACGCGCAGCATGCGTCCGGATCACCGCAAGCAGCAGAAGCGCAGCGCGCGTACGGGATACAACACCCCGCGGAGGCCGAGCAAGCGTTCGAGTCGCTGGCGGACGGGGAGCCGTACAACCCGTTCGCCGCGCGGCGTTCATCGGACTCTTTTGCGTTCGAAGCGCAGGATGCCGCGGAATCGCACGCGTATCAATCGGAGTCGGCGTCGGAACCGCAGACGTACGACGCGCAGCCGACAGCGGAAGCGCAGCAGGGATACGGAGCAGAACACCCATCGGAATCCCAGTACGCGGATCCGTACAGGCCGGGTGCAGCGCCCGGGTCGTCGGCGCAACACGCGTCCGAACCGCAGCACGCGGATGAACCGGCGAGCTCGCCGGAATCGCACCTCGCGTACGAAGCACAACACGCGTCGGAACCTCACCACGAGTTCGAGGCGCCGGATAGCGCAGAGCCGCAGCGGGCGTTCGGATCACCGAGTTCCGCGGCCGCGTCCGGAGCATACGAGTCGCCGTACGCATCGGAGCCTGGCCAGGGATATGACGCGCGGCATGCGCCGGACCCGCACCGGTCGCACGAGGTGCAACGCGCGCCGCAGACCTTCGACTCGCCGGATAACGCGGATCCACACCAGCCGCACGAGGTGCGACGCGGGCCGCGATCGCAGCAGGCGTTCGAGTCGCCTTTCGCGTCAGGACCGCAACGCGCGTACGAGCCGCAGGCGGCCGACGAACCGCAGTGGGGTCCGGACCTGTGGAAGCGTGACGACCCGGTGGATCAGGCGACCGAGAACTTCCGCACGTCCCCGCTGGCCCGGGACGCCGAAGCATTCGACCCATTCGGGCCGACCGGCGCTGAGCCGCCGCGGTATCCGAGCGTGTCGACCAACCTCCCCGGCGGTCCAGCCAACGCGCCGCGGTTCCCTGACGCGGCGACGTCCCCGACCGACGCGCTGCCGAACGAGGACTCCGGGTCGATGGGCGGCGCCCCGTCGCACTCCCATGATCCGGCGAAGGGCGAATGGCCGCGCGTGGATTCGCCTCAGCGCCCCCATGGGCCGGAATCGGTGCGGTCCGCACCCTCGCACTCGGCGGTGCCATCGCACAACCAGGATCCGGCCGAGCGGGCGGATGCCGAATGGCCGCAAGGCGATTCGTCGCCCATCGGCGGGCTGCCGCAGCGCTCATCCGGGGAAGCCGCCGAATCGTCGACCGAGGAATCGGCACCCGGCGGGCTGTCGCATTCGTCCGGCGGCGACGCTGACCGGTCGGAACCTTCGGGGCCGATGCGGGTGACGCCGCCGCACGTGGCCATGCCGTCGCGTAGACCGGCGACGCCCGCGAATGCCGAACGGCCCGGCGAGGATCCGGCAGTCGGCGAGTCACAGCCCGGCCCCCTCGGGGCGGGGTCCGGGCGGTCGAGCGGAGGAGCGTCACCGGTCGGTGGCACGCCGCCGCGCTCGCACGGTGCGAATGCCGGGTGGCAGAGCGCCGAGTCGCCTGCGGTGAGTGTGAACTCGCCGAACTTGCGCAAGGGTGCGGGGGAGTCGGAAGGTGTTGCGCACAGCGGCGAACAGCCGGGGGTCGGGCGACACGATCAGGTGCCGGACGAGACTCCCGTCCGCAATGTCGATCTCGAGGAGACCTTGGTTCCCGACGAGACGATGGTCTCGCGCGTGCTCGAGCACATCGGCGTGCCCGAGCCATCGGGCGTGGTGGTCAAGGGATTCAAGTGTGCGCGTGACCATCTCAACGATCCGCGGGTGTCCTTCTGCGCGGTCTGCGGCATCCGGATGGATCAGCTCACCTGCGTGCTGACCGACGGGGTGCGCCCGCCCCTTGGTCTGCTGCTGCTCGACGACGGAACCTCCTTCGTCCTCGACAACGACTGCGTGCTCGGCCGCGAACCCGAACACGCGGACGCCGTCGCCCGCGGCGCCCGCCCCGTCCGCCTGGAGGACGCGTCCGGCGGGATGTCGCGCGCCCACGCCGAGATCCGCCTCATCGACTGGGATGTCACCGTGGTCGACGGCGGCTCCACCAACGGCACCCACATCCGCCAACCCGCCCACCAGGACTGGACCCGCGCCATCCCCGGCCACCCCGTCAAACTGACCCCCGGCGCCCAAGTCCAACTGGGCGCCCGCGTAGTCACGTTCGACTCCCAACACGGCCAGCTATAGCCGAGCCCCCGCCGCCGCACTCTCTCTCGGATCAGCACCCAAAATAAGACTCGAGAGAGAGTGCGGATCCATATCGGCGCCCGGGCGAATGGTGCGTTCTCGGAATCAACGAAAATGTTCAGCGCGCATTGGGATTTCGGGGCCGATGCAAGGTAATTCGCGGAGCTGCGGCTCCCCAGTTGTCGCCATTGGAGTTGATCATTCCGGGTGTGTTTCTACTTGGGTTATGAATTCCGAAAATGGCTCGCGTGGGGTCGGCCGCCGCTCGGCACTGCTCCGATTCGCAATGGTTTTATTGGCGGCGATCGGCACGGCGGTGGTCGCGGTCGCTCCGGGAGTTTCCGCGGCGCCGGCGGACGTCACCTGTCCCACCAAGCCGAAGCCGACCGGTAAAGTGCTGCAAGGCTATTGGGAGAACTGGGACGGGGCGTCCAACGGGGTGCACCCGGGCATGGGCTGGATCCCGATCACCGACGCCCGCATCGCCGCGCACGGCCACAACGTGATCAACGCGGCGTTCCCGGTGATCGAGTCGAACGGGACCGCACGCTGGGAAGACGGCATGGACGCGACGGTGAAGGTCGCGACGCCGGAGCAGATGTGCCAGGCCAAGGCGGCCGGCGCCACCATCCTGATGTCCATCGGCGGGGCCGCGGCGGGCATCGATCTCAATTCGAGCGCCGTCGCCGACCGGTTCATCGCGACCATCGTGCCGATCCTGAAGCGGTACAACTTCGACGGCATCGACATCGACCTGGAAACCGGGCTCACCGGTAGCGGCAACATCAAGACCCTGTCGGCCTCCCAGGCCAACCTGGTGCGCATCATCGACGGCGTCCTCGCCCAGATGCCCGCCGGCTTCGGCCTGACCATGGCCCCCGAGACCGCCTATGTCACCGGCGGCAGCGTCACCTACGGTTCGATCTGGGGCGCCTACCTGCCGATCATCAAGAAGTACGCCGACAACGGCCGCCTCTGGTGGCTGAACATGCAGTACTACAACGGCAGCATGTACGGCTGCGCAGGCGACTCCTACCAGGCCGGAACCGTTCAGGGCTTCATCGCCCAAACCGATTGCCTGGCAAAGGGACTCACGGTCCAGGGCACGACCATCACCGTCCCGTACGACAAGCAGGCGCCCGGCCTTCCGGCGCAGCCCGGCGCGGGCGGCGGTTACATGGCCCCGAATCTGGTCGCCCAGGCCTGGAACCATTACGGTACCGGCGCCGCGAATTCGCTGAAGGGCCTGATGACCTGGTCCATCAATTGGGACGGCTCGCGTAACTGGACCTTCGGCAACAACGTCAAGTCGCTTCAGGGTCGCTAGCCGCAAATGGATAAGGTCGGGAGTCGGAGCGTCGACGACCGGATCGAGGGCACGCCCGTTTCCCTCGAGGTCGGCCGCCGGCTCCCGCGCCGGGCAGTCGGGTACATCCTCGAAGTCGTCGGCCCACAACCGTCGCCCGAACTACTACAATGTGTAGTGTGACAGCGAATGTCAGCCCGGTACGCATGGGGTCGGGGCGTCGCGGCGCGTGGGCCGCACTCCTCGCCGGAGTGGGCGCGCTAGGCGTGGTGGAATTCTCCGTCCTCCACCTGCTCGCCAACGGCCTGCTCCCGTCCACCGTCGCTTTCGTCATCGACCTCGTCGTCGGAATCCCCACCGCCGCACTGATAGTCGCGATCGCCTCCCCGCTGTGGAGCACGCACCGGCTCGACCGGACCGGCCTCCACCTCCGCTTCGGCTGGCTCGCCACCATCGATATCCCGTTGCACCTCGTCGACGCGGTCGCCGCCTATCGCCCACCCGTCCAGCACCCCGCCCAAACCGGCCTCGACTTCGACGAGAAGTCAGCCACCTGGACCGCGATCCGCTCCCCATCCTCCCCACTGGTCCGCATCGACCTCACCGACCCGATCCCCGCCCGCACCCAGGGCTGGCGCCGGGTAACCGCACGATCGGCCGTGATCAGCGTCGACAACGCCGAGGATTTCCGCGCCGCCGTCGATTCGGCGCGCAGCGAATAGCACGACACCCTGTGCCCTAGGCAGAAAACGGTGTATGTCGACGCCGAACAGGCCGCAGCGATATAGCGAAGTGCGGGTGGTCCTGTCCTCATGTCCCGTTCAGCGGGCGTGAGGCTCCGACCGGGACATGACGGTGGCGAAGTGCGAGTGGGCCTGCCGTCATGTCCCGTTCGACGGACGGGTGGGCGCCGATCGGGACATGACGGTGGCGAAGTGCGAGTGGGCCTGTCCTCATGTCCCGTTCGACGGACGGGTGGGCGCCGATCGGGACATGGCAGTGGCGAAGTGCGAGTGGGCCTGCCTTCACGTCCCGTTGGGCGGGCGTGAGGCTCCGACCGGGCATCGTGATGGCGGAGTGCGGGTGGGTCTGCCTTCATGTCCCGTGCCGCGGATGGGTGGGCGCCGGCCGGGACAGGGCGACGACGTGTGCGAGTGCTGTCCGCATGTCCGGTCGGCGGATGGGGGATGCCTAGCGGTGGTGAAGTACGGGTCGCGCGATCTTCGTCTTCTACGCGATGCGAGGGCGGGCAGTGTCGGTTTGGTCATGGGTCGAGTGGAGGCGAAGAGGAGCAACTGGCACGCGAGATGAAAGCGCCGGCAGGATCTGCACCGTACGCAGCGGGTCGGCGAGCGGGCGATCGGCTTGCCAGGCAAGTTTGGGCGACGTTCGAGACGTCGGAGGTCAAACCTCGTGGCGCGCACGTTCGCCAAGGACGGTGGGCGTCCGGTCTGGCTCGACGGCCCAGCTCGGGCCGATCGATGTATGTGGCGGTCGCAGGCCCGGCGGTGCCCGGCTACTTCTGTTGGAAGCGGACGACTCCGGACCACGGCCGGCGCATGGGTTTGCGGAGATCCGGGGCGGGGAGCAGAAGGACGGTGGGCGTCCGGTCTGGCTCGACGGCCCGGCTCGGGCGGATCGATGTATGTGGCGGCCGCAGGGCCAGCGCTGCCCGGCTACTTCTGTTGGAAGCGGACGACTCCGGACCACGGCCGGCGCATGGGTTTGCGGAGATCCGGGGCGGGGAGCAGGCCGAGGGGGCGGAGGAACCACGGGGCGCGATGGCGGGTGCGGGCGGCGTTCAGGAGTTCCTCGATTTCGGCGGGGTGCCAGTCGAGGGATTCGAAATAGGCGAGGCCGCCGGGGGGCTGGAATTTGAGCGGCGCGTTGTCGAGTAGTGAGTCGGAGCGCATCTTCAGCGGGCTCAGCAGGATGTCGGACACCCACCAGGCGACTTCGGGCCGGGCGAGGGCGTTGAGCAGGGCGGTGACGGTTTCCAATTCCAGGTAGAGCAGTAGTCCTTCGGTGAGGACCAGCGCTTTGGTGGCACGGGTGGTGACGGGCCCGATGGCGCCGAGCGCTTCGTCGAGGAACTTTTCCCGGGCCTCGTGGTCGGAAAGGTCCACCGCGCGGCGGACGAGCGTGCAGTTCGGTGTTTCGCCGGCGAGCAGGGTCTCCTTTTCCTCGAACAGTTCGGGGAGGTCGGCCTCGACCCAGACGAGGTCGGCGGGGAGGGCCAGCCGGTAGGGGCGGGTGTCGAATCCGGCCGCCAGGTTGAGGATCCGGTCGCAGCCCTCGGCGATGGACGTGGCGATGAGGTCATCGATGAGCGAGGTTCGGGCGATGACCGGCCAGCCGTTGCGGATGATGCGCGGTGCGGCGTCGGCGATGGCGTAGCCCTGGGTACCGGCCAGGCGATCGGCGAGCGGGTCGTGGAACAGCGCGTCGGGGCGAGCGGTCTCGCGGGCGCGGTAGGCGGCGACCCACCGCGCGGTGTCGGACACGTTCGAGATGGGTGCTTGCCCGCCAGTCATGCGGCTCAGTGTGGCACAGCACCGACCGGTTCGGACTGTGGTGCACATCACCTCGGGCGCGCTCAAATGTGTTGTAGGGGTGACGGTTCCGCTGGACTCAGGCGGGGTGGAATGCGCTGGGGCCGACCTCGGCGGGGTCCATCAGGTGGGCGAGGAACAACCGGGTGGTCGGCGTGGGCGTGCGGGTGGTGATGGCGTGCCAGGGGCGGTCGAGTGGGGTGCCGGTGACCGGGAGTATTTGCAGGGCACCGGATTCCAGGTCGTTGGAGACGGCGTCGCTGTGGATCAGGGTGACGCCCAGGCCTTCCCTGGCGGCGGCGAGGACCGCGCCGTGGCTGCCGAGGGTGAGCGTCGGCGGGGCGATGTCGAGCTGGTCGAGCAGGGTCAGGGTGGCGTCGCGGGTGCCGGAGCCGCGCCCGCGCAGCAGCCACGTGGTGTGCAGCGGGTCGGCGCGGTGGGCGGCGGCGCCGACGACGATGAGCTGGCTGGGGCGGCGGGCACGGATGACCAGTCCGGTGTTGCGCGGTGGGCGGCCCGCGATGACGAGATCCGTTTCGTGGTGCTGCAATTCGAGGAACAGGACGTCGCGCGGGTGCACGGAGAGGCTGAGTTCGATGTCGGGGTAGCGGTTGCGGAACGCGGCGAGCGGGCGCAGCAGGACGAATTCGCCGGCGGTGGCGACCACGCCGATGCGTAGTCGCCCGGTCTCGGCCTGCTGCACGGCGGCGTGCGCCTCGTTCATCAGGCCGAGGATGCTGCGGCAGTATTCGGCGTAGACGCGGCCGGCCTCGGTGACGGCGATGCCGCGCCCGGATTTGGCGATGAGCTTGGCGCCGAGCTGCTTTTCGATGTGGGCGACGGCGGCGGAGACGGCCGCCTCGGTGATGTGCAGCTGGGTGGCGGCGCGGCGGATGCTGCTCAGGCGGGCGACCACCAGGAATGTTTCCATTCTGGCCGCACTGACCGCTCCCATCCGGTGACGGTAGCAAATCGTCGACGGTGACTCTGGTGCCAACGGAATTGACGGGTCCGCGGTTGCGGCGCGCGGGCGGTGGACTGTGGAAACATCGATCTGGTCGAGGTCAACCCGGCAGCGGCGCGTGATCCCCCTTCCGCGCCGCGCGCGAACACCCCGGGCCGGTGCGCGGCTCGGGGTGTTCGTTGCGATTCCGGAAGTTTTTCATTGCCCACGCCCTCCGTACCCCATTCGGGTCACCCGAAACCTGACTGTTCGGTTGAGCTTTCGCAGGAACAATCAAATTGTTTGTTGTCCGCGCTGCCGTCATCCTGGAATTCATCAGGCGCACAACCGGTAACGGATGCCCCCGCGGTACGACTGCCAGGAGGAACGATGGCCGAACAATCCGAGCGGGACCGGTGGGATCCGGGTGTTCAGTCGTATGCGTCGATGGGATATTACGCGCCGGACTATCAGCCGTCGGACACCGACGTGCTCGCTGTATTCCGGGTGACCCCGCAGCCGGGCGTGGACCCGATCGAGGCCGCCGCGGCGGTCGCGGGCGAATCATCAACGGCCACTTGGACAGTGGTATGGACCGACCGGTTGACCGCGCACTCGAAGTATCAGGCCAAGTGCTACCGCGTCGACGAGGTGCCGGGCCGCCCCGGGGAGTACTTCGCCTATGTCGCTTACGATCTCGATCTGTTCGAGGAGGGTTCGATCACCAATCTGACCTCGTCGGTGATCGGCAACGTGTTCGGCTTCAAACCGCTGCTGGCATTGCGCCTGGAGGACATGCGGATCCCGCTCGCGTATGTGAAGACCTTTCAGGGCCCGCCGCACGGCACGGTGATGGAGCGCGAGTATCTGAACAAATACGGGCGCCCGTTGCTCGGTGCGACGGTGAAGCCGAAACTGGGCCTGTCCGCCCGCAATTACGGCCGGGTGATCTATGAGGCATGCAAGGGCGGCCTGGATTTCACCAAGGACGACGAGAACATCAACTCCCAGCCGTTCATGCGGTGGCGCGACCGGTACCTGTTCGCCATGGAGGGTGTGAACCGCGCCATGGCCGAAACCGGGGAGATCAAGGGCCACTATCTGAACGTCACCGCGGCCTCGATGGAGCAGATGTACGAGCGGGCCGAGTTCGCCAAGGAACTGGGCAGCGTTGTGATCATGATGGATCTGACCGTCGGCTACACGGCGATGCAGTCGATGTCGCACTGGGCACGGCGCAACGGACTGCTGCTGCACCTGCACCGGGCCGGGCATTCGACGTTCACCCGGCAGAAGACCCACGGGGTGAGCTTCCGGGTGCTGGCGAAGTGGTGCCGGCTGATCGGGGTCGATCACCTGCACGCGGGCACGGTGGTCGGCAAGCTGGAGGGCGATCCGGCGACGACGCGTGGCTTCTATGACACGTTGCGGGAGAACCACATTCCGGCGAACCCGGGCAACGGGATCTTCTTCGACCAGGACTGGGCGAGCCTGCCCGGGGTGATGCCGGTGGCCTCCGGCGGCATCCACGCGGGCCAGATGCACCAGCTGCTCGATCTTTTCGCCGATGACGTGATCCTGCAGTTCGGCGGCGGCACCATCGGGCATCCGCTGGGCATCGCGGCGGGCGCCGAGGCGAACCGGGTGGCCCTGGAGGCGGTGGTCAAGGCGCGCAACGAGGGTCGTGATCTGCTCGAGGAGGGCCCGGATGTGCTGCGCAAGGCGGCCGCGATCTGCCGTCCGCTCGAGGTCGCGCTGGCGACCTGGGGCGAGGTCACCTTCGAATACACCTCCACCGACGCACCGGACGCGGTGCCGACGGCCACTCGCTGAAATCCTCTGGAGGACAAGCCATGTACCTGCGTCACGGAACGTTTTCGTATCTGCCCGAATTCACCGACGCGGAGATCGCCGCGCAGGTGCGGTACGCGCTGCTGAACAGCTGGCCGGTGTCGATCGAGTACACCGACGACCCGCATCCACGCAACGCCTACTGGGAGATGTGGGGCCTGCCGCTGTTCGATCTGGACGAGCCCGACGGCGTGCTCGCCGAGATCAACGCCTGCCGGTCCACTTTCCCGCGGCATTACGTGCGGGTGCTGGCCTATGACGCCCGCTTCGGCAGGCAGACCACGGCGCTGAGCTTCCTGGTGCAGCGGCCGGCCGACGAGCCGGGTTTCGTGCTGACCCGTTCGGAAGGCCCGGATCGGCAGCAGAAGTACGGTCTGCACTCCTATGCCACCGACAACCGCCGGGGGCAGCGGTATGGCGGCTGAGGCCAACGGATTCCGGCTGCACCGGCCAGGGACCGGCGACGGCAGGCCGGTCCGGGCCGGGTCCGCCGAGCCGGCGGCCGCGCCCGAGATCCTGGATGACGATGCGGTGCTGGATCTTTCGACCGACATCGCGGGCAACGACGTCGAGGACACGTTGCGCAGGCTCGACGCCGAACTGGTCGGGCTGGCCAACGTCAAACGCCGGGTGCGGGAGATCGCGGCGTTGCTGCTGATCGACCGCGCCCGGCAGCGTTTCGGTCTCAGTTCCTCCCGGCCCACCATGCACATGAGCTTCACCGGCGGGCCGGGCACCGGCAAGACGACCGTCGCACTGCGCATGGCCGAGATGTTGCACGCGCTGGGCTACATCCGTAAACCCAAGGTGCACACCGTCACCCGCGACGACCTGGTCGGCCAGTTCATCGGCCACACCGCGCCGAAGACCAAGGAGGCGCTGGCCAAGGCGGCCGGCGGGGTGCTGTTCATCGACGAGGCCTACTACCTGTTCCGCCCGGAGAACGAGCGGGACTACGGGCAGGAGGTCATCGAGATCCTGTTGCAGGAGATGGAAAGCGAACGCGCCAGCCTGGTGGTGATCTTCGCCGGCTATCCGGACCGGATGGAGCGGTTCTTCTCCGCCAATCCGGGCCTGTCCTCGCGGGTTGCCCATCATCTCGAGTTCGAGGACTACACCCGGGCCGAGCTGCTGGGTATCGCCGAGCTCATGGTGGCGCGGGAGAACTTCCGCCTGAACGAGCCTGCGCACGCCGCATTCGACGAGTATCTGGCCTTGCGGATGACCAGGCCCCGGTTTTCCAACGCGCGCAGTGTCCGTAATGCGTTGGACCGCTGCCGGTTACGGCAGGCCAAGCGCCTGGTCGAGCTGCACCGACCGCTGACGAAGGCCGATCTGATCACGCTGACCGACCAGGATGTCTACGGCAGCAGCGTCTTCACCGACAGCACCGAACCGCAGGACGGGCCGACCGCGCGGGCCCCAGCGTGACGAGATCGAGGCGCCCATGCCAGAGGGACTGAAGACGCTCACCCGATACACGATCGAGGAGGAGCACCGCCACCCCGGCTCGTCCGGGGAGTTCTCCGCGCTGGTGAACGTCGTCGCCACCGCGACGAAGATCATCGCCAACCAGGTCACCAGGGGCGCGATCGTCGGGTCGCAGCGGGGGATGGGCGAGGGGGATCCGCCGCCGGTGCACCACAAGCTCGATGCCATCGCCAATGACGTCATGGTGTCGGAGACCCAGTGGACCGGGCATCTGGCCGCGCTGCTGTCGGAGCAGATGCCCGCCATCCATCCGGTGCCCGACCCGCATCGGCGGGGCAAGTATCTGCTGGCCTTCGACCCGCTGGACGGCTCGTCCAATATCGACGTGAACCTGCCTGTCGGAACGATTTTCAGCGTGCTACGGGCCCCGGAGCGGGCGCACGGCACGCCCATCGCGGACGATTTCCTGCAACCCGGCGTGCGGCAGGTCTGCGCCGGGTTCACCCTGTACGGTCCGGCGACCATGCTGGTGATCACCACCGGCAGCGGCGTCGACGGGTTCACCCTCGACCGCGAGATCGGCGCGTTCGTGCTGACCCATCCGCGGATGCGGATCCCCGAGGACACCTCCGGGTTCGCCATCAACGCCGCCAACGAGCGGTTCTGGGAGCGGCCGGTGCGCCGCTACGTGCACGAGTGCCTGGACGGCGTGGAGGGGCCGCGCGGGCGCGATTTCAACATGCGCTGGGTGGCGTCGCTGGTCGCGGACACCTTCCACATTCTGACCAGGGGCGGGGTCTATCTGTATCCGCACGACAACCGCCCGCCGGTGCGTCCGGGGCGGGTGTCGTTGCTCTATGGGGCCAATCCGATCGCGTTCATCGTCGAGCAGGCCGGCGGGTGGGCCACCACGGGTGGCGAGCGAGTCCTGGAGGTGCCGCCGGAGCAGGTGCACCATCAGGTGCCGTTGATCTTCGGGTCGCGCAACGAGGTCGAGCGGATCGAGCGCTATCACAGCGAGCCCGACGACGGGCATGTCTTCGACAGCTCGCTGTTCGGGTCGCGGTCGCTGTTCCGACCGGCGCCGCACTGAAATCTGTTGTCCGGCAATCGAGGAGGTGTCATGTCGGTCAAACATCCGGTCGTCGCGATCACCGGATCATCCGGTGCGGGAACGACCAGCGTCACCCGGACATTCCAGGAGATCTTCCGCCGGGAAGGCATCAATGCCGTTGTGGTGGAGGGCGATTCGTTTCATCGCTACGACCGCAACGAGATGCAGCTGGCGATGGCCGAGGCGGAGCAGAATCGCAATCCGACCTTCTCGCATTTCGGGGAGGAGGCGAATCTGCTGAAGGAACTGGAGACGCTGTTCCGCGATTACGGCGAGACCGGGGTCGGTTCGGTGCGCAAGTATCTGCACGACGAGTTCGAGGCGAAGCAGCACGGGCAGCCCGCGGGAACGTTCACGCCGTGGGCGGATCTCGCGCCGGGCAGCGATCTGCTGTTCTACGAGGGATTGCACGGTGCCGCGATCACCGACAGCGTGAATGTCGCGCAGTACGCGGATCTGCTGGTCGGGGTGGTGCCGATCGTGAATCTGGAATGGATTCAGAAGGTGATCCGGGACAAGACCGAGCGCGGGTATTCCAGCGAGGCGGTGATCGACACGATCCTGCGCCGGATGCCCGACTACGTGAAATACATCTGCCCGCAGTTCTCCCACACCTACGTCAACTTCCAGCGCGTGCCGACGGTGGACACCTCGAATCCGTTCATCGCGCGCAGCATCCCCACCGCCGACGAGAGCTTCGTCGTCATCCGCTTCGCCGACCCGAAGGTGATCGACTTTCCCTACCTGCTGTCGATGCTGCACGACTCGTTCATGTCGCGCCCGAACTGCATCGTGGTGCCCGGCGGCAAGATGGACCTGGCCATGCAGCTGATCTTCACGCCGCTGATCCTGCGGCTGATGGACAAGCGCCCGAAACGTTCTCGCTGATCGCCGGATCCTGGGTTACCCTCGAACCGACCCTATTCAACGAGTTGCATATGCGAGGTGCCCGTCATGACCACGTTCCGCGAGGCCGTCGAAGCCCGAGACACCGATGCGGTCGAGGCGCTGCTCGCCGACGATGTCGTGTTCACCAGCCCGGTCGCGTTCAAGCCGTACCCCGGCAAGGCGCTGACCGCGGCGATCCTGCGCGGTGTGCTGCGCGTATTCGAGGACTTCCACTACCTGCGCGAGATCGCCAATCCGGACGGGCGCGATCACGCGCTGATCTTCGAGGCGACGGTGAACGGGAAGACGGTCAACGGATGCGACTTCCTGCACTACGACGACGAGGGCAAGATCGATAGCCTCACCGTGATGATCCGGCCGCTCTCGGCCGCGCAGGCGCTCGCCGAGGCGATGGCCGCGCAGTTCCCGCGGATTCAGGAAGAGGCCTTGGCCGCCGCGCAGGCGCAGTCCGCCTCGTAGCCCGGACCGGAACGGCACCGGCGGCGAGGCGGATCGCCGCCACCGTCAGTCCGGTAGCAGCGGCACCGACAGCCCCTCGCCGCGGCCGAGCAGTGCGGCGCGGGTGACGGCGGCGGAGCCGAAGCGGTGGCGCAATTCGTCGAGGGTCGCGTCGAGGGTGTTGGTCGCGCGGGCCTCGAACGGCAGCGACAGCTGGAACGGGTCGGCGTCGGCGAGGTTGGTCAGCGCCAACCCGATCAGGGTGAGGCCGCGTTCCTCGATCATCGGCATGGCGGTGGCCAGCAGCGATCGCGCGGCGCTCAGCAGAGTTTCGGTGTGATCGGTCGCCTCGGGCAGGGTGTGCGAGCGGGTGGCCCGGGTGAAATCGTCGAAACGCAGGCGCAGCACCACGGTTCGGCAGATGCGGTCGGCGGCGCGGAGCCGGCGGCCCAGCCGGTCGGTGAGCCCGTGCAGGTATGCCTCGATCTCGTCGGGTGGACGCGACCGCCGGCCGAGGGCGCGCTGGGCGCCGATCGACCGCCGGCGCACCCCGGTCTCGACGCGGCGCGGGTCCCTGGCCCAGGACAGGGCGTAGAGGTGGCGGGCCGCCCCCGGCGCCGAGGATCGCGCGCAGCGGGCGCTCGCCGAGGTCGGCGAGCTGGCCGACCCGGGTGATGCCGTGGTCGTGCAGCGTGCGAGCGGTGACTTCGCCGACGCCCCACAGCCGTTCGATGGGCAGCGGGTGCAGGAAATCGAGTTCGGCGTCGGGCGGCACGACGCGCAACCCGTCGGGTTTGGCGACCGCGCTGGCGACCTTGGCCAGGAACTTGGTGCGCGCGATACCCACCGAGATCGGCAGCCCGACCTGCTCGCGCACCCGGCTGCGTAATCGCTCGGCGATGCCGATCGGCTCGCCCGCGATCCGCCGCAATCCGCCCACGTCGAGAAACGCCTCGTCGATCGAGATGCCCTCGACCACCGGCGTGGTGTCGTGGAAGACCTCGAACACCGCCTTGCTCGCCGCCGCGTACGCCGACATCCGCGGCGGCACGACGATCGCGTGCGGGCACAGCCGCCGCGCCTGCCCGCCGTTCATCGGCGTCCGCACCCCGAACGCTTTCGCCTCGTAGCTGGCCGCCAGCACGACACCGCCGCCGACGATCACCGGCTTGCCGCGCAGCCGTGGATTGTCGCGCTGCTCGACCGAGGCGTAGAACGAATCGAGATCGGCGTGCAGGATCGACGCTTCGGCGCGCGCGACGATCCGCGGGCGGGAGGCGGGCGCGTCGGACACGAACATATGTTCGCATGACCCACCGACAGGATCGAGGGGAATCGGCGAATCTACGGCTTGACTACGTAGCAATTCGGACGAACCGGTACGCTGGCCCGACAGCAGGGCACGTTTTTGGATGAGGGAGTCGGTACTGTGCGCGGATTTGGAGACCTGGAGGCGGTGATCATGGACCGCATCTGGGATCGGGACGCGGAAGACACCACGGTGCGCGAGATCTTCGACGAACTGTCCGCTCAGCGCGACATCGCCTACACCACCGTCATGTCCACGATGGACAACCTGCACCGCAAGGGCTGGCTGGCGCGGGAGCGTTCCGGCAAGGCCTACCGGTACTGGCCGACGCTGACCCGCGAGGAGCACAGTGCCCGGCTGATGCTCGAGGCGCTGGGTGCGGGCGGGCGCTCCGATCTGGTGCTGAGCCATTTCGTCGACCGGATCAGCGCCGAGGAATCGGCCGGCCTGCGGGCCGCGCTACGCAGGCTCACCGCCCGCAAGACCCCGGACGGACCGCCGGGCGCCGAAGGCGCCGCGCCGTGACCCTGGCCATCACACTGATGCTGTACGGCGCCACGGTGGCCACGCTCGGCCCGCCGGTGCTGACCCGGCTGACCCGGCGGGGCAACGCGCCCCGGCTCGGCATCATCGCCTGGGTCGTCGCGATCGCGGTGACGCTCGGCGCGTGGGCGGCGGCCGCGACCATGCTCACCGTCGAATTCGCCACCTACTGGGGACATCCGCACGAGGCGCTGCGCGCCTGCTTCACCATTCTGTGGAGCCCGATCCACGACGACGGCAGCGGCGCGACCAAGGCGGTCACCTTCGCCGTCGGCGCGTTGGTCGCGACCTGCACGATGGCGGTGGTGGCGCGCGCGGTGTCGGTGGTGCGGGAGATGCGCAGGCGCACCCACGCGCACGCGAAGGCGTTGCGGCTGGTCGGGCGGCGGGTGCCGGGGGTGGCCGCACTGGTGCTGGATTCGCCGGAGCGGCAAGCCTATTGCGTGCCGGGGCGGCCGGACACGATCGTCGTCACCAGCGCCGCGCTCGACGCGCTGGCGCCGGACCAGCTCGACGCGGTGCTGGCCCACGAGCGGGCGCATCTGTCCGGCAGGCACGCGCCGTTGACCGCGGTGCTGCGGGCGATCGCCACGACGTTGCCGGGGTTGCGGGTGGTCACCGCAGGAACCGCCGAGATCACCCGGCTGCTGGAGATGTGCGCCGATGACAAGGCCGCCGACAAGCATGGTTCCGAACCGCTGCTCGGTGGATTGCTGGCGATCCTCGGGGTGACCGAGGTGCTGCCCGAGGGCGCGCTGGCCGCGGCCGGGACCGCGGTGCTGGCCCGGGCCGAGCGGCTGCTGGATCCGGTGAGCCCGTTCCGGCGCGCGACCACGCGCACCGCGCTGCTCGGGGTGATCGCCGCGACGGTAACGGGATTGGCGTCGGCGGCGGCTACGGTAGCGTTCTGCAGTGCCTTGCTGGGCTGATCTGAAGGAGTACCCATGCGCTTGACCTGGGATCAGGTTTTCGCGTGGCGGTTGCGGCGACAGTTCGTCGCGCCGCGCGCGGACGGCGTCGCCGAGATCGTCGGCCGATTGTGCGGGGTGCAGGCGCAGGTCACCTCGGCCGCGGAAATGGCGGTGGCCCTGCGTAGTTCGGCGCCGCGGGCCGGTGCGCTGGTCGCCGAGCTGGACAACGGCACCCTGATCAAGACCTGGGCGATGCGCGGCACCCTGCATGCGCTCGAACCGGATCTCGCCGCGGCCTGCCTTTCGTTGCTCGCCTCCGCGCGCACCTGGGAAAAGCCTTCATGGCAGCGCACGTTCGGCGCCTCGCCGGATGACGTCGCCGCCCTGACCGAGGAGGTTCGCCGCGTTCTCGACGGCGCCGTACTGACCCGCGAGGAACTGGTCGACGCCATCGTCGCCGATCCGGCGTATCACCGTCTCGGCGAGCAACTGCGTTCGGGCTGGGGCGCGCTGCTCAAACCCCTTGCCTGGCAAGGCGCGCTCTGCCACGGCCCCGCACAGGGCACCAAGATCACGTTCGCCGATCCGGCCCAGCTGATCAAGGGCTGGCCCGGCATCCCGGAACCCGACGTCGCCGGCCCGCGCGCGATCACCGCCTACCTCGGCGCCTACGGCCCCGCGACCCCCGAGATCTTCGACGCCTGGCTCAGCCGCGGCAGTCTCCGCAAAACCGTTCTGCGCCGCTGGTTCTCCGAATTGGGCGACACCCTCACCCAGGTCGACGTGGACGGCCGCGCCGGTTACGTGCTGACCGAACACCTCGACGACCTCGCCACCACCGAGCCCACCACCGCGGTGCACCTACTGGGCGGCTTCGACCAGTACGTCCTCGGTCCCGGCACCAACGACACCGTCCTGCTACCCGGCGACCACCGCGCCAAAGTCAGTCGCACCGCAGGCTGGATCTCCCCGATCGTCGTATCCGCAGGCCGCATCGTCGGCACCTGGGACCTCACCGACGACGCGATCACCCTCTCGATGTTCGACGGCGCCCCTCTCCCGAAAACCGGCCTCGACGCCGCCGTATCCCACCTGGCCACCGCCCTCGGCCGCGACTCCCTCCCGGTCCAAGCCGCCCCCCAATAGCCGCACACCACTTGATTTCCCGCACAAGAAATCGCATGCCATTCGCTGTGCGGGAAATCAGCAGGTCTGCGGCGGTGTCGGGGTAGCTGCCGACCGCGGACAGGCGTGCGGGTGTCAGCTCGGTACCTGGATTGTTGGTGTCGGTCGAGGGGAGTCGGTGGTGTTCGGATCTGGTTGCGGGGCAGTGGGTGACGGCATTTTGGCGGCCACGCCGATGAGGCCGGCGAGGAGGGCTACGGCGGCGGTGGCGTACCAGCCGCGGTGGAACGCCTCGAGGGTGGCGTCGGGGGTGGTGGGGGTGCCCAGGACCGCGACGAAGAGGGCTACGCCGAGGGCAAGGCCGATTTGGCGGGCCATGCTCAGGACGGCGGAGCCGGTGGCGAAGCGCTGGGGCGGGACGGCGCTGGTGCCGGCGGCGAAGGCGGTGGGGAGGCTGAGGCCGACGCCGAGGCCGCTGACGAGCATGCCGCCGAGGAGGCCGCCGGCGTAATCCGGGTGCAGGGTGATCGATTGGGTCCACCAGAGCATGCCCGCGGCGAAGGCGAGGCCGCCGGCGGCGATGACCGGGCCCGCGCCGACGCGGGCGATGAGTTTGCCGGCCAGGATCGCGACGATCGGGACGACGAGCGGTCCGGGGGCGATGGCGAGGCCGGTGCGCAGGGCCGACCAGCCCCAGATGTTCTGCGCCCACAGCACCGAGGAGAGCAGCATCGCGCCGAAGGCCATGTGGAAGAAGATCGAATTCCCGGCCATCAGCGCGAAATTGGGGGCGCGCAGCAGCGCGGGATCGACGACGGGGCTGTGGTGGCGGGCGGAGGAGACGACGAAGGCGATCGCCAGCAGCACGGCGGCGGCGAACGCGAGCAGGACTCCGGCCGATGACCATCCCCAGTCCTCGCCCTTGACCAACGCGAGCACGAACGTGGCGATGGTGCCGACGAGCAGCAGCGCGCCGGGCAGGTCCGGCAGTCGTCCGCCGTCACCGGGCGGATCGGGCAACCGGCGCAGGCCGAGCACAACGGCGATGACGCCCAGCGGGACGTTCACCAAGAACACCCAGCGCCAACCGAATTCGACCAGGATGCCGCCCAGCACCGGGCCGAGCGCGGCACCGAGCCCACCGAAGGCCACCCACAACCGGACCGCGACCGGCCTGCGCTCGGGCACCGTCGCGGCGAGCACCAGGCCGAGCGAGGTGGGAATGAGCATCGCCGCGCCGACGGCCTGCACCACCCGGAACGCCACCAGGGAACCGACATCCCACGCGGTGGCACACAGCGCGGACCCGATCACGAAGACGGTGAGCCCGATCAGGAAGGTCCTCCGGTTGCTGCCGCGGTCCCCGAGTCGCCCGGCGGGCACCAGCAGCGCGGCGAACACGATCGCGTACGCGTTGAGCACCCACGACAATCCGGCGATCCCGGCGCCGCCGAAATCGACCGCCATGTCGGGCAATGCGACATTGACGATGAACAGGTCCAGGCTCGACAGCAATACGCCGATCGAGACGATGGCGAACACGATCCGCGAATCGGCCCGCGGTCCGGAACGAACAGTCATGACGATTTCTCCGATTCAGCCGCGCACGCGGCGGGTTTGCCTGGCGGAGGCCAGCATTCGGCCGTCGCGGTCCCAGAGGTCGACATCGTCGACGGCCCAGCCGCCGGCGGTGGAGGCGTTGGTCGCCCGCACCAGCACCGGTTGCGGGACGTCGAGCAGGTCGGTGTGCAGGTGCATCGACAGCGCCACGGTGGGGACCGCGACCGGCGCGCTGAGGGTCGGGAAGAGCGCCGGCGGCAGGGCGTCGACCAGGATGGCCAGCGTCGCCGCGTCGACGGGCATGCGGGGAACCATCGAGATCCAGGCGCACATCATGGATTCCGCCGCGCCGGTCAGCGGCAACGGGCCCGCCGCGGGGCGGATCTCGAAATGCGCTCCGACCGGGGTGATGTCGGGCGGCAGCGCGAAGATCGAGCAGTCCTCGGGGCCGGGCACGTCCGGCACGGGCGCCGGGCGACGCTCGGCGATGGCCGTCGCGACGGTGCGGCCGAAGGTCACCGACGCCGAAGCCATCAGCCCGGCACCCTGATACGCCTGCACGTCGATCACCACGGTGCTGCGGCCCACCGCGTGCGTGGTGGCCCGAAAAGTGAACGCCCCCTCGTGTGGTCGCCCGAGAAACCGCTGATCCACCGCGCGCACCGGCAATTCGCTCCCGCCGGCCCGGCGCGCCACCTCGACGAGCATCGCCGCCATCACCCCGCCGTGCGGCCCGGTCCAGCCGCGCCACGATCGGTCCACATACGCCTGCCAGATCCGATAGTCGGTTTCGGCGATCGCGAACACGTCGCTGACCGATCGCCCAGTGAGTTGCATCATGCAACGAACCATAGGTGAGCGAGTTTCATGAAGCAACCGACTATGCTGGTGGTCATGCGCAGGACGAGCTTCGAAGACATGAACTGCTCGCTGGCCCAATGCCTCGAGGTGGTCGGCGAGTGGTGGACGCTGCTGATCGTGCGCGACGCGTTGCTCGGCGTGACCCGCTTCGACGACTTCCGCGAGCGCCTCGGCATCGCCCGCAACGTGCTCACCCAGCGCCTCGAGCACCTCGTCGAGCACGACATCCTGACCAGGGAGCCCTACCAGGACAACCCGGTTCGCCACGACTACCGCCTCACTCCGAAGGGCCGCTCACTGTGGCTGGTCGTCACCGCGATGCGGCAGTGGGGCGACGAGTGGGCCGCGCCGTCCGGCCCGCCGCTCGAGCTCGTGCACAACACCTGCCAGCACACCGCGGTGGTCGAGCCGGTCTGCTCGCACTGCGGCGAACACGTCGCCCTCGCCGACCTGCACGCGGTCCTGGGTCCCGGCGCCCGCACCCCGGCCTTGCTCCCGATCCCGGTGCACTAGGCGAAGGCCGGCGGTCCGGCCTGTGCCGGGGTGAAGGGTTAGCTTGTGGATGTGATGGAGATCGACCTGGATCGGTTGCGGGTGTTGTTGGCGGAACGCTCACTGGCGCCCCAACATTGGTGGTTGCTGCGCGATGGGGAGGTGGGCGCCCGGTTGAGCGAGGCGCGGCGGCTCGCCGCCGACGTGGACCCGGAGGTCCGCGGGCAGGCCTGGGCGGCGCTGGATCGCGTGGTCGGCGAGCAGGATCGCGGCAACTTCGTCGCCCTGCTGGTGGACGGTTTCGACATCGACCAATTTCGGCGGCTGCTGACCGACCCCGATCCGCAGATCCGAAGCCGGGCACCGCGGATCGACACCCGGGGGCCAGGACGGCAGCCCTTCGTCACGCTGACGCTGGATCTGCTCGGGGATGAGCGTGTCGACTACGCCTGGCCGGACTGTATCGAGGTGCTACGCCGTCCCGGAAACTTCACGACCCTGGTCGAGGCGTTGACCGCTTCGCCGAAAGGCGGCCTGGGTGAACGCCTGTGGATCACGCTCGGACTTCCCGGCGACACCCGCGTGCCCGAGTTCCTGCCCGAGCAATCGCCCCCGGCGATGGTTTCCTGTCCGTTCTCCGGCGACTGCGCGGACGAGGATTTCGTTGCCGCGCACCGATGCAGGCATCTGCCCATCGTCTCGGCGCTGCTGGGCAGTTCGCTCGACAACGTCCGCCACGAGGCGATCTCGGATCTGTGCGTGTTCGGCACGGGTGCGGTGGGTGCGTTGCGGTCGGTGCCGCGGTCCGACCGGGTGACGCGGCGCGCCGCGATGACGATGCTTGCCGAGTTCGGGTGGAACTACCTCGCACCGGACGATCTGACGGTGCTGCATCGGTTGATCCGGATGAAACAGCGGACCGAAACACCCGCGCCAGTGGATTTCCAGCGGTTGTCCGGGTCGTGGTTCGCGTTGCCGACCGCCGATCACGCCGCGGTCCTGGCGGCGTTCGATCTCCGCGACCCGGTCGCGGTAACCATGCGGATGGGGTTCGCGCCGTGGCAAGGGACAGTGCCGCTGACCATGTACCCCGGCTATTGGACCGACCTGGGCTTCGGAGCGGACGACTCGGCGCCGCAGTCGTGGGATCTCTACCCCGAGGTTTTCCTCACTCCCGTACTGGACGGCTGGACCTTGGTGTTCTTCAAGGACACCACCTGGGCAGCGAAACCACACATGCCCACTGGTGAGAAACAGTCCGAGATGTATCTGCGCCTGGAGGAATTGAGCCTGCGCTTCGGCACCGCCCACTGGTATGAGCAATTCGTCGACGACTACGCACCAGGGTGCCGGAGCCAGTGGT
Source organism: Nocardia sp. NPDC056564 (assembly GCF_042793755.1). NCBI lineage: Bacteria > Bacillati > Actinomycetota > Actinomycetes > Mycobacteriales > Nocardiaceae > Nocardia > Nocardia sp. NPDC056564. The sequence goes on from NZ_JBHTUR010000014.1 coordinate 247,887, forward strand.
GCATCGCGCGAGACGGTGCCATCCGCATGCATTGCGTGTCCGCCGGGCAGGTGCGCATCCGCCGGTCGGACGAGATCGATCCGGACGCACCGCTCGATCGGCTCTACGCGTGGCTGCAAGCCGGCGACCGTCGACGCGCGACATCGGAGCCGGGTCAGGTCACGGCCTACCTGGACATGCTGCGCGAGCATGCCGGCGAGGCGCACTCGCCGGACGATGACGAGGACCTCGAGCCGGCAAGTGCCTTGCAGGACCGGGTATTCGGCGCGCGCAGCAGCACAGCGCTTGTCGGTGGACCTGGAGAATCTGGGTGCCCACACCCGGGTCCAGGGCTCTGGGCTGCTGGCGGTGCCTGCCGCCCTGCGGCACTACCCACGTCGCGGCGCACTGCCGATCTAACCCGCGAGTTCCGGTGTCGCGTGCGCGGGACCGGGGAAGCGGTGGTTAGGGTGCGTGGGTGGACGGGCAGCTGATCGACACGGTGGCGTGGGTGCGGATCGAGGGCGGGCGCATCCTGTGTGCGCGGCCGCGCGGCAAGGACGTCTTCTATATTCCCGGTGGCAAACGCGAGGGCGCGGAGACCGATCTGCAAACCCTGCTGCGGGAGATCGAAGAGGAGCTCACCGTCGCGTTGCTGCCCGAGACGGTCGCCCACGTCGGCACCTACGAGGCTGCGCACGGACCCGCGCAGGTCGTGCGGATGAGCTGCTATACCGCCGACTATCACGGCACCTTGGCCGCGAGCAGCGAGATCGAGGAGATGGCGTGGTTCAGCTACGCCGATCGGGCGCTCGTGCCGCCGGTGGATCAGCTGCTGTTCGACGATCTGGTGGATGCGGGCCGATTGCGTTGAGCCGCAGGCGCAACGCGCTACGGTCGGCGCTATGAGTTTGGTCCTGGCGTGGCTGCGCGCGGCGGCCTATGCCCTGTGGGCGGTGCCGCTGGCGGCAGGCCCGATCCCGCCGCGACTGCGGGTGCCGCGGCGCCTGCTCGGCGAATGGGTCAATCCGCGCAAGTATTCGGCGGCGCGTGCGTTCTGGCATTCGCTGCTCAGCGGCGCGCTCGGGGTGGTGACCTGGTTTCTGGCGTTCCTGGCCGTGCTCGGCGCGGTGCGGGGCGTGTGCTACCCGCTGCTCACCTCCGGCGGCTACGGGAATGCCTGGGGCGGGCCGACTTTGGCCGGCGCCTGGTCGGTGCACGCGCTGATCGGGGTGGCGTCGCTGCCGGTGTGGCTGGCGCTGGTCGCCGGAATCGGCGCGCTGCAGGTTCGGCTCACCCGCGCGATTCTCGGGCGTGCGGGGCCGCGCTGGCCGGTCGCACTGACGGTGCTGCTGTGCGCGGCGGGCGCGCTGCTGTTCGTGTCCTGGGTGCGGCAGGTGTGAGGTTCAGCAGAGCGGGAACTTCGAACCGACGAACTGGCCCTTGATCAAGCACACGATGAAGTACCCGAATTCGCGTGCGTAGGTGGCAGATCCGGACTCCTGCGCGGCCGCGACCATCGGTATCGAAGCGGGGGCGGCCACCGCGGGCGCGGCGGGCAGCACAAGGGCGCCGGAAACCACCACGGCGGCAAGGGTTCGTTCGATACGCATATACCTGACTCTCTTCGAACGGTGTGCGAACCGGCAGCCCCGAAGCGCTCGGGGCCGCCGGGGACTCAGGTGGTGACGATCGGACGCTGCACGCGTTCGATGAGGTGCTCCACCAACGTCATCAGCACCGTCTTGCACGAACCGCGGTCGCGGGCATCGCACAGCAGCACCGGGGTGTTGGGATCGAGGTCGAGCGCGTCGCGCACCTCCTCGATCGTGTAGACCGGCGCACCGTCGAAACAGTTGACCCCGACGATGAACGGCAACCGCCGCCGCTCGAAGAAGTCAACGGCGGCAAAGGAATTGCCGAGCCTGCGGGTGTCGGCCAGCACGACCGCGCCGAGCGCGCCGCGGGCCAGCTCGTCCCAGAGGAACCAGAAGCGGTCCTGTCCCGGGGTGCCGAACAGATATAGCACCAGGTCCTTGTCGATGGTGAGCCTGCCGAAGTCCAGTGCGACCGTGGTCGTGGTCTTCTGTTCCACGCCGGACAGATCGTCGACACCGGTGCTGACCTCGGTGATCAGCTCCTCGGTGCGCAGGGGCGCGACCTCGCTGATCGCCGACACCATGGTCGTTTTACCGACGCCGAACCCGCCGGCGACGAGGATCTTGACCGAGGCGGCCAGGTGCGGCGTGCCGCTGGGGTCAAAGTTTTCGGATTCCATCCAGTACCGCTCGCAATATGTTGAGGTCTTCGGGCCCGGCTTCCGTCGGGACGGGAGCCCGGAATATGAGTTGCCCGTCGCCGATTAGGTCGCCGACGAGGATCTTCGTCACCGCGAGCGGTAAACGCAACTGAGCCGATACTTCGGCCACCGTTTGCGAAACACGGCACAGCCGAAGGATATCGGCGTATTCGGGTTCCATCCGGCGCGAGGCGCCGGCCGAGTCGTCGGTGACCACGGACGTGAGCATGTCCAGTTCGGGGCCCGCCCCGCTGGTTCGCCCGCGCGTCACCGCGTACGGGCGGACCAGCGGGCCTGCCGCTTCGTCGAACCAGGGCTCACGCGGGTGGGTCATGACAGATTCGATTCACCCTGTCCGACGAGGTCGTGCCGTGGCGTGGTGGACAGGTAGTTGCCGACGCGCTGGACGGTGAGGTTCATCTCGTAGGCCACCATGCCCAGGTTCGCGGACTCGATCGCCTGCAGCGCAAGGCATGCGTTGTCGCCGGCGGAGGTGACGAACAGCACGGCCCGGTCGAGTTCGATCACGGCCTGGCGCACGCCGCCGCCGTCGAATCGGTTGCCCGCGCTGCGCGCGAGACCGTAGAGCGCCGAGGACATCGCGCCGAAGTGTTCGGCGTCCTCACGGGTCATCGCGCTGGAGCGCCCCAGTAACAGTCCGTCGGTGGACAGCACCACCGCGTGGCGCACCCCGGCCAGCCGGTCGACGAGATCGTCGAGCAGCCAATTGAGATCACCTGTGGGAGAAGAGGACACCCCTAACCTTCCTGTTCGTCCGGGACGACGGCGGAGCGTCGGCCCTGCCTGGTCCCGTTCTCGATGGCGGACATCAGATCACGAGCTTGTTCGGCCGAGCGGGCCGGCGCCGCGGGGGCGGGTGGTTCGGGAGCGGGCTCGGCCAGTTGCGGTGCGAGGTTGGTCTGCCTGCTGCGCCGCGGCAGTGCGGGGCGGCCGTCACCGTCAGGTTGCGGGGCGGGCGGGATGTGCGGTCGCGGGCCGTAGGGCGCGGGGGATTCGATGGCCAGGGTCGCGACCGAACCGGTGACCGGCTGGGCGGCCTCGGCGGGTCCGGCGGGTTCGCTGGTCATCGGCGTGGCCAGCCGCCGGCGCCGGCCGGGGTCGGTGAGTTCCGAAGGGGTCTGTGCCGGAATGGAATCGGCGACGATCAGCGCGGACGGGATGAGCACGATGGCCTTGATGCCGCCGTAGTCGGATTCCGCGAGCCGCACCGTGACCCCGTGGCGCACCGCGAGCTGGGCGACCACGAACAGTCCGAGCCGCGAGTCCGCCGACAGCGCCGCGACACCGAAATCCGGTGGGGTGCGCAGCATGTCGTTCAAGCGGGTGAGTTCGCTGTCGGGCATGCCCATGCCCTGGTCGCTGATCTCGGTGACCACGCCCTTGCCGACCACGTTGCCGCTGACCTCGACGCGCGACTGCGGCGGGGAGAACGCGGTGGCGTTGTCGACGAGTTCGGCGAGCAGGTGGATCAGGTCGGCGACGACGGTGCCGACGACGTGCACCTCCGGCAGCCGCGACACCCGCACTCTGGCGTAGTCGAGGGTTTCCCCGACCGAGCTGCGCACCAGATCCATCAGCGGCACCGGGTTGCGCCATTGGCGGCCGGGCTGGCCGCCGCCGAGGATGGTGAGGTTCTCGGCGTTGCGGCGTTCGCGGGTGGCCAGGTGGTCGAGCCGGAACAGGGTGTCGAGCAGGGCCGGATCCTCTTGGCGCCGTTCGGCTTCGTCGAGGATCTCGAGCTGGCGGTGCACCACGATCTGGCTGCGGTGGGCGATGTTGAGGAACACCGCCTTGACGCCCTCGCGGGTGCGGGCCTCGGCGACCGCGGCGCCGATGGCGGCGGCGTGCGCGTGCTGGAATGCCCTGGCCACCTGGCCGATCTCGTCATGGCCGAAGTCGAGGACCGGGGTCTCGGCGGCGGGGTCGATGGTTTCGCCCGCGTTGAGCCTGCGCATGGTCTCCGGTAGTCGCTCGTCGGCGAGGGCGAAGGTCTGCTTGCGCAGTCGCTTGAGCCTGCGGATGATCCGGTTGGCCAGCACGAGCGCGATCAGGAAGGCGGCGATGCTGACCACGAGCACGCCGCCGCCGGCGTAGAGGGAGTTGGCGGCGGAGGTGTTCGCCTTGTCCTCGGCCAGTTCCTGGGAGCGGCGGTTCTGCGAGATCCACACGTCGATCATCGCGCGGTTGACCTCGGCGGCGGCGTTCTGCCAGTCGGTGGTCGACAGCGGCAGGGCGGGCAGCTTCGAACTGCCGGTCGAGCTGCTCGATGAACTGTTCGAGGAGCCGCTCGTGGAGTTCGCTCCGCTCGACGAGCTGGTGGTGGCGGCCTGCGCGGCGAAATAGCGTTGGGCGAGCGCGGTTTCCATCAGCGACAGCTGCTGCCAGTTGGTGCTTCCGGTGAGCTGCTGGAGCCGGTCGTGCATGGGGCCGGTGGGGAATTCGGCGGCCAGGTTGCCGATTTCGTTGTGGTAGAAGCCGACCTGGCGCAGGAACTCCTCGATCGGGATCGGGGTGGGGCCGTTGGCGGTGGCGAGCATGACGCCGAGGGCGTTGCTGCGCGACATCGATTCCGCGGCGTTGAGGAAGCGCATGCCGTCGGCGATGGCGATGCCGATCTCGGTGTCGGGGGCGGACTGTTCGGCGATCTCGGTGCCGACGGAGATGACGTCGAGGATGCGGTTGTAGAACATGTAGGCGTCCGACGGCGGCAGCTGGCCCGCGTCGGTGGCCATGCGGACCTGGGTCATCTGGCTGAGCAGGGTGTTGAAGCCCGCGACGTCGTCGCCGATCTTGGAGTCGTCGACCTTGCGCAGTCCGGTGGAGGCCTCGATCAGTCCGCGCATGGCGCCGTCGAGGCGGATGCGCGCCGCGGCCAGGGCCGGGGGAACGGTGTCGTCACCGGCGAGCTGGGCCAGGGTCAGGCGGCGTTCCTGCTGGACCGCCTCCATCAACTCCCGGGTGTGCGGGATGGCCTTCTGATTCTGGACCGCCCATTCCTTGGCCGTGGTCCCCTCGGCTACCAGATATCCCGCTGCGCCCACGCCGACTACAAGCAGAGTCAAGCTCGGAATGAGCGCGATTGCCAGAATCCGCGTACGAACCCCGAGCCTCGCTCTGAACATCGGCACAACCTAAACCACAAAACCAACCGCACGGCCGTCGTGTCCCGCTGAGTGGGACTGGAATTGACTTCACCGCCACGATCGCGCTCAGGGCCGGGTTCGAGCGGCAAATCCCGCCACGTAGGCGGCGTTCACCGCCGACGTATGATTCCCGGATCGCCGGGATGGGTGATCGGGGGAGGAACTGATTTGCAAACATGCACGCGATGCGGTGTGACCCTGTCGCTGGACACGTTGTCCCAGTGCACAATCTGTGGCTCGCCGACGCTGGTTCCCGGCGGACCGCCGCGCACCGCCGGCGGATTCACGCTCAGCTATGGGGTGTTCGGATGCGAGGACTGCGGCGCGATCTACAGCCTCGATCGCGGTGAGGGTGCCTGCCCCGAGTGTGGATCCGCGCATGATCTGCCCGATCGTCACGTTCAAGCCCGGGTCCGGCACTTCGGCGCCGACCTTGTCCGCCTCCAGGAGCGACTCGAATACGCCTACAACTGCCCGCATTCGGATCGAGGAGCGCGCGGACCCGACGGCCGGTACGAGGTGTGGCTCAAAACGCTGATGCTGCCGAACTTTCTCCGGTGGGCGGATGCGCTCCCCGCCGCGATGGGCAGCGGGGATTTCAGCGATCCCGAAGCCGAGCACACCCGGGTCGCGTGGACCACGTTGCTGGCCCTGGCCAACGAGGTGATCGATGTTTCCTTGTCGCTCAAGCACAATCCCGGTCCACCGAATCTGCTCTCCACCCATCGCACGCTGATCCGTGGTGTCCTCATGTTCGCCTCAGCGATCGTCGGCTTCTGCACGACGCTGACCGCACCGACGGTCAGTGTCGCGATCGAGCGGATGACACACGGCCAGGGCCTGCTGGACTCCGCCGGTCCGGCGGTCGCCGAAGCCTGTAACCTGCTGCAGCCCCTGCGGCACGGGCCGGAATTTCTGCTCAGTGGGACCGCGGCGGCGGTTGTCTTCGCCGAGTTGGGTGATCTGGCCGCCAAGGACCCGGTTCTGCTCCGACCGCTCCTTCCGCTGGCCGCGACGTCGAGGAGCATGCACGATCCCGGCCGGCGAGCCGAGCGGGTAGCGCTGACGCGGTCGGTCCTGGACGCGGCGACTCGGGCGGCGCCGGACTGGACGACGACGCTCGACGAATTCGTGGCACAGAGCTCGACCGCCTGGCGCAAGCTCGTCGAACAGCACGAGCGATTGGTCCGCCTGATCGAAAGCTCGCGCGAGCGGCGGGGATGGGTCGACGACGCCCTCGATATCAGCATGCGAGTCGCCGAGGGGCCTTATCAGCTCTACGGCCAGATCATCGTGGTCGCGAGCAAGATCTCGACCGGCGCGGAGTCCGCCTTCGACGCCGATGCCCGCGGCAGGCACCGCGGCTTTCCCGCGGTCCTCAAAAGCCTCCGCGCCGACGTTCCGGGGCTGGCCGACGGGATCGATCCACTCCTGCGTAACGCCTCGGCACATTACGACTACGTGGTGGACGGCGACCGCGTGCTGATCAACCACGTGTATGGAAAGAACCGGCCACCGCAGGTCGACGAGCTGCGATTCGATGACCTGCTCGCCCTGGTGGCCAACCTGTTCGAACAGGTGACCGCCATGGCGATGGGCATTTTGACCTGGGTGTGGCAGTCCGCCGGCTCGGCGGACCGGGAGAAGTTCCGGCAGGCATGGCTCACCGCGTGAGAATGTCGGCGGCCCGGACTATCGCGTGTCGACCGACATACCTGCGTGGTCAGCCCGCTCTCCAGCGTAGATTGTGTGTATCTCGCGGTTACACGAGATCGCATCGAACACTTACGTAGGAGGCAACGATGCCCGCGCCGGAAGCTGCCGTCTTCGATCGTCTGAGCGCGCTGGCCGCGATCGACGGTCCCGACGCTCGTTCGCGCAAGACGATCGCCGAGACGTTCACCGGCACGCCGCTGGGCACCGTTCCGGTGGGCACGGCCGAGGATGTGACGGCGGCGTTCGAGAAGGCCAGGGCCGCGCAGGCGCGCTGGGCGGCGCGGCCGGTCGCCGATCGCGCGGCGGTGCTGGAGCGGTATCGGGCGTTGATCGTCGAGCACCGCGAGTTCCTGATGGACGTGGTGCAGGCCGAGACCGGCAAGGCGCGCTGGGCGGCCCAGGAGGAGATCATGGGCTTGATCTTCGCGGCCCGCTACTTCGCCAGGAACGCCGCGAAACTGCTTGCCCCGCACAGCGTTCCGGGCGCGTTCCCGGTGCTCAACCGGGCCTCGGTGCGGACCCAGCCCAAGGGCGTCGTCGGGGTCGTCGCGCCGTGGAACTATCCGATGCTGCTGTCCATCGGCGACTCGATCCCGGCGTTGATCGCGGGCAACGCCGTGGTGGTCAAACCGGACAGCCAGACCCCGTTCTCCTCACTGGCCAACGCCGAATTGCTCTACCGCGCCGGGCTGCCGCGCGATCTGCTCGCGGTCGTGCCCGGCCCGGGCACCGTGGTCGGCACCGCCATCGTCGACCAGTGCGACTACCTGATGTTCACCGGTTCCTCGGCGACCGGGCGCACCCTGGCCGAGCAGTGCGGACGCAGGCTGATCGGCTTCTCCGCCGAACTCGGCGGCAAGAACCCGATGATCGTGGCCGAGGGCGCGAACCTGGACAAGGTCGCCAAGGCCGCGGTGCGCGCATGCTTCTCCAACGCCGGACAGCTGTGCATCTCGATCGAACGGCTCTATGTCGAACGCGCGATCGCCGCGGAGTTCACCGACAAGTTCGTCGCCGCGGTCGAGGCCGCCAAACTCGGTGCCGCCTACGACTATTCGGCCGATATCGGGTCGCTGATCTCCGAGGCACAGCTGGAGACGGTGACCAAGCACGTCGCCGACGCCACCTCCAAGGGCGCCACGGTGCTCGCCGGCGGCAAGGCGCGCCCGGATCTGGGCCCGCTGTTCTTCGAACCGACGGTGCTCGCCGACGTCACGGACGCCATGGAGTGCGGGCGCAACGAGACCTTCGGCCCGCTGGTGTCGATCTACCCGGTCGACTCCGTCGACGAGGCGATCCGGCTGGCCAACGACACCGAGTACGGCCTCAACGCCAGCGTGTGGGCGTCGAGCAAGTCCGAAGGCGAACGCATCGCCGCGCAGCTGCACGCGGGCACCGTGTGCGTCGACGAGGGTTACGCGCCCGCGTGGGGAAGCACGGCCGCGCCGATGGGCGGCATGGGCATCTCCGGGGTCGGCCGCCGCCACGGCCCGGACGGGCTGCTCAAGTTCACCGAACCGCAGACCGTGGTGGTCACCCGGTTCCTGAATCTGGACGCGCCGCCGATGGTTTCGCAGGACAAGTGGCAGCGGTTCCTGATGACGGTCGCGCGCAGCCTGCGGTTCCTGCCCGGCCGCTGAGCCAGCGTCCGCCAGGTGGTCGTGCGCCACCTGGCGGACGCCGCCGGCCGGTCACCCCGACGGGCGCGCGTACCCCTCCGCATCCGCACATGGTCGCGAATACGGAGCACGCCCATACCGTGCGATCATCCGGTCCGATCGCGCGGGCTCGGGGCGACCGGTGGTCTAGGTCAGCCGATCCGCACCGGTATACGGCGGCGGCAGGGTCGCCACCTCCTCGTCGCTGAGCAGCCGCGAGCGCAGCAGGAAACGCACGCCCTCCGGCGCCTCCAGCGAGCAGCTGCTGCCGCGCCCGGTGGCCACGTCCACGGTGACGTGGGTGTGCTTCCACAGCTCGTATTGCTCTGCGCTCATCCAGAATTCGGTGTGCCAGGGCAGATAGCCCAGCAGCACGTCCGCGCCGCCGATGCGGAACTCGCGCACCGGCAGGCACACCGGTGAGTTGCCCTCGGCACGGCCGCCGGACTGGTGGAACAGCACCGCGCCGTGGCATTCGATCAACTGCCGCAACACGGTTCGGGCACGCTCGGTGATGGCGACCCGGTGGGTTCGATATTGCTGCATCAGAAGAACCCCAGCTTCGTCGGCGAATAACTGACCAGCAGGTTCTTGGTCTGCTGGTAGTGATTCAGCATCATCTTGTGGCTCTCCCGGCCGATGCCGGATTTCTTGTAGCCGCCGAACGCGGCGTGCGCGGGAAAGGCGTGATAGCAGTTGGTCCAGACCCGGCCCGCCTTGATCGCGCGACCCATCCGGTAGGCGGTCCCACCGTCCCTGGTCCACACCCCGGCACCGAGGCCGTAGAGGGTGTCGTTGGCGATGCGCACCGCTTCCTCGACGGTGTCGAACCGGGTCACCGCGACCACCGGCCCGAAGATCTCCTCCTGGAACACCCGCATGGTGTTGTTGCCCTCGAAGATGGTGGGCTGGATGTAGTAGCCGCCGGGCAGGCCCTCGACCTTGCGCGCCTCGCCGCCGGTGCGGACGCGGGCACCCTCCTGTCTGCCGATGTCCATGTAGGACAGGATCTTCTCGTACTGGTCGTTGCTGGCCTGGGCCCCGATCATGGTGGCTTCGTCGAGCGGGTCACCACCGGCGATCGCCTCGGTGCGGGCCACGCAGCGGGCCAGGAACTCGTCGTAGATCGAGGAGTGGATCAGCGCGCGCGACGGGCAGGCGTAGACCTCGCCCTGGTTGAAGGCGAACATGCCGAAACCCTCGATCGCCTTGTCCAGGAACGCGTCGTCGTCGGCCATGACGTCGGGCAGGAAGATGTTGGGGCTCTTGCCGCCCAGCTCCAGGCTGATCGGGACGATGTTCTCGCTGGCGTACTGCATGATCAGCCGCCCGGTGGTGGTCTCGCCGGTGAACGCCAGCTGCGCCACCCGCGCACTGCACGCCAGCGGCTTTCCGGCTTCGACGCCGAATCCGTTGACCACGTTGAGCACTCCCGGCGGCAGCAGGTCCGCGATCAGCTCGACCACGAGCATGATCGAGGCCGGGGTCTGCTCGGCCGGCTTGAGCACCACGCAGTTGCCCGCGGCCAGGGCGGGCGCGATCTTCCACGCCGCCATCAGGATCGGGAAGTTCCACGGCAGGATCTGCCCGATCACGCCGAGCGGCTCGTGGAAGTGATACGCCACGGTGTCGCCGTCGATTTCGGCGACGCTGCCCTCCTGGGCGCGGATCGCGGCGGCGAAGTAGCGGAAGTGATCGACGGCCAGCGGCAGATCCGCGGCCAGGGTTTCGCGGACGGGTTTGCCGTTGTCCCAGGTCTCGGCGACCGCGAGGGGTTCGAGGCTGGCCTCGATCCGGTCGGCGATGTGGTGCAGGATCGCGGCGCGCTGCGCGGCCGAGGTGGCGGCCCAGCGCGGGGCGGCGGCGTGCGCGGCCTCCAGGGCCAGGTCGATGTCGGCGGCGCTGGATCGGGCTATCGCGCAGAACGTTTCGCCGTCGACCGGCGAGGGGTTGTCGAAGTAGCGGCCTTCGATGGGTGCGGCCCAGTCGCCGTCGATGAAGTTGTCGTACCGGGTGGCGTAGCTGACTATGCCGGCGTCGGTCCCCGGTCTGGCGTAGATCATGGCTTCGCTCCTCACAGATTCACTCTGAGAGGGCCACTATGGCCGGTGAAGGTTGGCGCGAGGTTGGTGTGGAAGGTTCAACCTTCGCAACCGCGGGCCTCAGCTGCGCAGCGCGGTGTGCAACCGGGCGGCGACCACGGCCCGGCGCACGTCGTCGAGGGGGAGCAGGCGCAGGGCATGCTCGTGCACCTCGATATCGCCGGGCGCGCGTTCCCCGAACGCGACCGCGTGTTCGGCTCGATCGCTGGCCAGGACCGCGTTGCGCACGCCGACATCGAGATACGCGCGCCACTGCACCACGCCGGGGGTGTCCGAGCCGGGCAGCAGCGGGCCGCGATAGAGCCACACTGCGGAGGTGGTGTCGCCGGCCGCAACGGCGGCCAGCAAGTCCACCGCATCGCAGGCGACCGGGCCGGTGAGCAGGTAGCGGCGGTTGCTGATCTCGCCGCCGGTGGCCCGGCGCAGGTGTGAGACATCGGCTTTGAGGGTGCTGGTGGAGACCGCGCGGTCGCCGTAGACCGCGGCGTGCAGCTGTTCGGGGGTGAAGCCGTCGGGTTCCAGGGCCAGCAGCGCGAGGATCTCGAGCTGGCGCGGCGGCAACGGGACCGGGCGGCCGTCGCGCAACAGCCGTGCGGTGCCCAGGCATTCGAGGCGCACGCCCGGCGTCGGCGCGGGTTCGGCGACGCGCAGCATGGTTTCCACGGCGGTCACCAGCGCGCGGACCGAGGTCATCACCGCGGGATGGGAGCGATCCCAGGAACTGGACAGGTCGAGCACCCCGACCTGCCTGCCGTCGGGGGCGTGGATCGGGGCGGAGTAGCAGACCCAGCCGTGCAGGGCGGCGACGAGGTGTTCGGCGGAGAACACCGAGCACGGGCGGTCGTCGTGCAGGGCCAGCGACAATCCGTTGGTGCCCATGTGGGTTTCGTCCCAGCAGCCGCCGGGGGCGAAGTTCACGTCCTCGGCCTGCCTGCGCAGGGTGCGGTCGCCGCACGACCACATGATGGTGCCCGCGTCATCGGTGACCACGGCGAGGTAGCCCGCGTCCTCGGTGATGCCGCGCAGGTCCGCGGACAGCTCGGTGATCGGGGTGCGTAGCGGCGACTGGGCCCAGGCGTCGCCGATGTCGTCGAGGCCGGGCGCGACGGTGACCGCCGGGTCGACGGTGTGCAGCGAGCGTTGCCAGGATTGCGCGACGTCGGTGCGCAGCAACGTCGGTCGGTCCGGCGGGGTCGCGATTTTCGGGGCCGTAGCCCAGCGCTCCCATTCCTTTTCCAGTTCGGCCCGCTGCTGGGTCAGGGTGCGGAACTGTGCCACTTCGGGGAACCCCATCGTCGTGTGAAGTCACATTCGCTCTCTCATTCTGGCGTACGCACGACGACGGCGGGAGGGTTTGTCGGCAAACCGAACGGTCCCCATGGGGGCGGCGCGAGGTTTCCCGGCGTGGCGCACAGCGTGTTCGCCCCAGCCCCGCACGGTCTGTTCCGGACCAACCTGGTGGACGAGGCTCAACGGGACATGGGTGAGTCAATGTGCGAGTAGCGGCACGGTCATGTCCCGTTGAGCGCTAGGGGGTTCCGGGTGTTCGAGCTCTGCTCGCCTGGATGGTACTGACCGGTGCGCCGTTGGAGGATTTCGACGGCCATCCGTCGGTGCTGGTGTGTGGCAGTCGAATCGGCGAGTTGAGTGTGCCGAGCTGTACGAGGTGGTCTATTGACTAGGTTTCGTGGGGGATCGCTGGGCTCTGCGGGTTTGCCGGTCTGCGCTGGGCTGGGTGGTGTTCGCTGGGTGTGCTGTTGCGCTGGTAGAGGATTGGCAGGGCGTCGGGGTTGATGCTGGGTTTGCCGGTCTCCGCTGGCTGGGTGCGTCGTTATGCTGCTGGTATGGCTACCGTTTCGCGGCGGGCCGAGCTCGCTGACGTGCATGAACTGGCGACGGGCATGCCGCATGTGACGCGGATCGACGGCCCCGCCGGTAATCCGGTGTACCAGGTCGGCGGCAAGTCGTTCGTGTTCTTTCGCACGCCGCGCCCCGATGCGTTCGATGCCGAGACCGGTGAACGGTACCGCGACGTGATCATGTTCTGGGTGCCGTCGGATTCGGACAAGCAGGCGCTGGTGCAGGATCCGGGGCTGCCGTTCTTCACCACCGCACATTTCGACGGTCATCCCTCGGTGCTGGTCCGTGGCAGCCGGATCGGCGAGCTGAGTGTCGCCGAGCTGTCCGAGGTCGTCCAGGACGCCTGGTTGTCGCGCGCCTCCCGCAGACGCGCCGCCGACTGGTTGGCCGCGCATCCGCCGAACACCTGAGTACTGTGCCGTCTTTCCTGCCCGAACGGGCGGCTCGTGTGCAGTCCCTCGGTGATCGCTTGCGCACGCGGGCCGAGCGAGGCGTGCAGTCGATGCGGTGATGCATCGACTGCACGTCGGCCTCACTTGTTGATGAAAATGCCTGCTACGTCGGCGTTCTTGATGGGGGTCTCGGCGTTGCGCTGACCGCCGCAGAGAATGTCGACCGAGACCATGGTGGCGTCGACGGTGGTGCCCGCGGGTTCGTGGTCGTCGTTGGTCTGCTGCTTGACGAACTTGGTGATCGTCATGCGCTTGTCGTCCTGGCTCTGCTTGACGTACTCGCTGCACGGAGTGTCGCCGCCGCGGTTGAGCGCGCGCTGGACATCGGTGCACCCGGCGAGCATCAGGGCGACCGCCGCGATCCCGAGGCCGGTCCGCCCGGTCCGTGACAACGTGGCGTTCATGTGCTCCTCCTGAATGCTTCGTCGCCCGGCCATCCGCGGCGATCCCCACCACCCTAAAGCCCCGAACCCCTCCCACACCGTCACCACGACCCACGATCACCAAATCCACACCCCCTCCCGAGATCCGCACCGATCTCGAACGCCCAGAGGCACCGCGAACCCCGAGTTCGGGTGCGCCCGCTCCGGACACAACGCCGGGGTACGAAGTGGGCAAGTCGAGCGATCCCGCCGTGCACCAGGCTGGAAGCCCGATCGGGTCCGATAGCTCGGTCCGCCACCCAGCGACACGCAAGTACTCGTGCCGACTGATTTCGAGCCCGGATCGGTTCAGGATGCACTGATGCCCGGCCAGGCTCAGTCGACGATGCTCAACTGGACTGGCACCGCACCCGGGCAATAAGGTCGCGCCCTCCAAGTCGCGCCACACGCCTTCCGACCACAGCGCCGGTGACGGGGCAGCGGTTATTCCGATGACGCCCTGGCCGATTCGGCGGTACATCTGCCACTCGCCGCCGCACCCAGGCCCTCCAGGACGCGCCATCCGAACACAGCGCCGGATACAGGGTCGACGGTAGCTTCGATGATCCCCTGGACGATTCGGCCGGACGCCTACCACTCGCCGCCCCCGGCAACAGGATCGCACGCTCCGAGTCGCGCCGCACGCCTTCTGATTTCCCGAACCGGGATTTGCATGCGATTTTCGTTGCGGGAAATCAGAAGG
>NZ_JBHTUR010000015.1:0-245430 GCF_042793755.1 Nocardia sp. NPDC056564
CGCACCGCCTGCACGACCTCGGTCAACTCGGCGGCCATGCGATCGATGTCGGCGACGCCGTAGATGGTGCGACCGAGCATCGCGGCGCCGACCGGTCCGATCCCCATCGAGGCCGAACCCGCCTGGCCGCTCACCACGTCGCGCACGCCGGGCGTCGGCCCGAGGTCCGCGGCGAAGACGCAGTGGCCTTCGCCGCGCAGCAACGGCGCGAGCAGGGCGAAACTGTTGGGCGCGTCGGTGCCGGACCCGTGCACGAGCACGACCGGCTGCGGCCGTTCCGCCGACGGACGGCAGGACCAATCGTTGGCGCCCGCGAATGCGGGAATGGGCGGCACGGCGACCGCGACCGGCGCCTGCAATACGGCCGCGCTCGCGGCAGCGAGTACCAGGCCGGCGATTCGCCCGGCCTGTTTCCGAATCCACATTTTAAATTCCCAACGGTGCAGACAGCGCAGGCCACGAGTTCTTCAACGCGTCTTCCCAATAACCCCACGAATGGGTGCCGTCCGGGTGAATGTCATAGGTTGCCGGAATGCCCAAGGTATTCAGGCGGGTTTGCATATTGCGCGAGCAGTAATTCGTGCCCGCCTCGATGACGCCGCCCTTGATGAGTTGCGCCGCATAACCGTCGACGCCGGGCAGCGAATACTTGCCGTTCAATTCGTCGTACTTTCCGGGCAGCCCGCCGCCGCTGGAAATGTAGATCGACTTACCGCGCAGCCCCTCGGCCTGCACGTACGGATCGTTGGCCGCCCAGCGCGGGTCGTTCGCCGGGCCGTACATGTTCTCCAGGTGCGCCCAGCCCCAGGTCTCCACGGTCAGCCGGACGAACTCCTGGCCGACCGGGTCGCTGATCTGCGCGCACCCGCTGTACGCGGCGACGCTGGAATAGAGGTCGCCGGTGGTCGCGGCGAGCGCGAGGGTGGTGGTGCCCGCCATCGAGAAGCCGGCGATCCCGTTACGTCCGCTGGTCGCGAAGTACTTGTCGATGAGCGGCGGCAGTTCGCGGGTCAGGAAGGTCTTCCACTTCTGCCGCCCGAGGCGCGGGTCGTCGTTCACCCAGTCCGCGTAGTAGCTGAACATGCCGCCGATCGGCGAGACGACGTGCACGTTCTTGGTCGAAAGGAACTGCATGGCATCGGTTTCGGTTTCCCAGGTGACGCCGTCCTCGCCGCCGCCGGCGCCCTGGAGCAGATAGAGGACCGGGCGGGGCGCGCCGGTGTCGGCCGCGCGCTGGGTCTCCACCTGGATATCGCGATCCATCGCCGCGGAATGAATGGTCAACGTCAGCTTTCGCGCGTCGTGCTCGTGCACCGCGATAATTGTCGACTCGGCCGGCGCCGCGTGCGCCGGTGTAGGCATTATCGCTATAACCGCTGCACCAACTGTGACCGCGAGCACACTGAGCCAGCCGCGGTTGTCGCCACTCATGTTTCCCCTTCTCCGAAACGCGGAAACCACCCGCGTACGGCACCGAGACTACGGGGCGAAACAACCCTTTTTCATCACTGAAGTTGCAGGGCCACCAACTCTGGGGGCACGATTTCGTGCAATTCTCGAAGTGCTTGCTTTCACTTTTTCCGGCCGGTTCGGGACCCCATTTTCTGGGGCTCGTCGCGCCCGGATAGTTGCGTCGCCCCGGCCGCAGCGGATTGAATGCCTGCATGGGTGTCAGCGCGGTCCGGGATGTCGACGTATGCGTGGTCGGGCTCGGTCCGACCGGCCGGGCGCTGGCGCATCGCGCGATGCGGGCCGGGCTCAGCGTCACCGCCGTCGATCCGCGACCGGACCGGCTCTGGCCGCCCACCTACTCCTGCTGGGTGGACGAGCTGCCGGACTGGCTGCCGTCGACCGTCATCGCCAGCACGATTCCGCGGCCGACCGTCTGGGCCAAGTCCGAGCACCGCATCGATCGCCCCTACTGCGTGCTGTCCAAAACCGGCTTGCGCGAGGCGCTCCCGCTCGACGACGCCACCGTGCGCACCGGGCGGGCGACCAGGGTCGACGCACACGTCGTCGAACTGGCCGACGGCACGACGATCAACGCGGCCACGGTGTTCGACACCCGCGGCCTGCCCACCCTCGGCCGGCGCCGGGCCGCCAGCGCGCACGGCATCTTCGTCGCCGCCGAGACGGCCGCGCCGATGGTCGAGGACGGCGAGGGGCTGCTGCTGGATTGGCGGCCGGAGAACGGCGCGGGCCCCGGCGAGCCGCCGTCGTTCCTCTACTCGGTGCCGCTCGGCGACGGCACGGTGATCTTCGAGGAGACCAGTCTCGGCCTGCGGGGCGGCATGCCACAGCACGAGCTGCGCAGGCGCACGCTGAATCGGCTTGCCGCGCACGGCATCCGGCTCACCGGCGAGGAGCCGACCGAGGCCGCGCACTATCCCCTGGATCAACCGCCGCCGAGAAAGGGCACCGCACAAGCGGTTCCGTTCGGCTCGCGCGGCGGCATGATGCATCCCTGCACCGGCTACAGCGTGGCCGACTCGCTCGCACTGGTCGACACCGCGATCGACGCGCTCCAGCGGGGCCTCGACCCGATCGCCGAGCTATGGCCGCCACGAGCCAGATTGGTCTACTGGATGCGGATGCGCGGCCTATGGGGCCTCGGCCGCCTCACCACCGAACAGTCGATGGCGATGTTCGACGCGTTCTTCACCGCCTCGCCGCGCGGACAGCGCGCCCTGCTGTCCGCCCACGACGACTACACCGCCCTCGGCGCGGTCCTGTTCAACACCGTCGCGCACACCTGGCCGTTCCGCTGGCGCTACGACCTGGTCGGCTGGACCAACCGCAACCGCTGGCTGGACTACGACTTCGATCAGGCGCCGGTCTCCGCCGCCCGGCGATAGCCGCGCACGGCGGGGTAGACGAACACCACGATCACGCCGATCGTCCACAGCACCGTCTTCATCAACGGTTCCGCCACCGAGCCGCCGTAGGACAGCCCGCGCATCGCGTCGATCGCGCAGCTCATGGGCTGGTTCTTGATCGTCGACTGCAACCAGGTCGGGTAGGCGAAGGCCGGGGCGAAACCGGTGTTGAAGAACATCAGCAGGGTGTTGATGATGCCGATGATGTTCACCAGCATCACGCCCTCGGTGATGGTGGCCAGCGCGGTGACGAGCACGGCGAAGGCGACGCCGAACAGCACCGGGATGCCGATCAGCGCGAGGCCGGCGAGCGGACCCTGGTTGAACCGGAAGCCGAGTAGCAGGCCGACCCCGATGACGAACAGGGTGGTGACCAGCACGCGAACGGCCTCGGCCAGCAGGCGACCGGTCAACCCAGCCGCGCGGTGGATCGGCATGGTCCAGAACCGGCCGAGCAGGCCGGTCATCTTCTCGCCCTTGAAGCCGAGCGCGCTGACCACGGCACCGGACATCGCGGCGACCAGGGTGAGCAGCGCCATCTGCGCGTAGATGCTCGGCTGGCCGGTATAGCCGGTGATCGCCTTGCCGAGCACGATCTTGAACATCAGCAGGGTCAATGCCGGGTAGACCAGCGTTTGAATCGTCGTCGCGGGATCGCGTGCCCACACCAGCAGCAATCGCTTGCACTGGATCAGGCTGTGGGAGACCCAATTGCTCAGCGAGTTCTCGGGTTTCGCGGTCACCTCGGGCAACGGCGAATTCCCCGAGAGCTTGTCGGTCTCCTCGATCGGCGCCATGGGGGCCTGCACAGAACTCATGATCGCCTCACGCTCGCCCAGACCGCCAGCGGGATGAACACGAGCACGAGCCCGATCACCCAGGCCAGCGGCACCCACAACACTTGCCAGCTCACACCGCCCGCGGCCATGTCCCGCAGGGCGAAGGAGAACTGGGAGACCGGCTGATTGCGCACGAATCCCTGAATCCAGGTCGGGAAGTTCTTCTCCGGGACGAACCCGCAGGAGAGCATGCCGAAGATCAGCGTGGGCAGGGTCAGCGCCTGGCTCAGCGATTCGGGGCTCTTGGTCAAAGAGCCGAGCGCGTCGGCGCCGAGCGCGAGCGTGGTACCGATCGCCAGCGAGAACAAGCAGAACAACGCCGCCTGGCCGAAGCCCGCGACGAACCGGAAGCCGATCACATAACCGAAGAGCACGGCCGCGGTCAGCGAGGTGACCGAGCGAACCAACCCCGCCGCGATCCGCGCGGACAACGGAACCAGCATGCCGATCGGCATGGTCTGCATTCGCGTACTCAACCCGGTCAACGCCTCGAACGCGGCCAGCTGCGCATTCGACATCATGGTGAACGCCATCGTCTGCAACACGATGATCGGCATGACGTACTGGGCGTAATCGATGCCCTGGAACTTCATCACGAAGCGCAGCGGCAGATAGAACCCGAGGGTGAAGACCAGCGGCGTCACCACCGCGACGATCAACTCGCCCTTGGTGGCCATGGTCCAGACGATGCGGCCGGACAGTGCGCGCCACTGCGCGAACGAGGACGGCCGGGCCTCGGGTAGGTCCGCGAACAACGCGGCGGCGTCGGCGGCGCGATCCGGAGCCATAGCGGTGGTCACGACTGCACCTCGCTGACGCTCGGCTCCGTCGCGACCAATCGCGGTGCGGTGTCGATGGTTCGCTCGCTGCGCTCGCTCACTGCGTACCACCCGAATGTCCGGTGATGGACAGGAAGACGTCGTCGAGCGATGGCCGGCGCAACGCGATGTCGGCCAGTTGGATGCCCGCGGTATCGAGTCGGCGCAGCGCCTCGGTCAGCGTGGCCGCACCCTCCGGAGCCGGGATCGAGAGCCGGTCGCCGCCGTTGAGGGCGGCCAGCACCGCGGCGGGCACCAGGTCGCCGAGCGCGGCGGCGGTCGGGCGCAGCTGCGTCGGATCCAGCGGGACCACCTCGCAGTAGCTGCCGCCGGTCTTCTCCTTGAGCTCGTCGGCGGTGCCCTCGGCGATCACCGTGCCCTTGTCGATGACGATGATGTTGTCGCTGAGCACGTCGGCCTCCTCGAGGTACTGCGTGGTCAGCAGGACCGTGATGCCCTGCGCCTTCAGCGCGTTCACCAGGTCCCAGACGCCCTGGCGGCTGCGCGGATCCAGGCCGGTGGTCGGCTCGTCGAGGAACACCACCTCCGGCCGCACCACCAGGCCGCACGCGATGTCCACCCGGCGGCGCATGCCGCCGGAGTAGTGCCGCACCGCGCGACGGCCCGCGCTCACCAGATCGAATTCCTCGAGCAGGGTGTCGGCCCGCTTGCGCGCCGCGGACTTGGCCAGGCCCATCAGCCGACCGAAGAGTTCCAGGTTTTCCCGGCCGGACAGGTTCTCGTCCAGCGCGGCGTACTGGCCGGTCATCATGATCGACCGGCGCACCCCCGCCGCGTCCTGGAGCACGTCGTGCCCGGCGACGACGGCGGTGCCGGAGTCCGGGCGCAGCAACGTCGAGAGGATCTTCACCATCGTCGTCTTGCCCGCGCCGTTCGGTCCGAGGATGCCGAGGACGGAGGCGCGGTCGGCGACGAAGCTGACCCCCTGCAGTGCATGCACATCGCCGAACGACTTCCGCACGTCCGTCACCCGGACCGCTGGCTCACTGGCATGCAGATCTGCTTGGTTCAAGCTCGGCATCAACTCTCCACTATCGGCATTTGCGACGACTCAGGGGCCGCCGGAGCGCGCGCGTATACGTCCCCATAAGAGATCCGTAGCGCTTGGCGTGATGTTACCGGCATGCGGGGTTCGTACCGGGGCGCCCGCGCGGTACCCAACCGGAGCGCGGACTAAATGTGTCCTTACTCACATTCACCGATATCCGTCCGGCGCGGCCCGGATCGTCGCTGGTGAACCCTGTCAAGGGCAGCGCGGTGGCGGCGAGCGAGCCTTGTCGGCCCGTCGCGGCGACCATAGTCTGCTCATTGGGGGAACACTCACTCGTCCGCGGCGGCCGCCTCGCAAGTGGCCCGCACGCCGATTTCGATACTGCGAGAGGTGATCATGGCCGAGTCCGCGCAGCCACACGTGGCGGCGCAGCCCGGAGGATCGGGCCGATCGAACGTGCTGACGTCCTACGACCCGCGCACCGGCGAGACCGTCGGCAACTACGCCGTGATGGGCGCGGGCGAAATCAATCGCACCGTACGGGCCGCCCACGCGGCCGAAAAATGGTGGGCCGAACTGGGTTTCAGCGGACGCAAGCGCTGGCTGCTCGACTGGAAACGCGACATTGCCCGCCGCGCAGGCGAATTGGTCGAGATACTGTCCGAGGAAACCGGAAAACCGGAGGCGGACGCGGCAATCGAGGTGATGCTCGCGGTCGAGAACCTCGATTGGGCCGCCCGTAACGCCGCCCGCGCGCTCGGCAGGCAGAAGCTCGGCTCCACCTGGCTCACCCGCAACCAGCAGGCCTCGGTCGGCTACCTGCCGCTCGGCGTGATCGGCGTGCTCGGCCCGTGGAACAACCCGGTGTTCACCCCGATGGGCTCGATCGCCTACGCGATGGCCGCGGGCAACACGGTGGTGTTCAAGCCGCACGAGCTCACCACCGGTGTCGGCGTCTGGCTGGCCGACAGCTGGTCCCGGCTGGCGCCGAATCAGCCGGTGCTGCAGGTGGTTACCGGCGATCACGCGACCGGCTCCGCGCTGTGCCGGGCCAAGGTGGACAAGATCGCCTATGCCGGTTCGGATTCCGGCGCGCGCGAGGTGATCGCGCTGTGTACCCAGTCGATGACGCCGGTGGTGGTCGAGCGCAGCGGCAAGGGCAGCATGGTGGTGCACGTCGACGCGAAGCTCGACGACGCCGCCGAGGCCGCGGTGTTCGGCGCGATGGCCAATGCCGGGCAGAACGCGACCGGGATCCAGCGGGCCTACGTGGCCGAGTCGGTCTACGAACCGTTCCTGGAACTGGTGGCCGCGCAGGCCGCCAAGCTGCGCCCCGGCGCGGACAAGCGCGCGTCCTACGGGCCGATGATCCTGGAATCGCAGGTCGAGGTGGTGCGCAAGCAGATTCGCGACGCACTGGCCCGCGGCGGGCGCGCGGTGGTCGGCGGACTGGATTCGATTCGCGAGCCGTACATCGAACCCGTGGTGCTGGCCGAGGTGCCGGAGGAGAGCCTGGCGATCACCGGCGAGGGCATCGGGCCCGTGCTCGTCGTGAACAAAGTGACCAGCATGGACGACGCCGCGCAACGCATCAACGCGGTCGGCACCGACGTGGCGGTCTCGGTGTTCACCAGGGACGTGCACGAGATCGAGACCTTCGCCGAGCACCTGCGCGTGGGTGTGGTGACCATCAATTCCTCGACCGCCTACGCGGGCATTCCCGCGCTACCGTTCGGCGGGGTCGGCGAATACGGGCAGGGCCACAGCCACGGAGATCAGGGACTGCGCGAATTCAGCCACACCCTGGCCATCGCCCGCAAGCGCTACAAAGCCCCGGTCAACCTGTCCACCTTCGATCGACACCCACGCCATTTACGCTTGGCCAAGACCATCTTCCGCATCCGGCACGGGCGACGAACCTGAATTGCCGCACACCCGTTGACCTTCCGCGGATGGTGTGCGGCTATGCCCGGTTGCCGAGCAGGACGGCCTGCATGAGCGCGGTGACCCGGGCCAATTGTGCTGGGCGGGAGTCGAATCGGAGGAGGCGGCCGACGTCGATCACCTGACCGATGGCCGCGTGCACCCGAAACCGCGCCTCGATCGGATCGCCGTCCAGCAGATTGGCCCACTCGAGCACGTTCTGCCGTTGGATGGCGCGCAGCCGGTGCTGCTCGGCCGGCGGCAGGTTGCTGAATTCGGCGTAGTAGACCGGCATGATCTCCGGCATCGCGAAGGTGAGCCGGGCCTGGCGTTCGGCGATCCGGCGCACCGCGTCCTCGCGACTGGTCGCCTCGGCCAGCGCCTCGGTGATCGCCAGCGCGACCCGGTCGCCGGTCCGGTAGAACGCGGCGGCAAGCAGGTCGGACTTGCTGGCGAAGTAGCGGTACACGCTGGAGGCGTTGATCCCGACGGCCGCGCCGATCTCCTCGATGCTCGCCTCGTGATAACCCTGCCTGCCGAAGATCCGGATCGCCTCGGTGAGCAGCTGTTCGCGTTTCGACGACACCGGCAGGCCGCGGGTGACCGGCCCCGGATCCGGTTCCGGCGGCGCGGGCGGCAGCTCGGCGCGCAGGATCGCCCAGGACATGTCGTGCAGCAGCGGCAGCAGCTTGGCCCCGGACAGCGCGCTGCGATGGGCGGAAATACTGGCGATCGCGCTGAGCACGGCGGCGGCCAGCATCGCCACATCCGCGGGCGGCGCGGCCGGGCGCAGCAGCGCGATCGGTTCGGCGAGGGTGCCGTTCAGGTCGTCGTAGATCTCGCGGATCCGGATTCGATCCTCGCGTTCCAGGTAGCGCCGCTCCCAGCGGTACAGCCCGGCCTCGCGGCGGATCTCGATGGTGTGTTCGCTGATCGCCCGGATCAGCGCGTCCAGCCGCCGCTCGGGCGTCAGCTGCGGGTCGTCCGCGGCGCGCGCGACGTTCAGCAGATGCCGGGCACCCTCTTCGGCGGCCGCGACGAGCAACGCGTACTTATTGGTGAAGTGCCGGTACAGCGCGGGCCCGGAGATCCCCACCTCGGCGGCGATCTCGTCGACGCCGACCGGGTAGTACCCGCGATCGCTGAACGCGCGGGCGGCCGCCCGGATGATCTGCACCTTGCGATCCTTCGGCCGCCGGCGCACCTGCCCAGCCGGCACCCGACCGCCGCCCCCGGCGGGATCGCTGCGCGAGGCCGGCTCGTCCGGCCGCGCGGAAGCGAGGCCGACCTCGCTGCGATCCGCGACCATGCACCTCTCCGTTCTCCGGCGGCGCCGCTGGTTGACAGCGCCCGACAATGGAACCTAAGTTAACCACAATTCGCAAAGTTAACCAGTATTCATGGCAGGGTAGCCGCTGAGTTGCAGCGTAGGAGCAAACATGAGCAATACCGATTCCGCGGCCGTAGACGTGTCATCCACGCCTGCGGCCGGCTTTTCGGCGGTGCCCGACGGCAAGGTGCTGCGGGTGACCATCACCAACCCGAAGCGCAAGAACGCCGTCGACTACGACACCATGGTCGCCCTCGGCGACACCTTCGTGCACGCGGCCGCGGACAAGTCGGTCCGGGCCATCGTGCTGACCGGCGCGGGCGACGACTTCTGCACCGGCGCCGACCTCTCCGCCACCGTGCGCGAGGCCCAGCGCGGCATCACCCCCGACATGACCATGGACGCCGCCAACCGCTTGGTGCAGGCCATCGTCGACGCCCCCATCCCGGTGATCGCGCGGGTCAAGGGTGCCGCGGCCGGCGTCGGCGTCGCCCTCGCCCTGGCCGCCGACCTGGTCTACGCCAGCGACGACGCCTACCTCCTGCTCGCGTTCATCAACATCGGCCTGATGCCCGACGGCGGCGCGGCCGCGATGATCGCCGCCGCGGCAGGCCGGCCGCTCGCCGCCGAGATGGCCCTGCTCGGCGAGCGCCTCCCCGCCCCCGCCGCCAAACAGGCGGGCCTGTTCACCGCCGTGGTCCCCGAGGGCGAACTCGACCAGAAGGTCGAGGCCGCCGTCGCGAAGCTCGCCACCGGCCCCCGGCGCGCCCTCGAACTGACCAAGCAAGCCCTCAACCAAGCGACCCTGACCGCTCTCGCCCCCGCCCTGGCGGCCGAAAAGTCCGGCCAGACCGAACTTTTGACCTCTCCCGACTTCCTCGAGGGCGCCACCGCCATGCTCACCAAGCGCAAACCGGTCTTCGGGGACTGACACGGCTCTGGCCTGCGGACTGGGCGAAGCGGGACGGCTAAGCTCCTCGGCTATGGGCTACCTGGTTACCGGGGCAACTGGGTTCATCGGTCGGTTCCTGATCCCCGAGCTGCTGAAACGCGAGGGCGATATTCATGTGCTGGTACGGCCGGGCGCCGCGTCCGCCGACCGGTTCACCTACTGTGCGCGCGAGTGGGGCGGCGACGATCGGGTGCGGCCGGTGCCCGGCGATCTCGGCGCGCCCGGTCTAGGCATCGATCCGGCCTGGCTGGCCGAGCACCGCGGCACGATCGACCACGTCTTCCACCTGGCGTCCAGCTATGACCTCGCCGAGCGCGGCGACGGCACCCGGCATCTGGTGGACGTCGCCGAAAGCATGAAAGCCGGTCTGCTGCATCACGTCTCGACGGTCGACGTGGCCGGCTCGGCGGAGGGCCTGTTCACCGAGGACATGTTCGACGAGGGCCAGACGCTGACCACACCGGCGCAGCGAGCCAAGTTCGAGGCCGAGCGGGTCGTTCGCGCCGCCGCCATGCCGTGGCGGATCTATCGGCCGTCGATCGTCATCGGCCATTCCCGGACCGGCGAGATCGACCGAATCGATGGCCCCTACTACTTTTTCCGCCTGTTGCGCATGGGCGCGCAACTCCCGCGCATCCTGCCGGTGCTCGTGCCCAAACTCGGCGAAACCAACATGGTCCCGGTCGATTTCGTCGCCCGCGCGCTGGATCACATTGCGCACCAACCCGGCTCGAACGCGACGACCTACCACCTGGTGGATCCCCGCAGGCAGAGCGTCGCCGACGCGCTGAACCTGTTCGCCGACGAGGCGGGCGCGCCCCACCTGGTCGAGGTGATGCCCAAGCGCGCCCTCGACCTGGCCCGCCAGGTGCCCGGCGCCAGCTGGCTGCTCCCCCGCGTCGGCGTCCCCCGAGACATCTTGGAGCACAGCGAATTCAGCTGCTGGTTCGACTGCCGCCACACCGCCGCCGCCCTCTCCGGCACCGACATCAAGGTCCCGCCGCTGGCCGGCTACGCCCCGCTCATCTGGAAATACTGGATCGAAAACTGGGTGTGACGCCCTGCTTCAGGCGCCGGTGACGGTCAGGTAGATGAGAGCTACGTTCAATGCCGAGATTATCGCGGCGATCAGCCAGGCCAGGATGGTCGTGACGCGGTGGTTGACGTCGGCGCCCATCAGGGCCCGGTCGCTGGTGAAGCGGACCAGGGGGATCAGGGCGAACGGAATGCCGAAGGACAGGACCACCTGCGAGATGATCAGGGCGCGGGTGGGGTCGATGCCTACGCCGAGGATGACCAGGGCGGGGATGAGGGTGACCAGGCGGCGCAGGAGCAACGGGATGCGGCGGCGCAGCAGGCCCTGCATGATCATCGCGCCCGCGTAGGCGCCGACCGAGGTCGAGGCCAGGCCCGAGGCGAGCAGGCCGATGGCGAGCAGCAGCGCCGCGACCGGACCCAGCACGTCGCCGACGGCGGTGTGCGCGTCCTGCAGGGTCTCGATCTCGCGGTCGCGCAACGTGTTCGCCGCCATCAGCAGCATCGCCAGGTTGACCGTGCCTGCCAGCAGCATCGCCAGCACCACATCGACTTTGGTGATCTTGAGCAGCCGGACCCGCTGCGGCCCGACCGGCGGGTGGCCGTGCCGATCCCTGGCCAGGCCGGAGTGCAGGTACACCGCGTGCGGCATCACCGTCGCACCGATCATGGCCGCGGCGAGCAGCACGCTCTCCGAACCCTGGAACCTGGGCAGCAGGCCGCCGAGGGTGCCGCCGACCGACGGCGGTGAGATGAAGATGCCGGCCAGGAAGCCGATCGCGATGATCGCCAGCAAACCGGTGATCACCCGCTCGAACGGCTGCTGCCCGCGCCGGTCCTGCACCAGCAGCAGACCCATCGAGACCACGCCGGTGATCACGCCGCCGACCAGGAGCGGCAGCTGGAACAGCAGGTTGAGCGCGATCGCCCCGCCGACCACCTCGGCCAGGTCGGTGGCCATCGCGACGGTCTCGGCCTGCCCCCAGTAGGCGAGCCGGGTGCCCCGCCCCGATCGTTCGCGCACCGCCTCCGGCAGCGACATGCCGGTCACCAATCCCAGCTTGGCCGAAAGGAATTGGACGAGCCCGGCCATCACGTTGGCCATCACGATGACCCAGACGAGCAAGTACCCGAACTTCGCGCCCGCGCTGATATTCGACGCCACGTTGCCGGGGTCGACGTACGCGATCGCCGCGACGAACGCGGGGCCGAGCAAGAGGCCGGCCGCCCGGGCCCGCTGGGACGCTGCTTTTGCGGACTCCGCCATCGTCGTACTCACAGAACAGAATTTTACGGGTTCCCGAACTTTTCCGTTAGCCCTACCCGTAAAAAGCAACCGCCTGGTCATACCCGAAGGTATAACCAGGCGGTCGGTCGGTATTTAGCGGGTCGGTCAGATACCCAGGCCGCGGGCCAGCACCGGCCAGGACAGCTGGAACTCGTCGCGCCAGTAGCCCCACGAGTGGGTGCCGCTGTTGCGGAAGTTGTAGGTCGCCGGGATGCCCAGCGAGTCCAGCTTGCCCTTGAGGTTGTTGGTGCAGAAGTTGGTGCCCGCCTCGATCACGCCGCCGATGATGATCTGGTTGGCCAGGCCGTAGGCGCCGGGCAGCGCGTACTTGCCGTCGAGCGTGTCGTACTGGCCGGGCAGGCCGTTGCCGGTGGAGATGTAGAGGTCGAGGCCGCGCAGGCCCTCGGCGTGCACATAGGGATCGTTGGCCGCCCAATCCGGCGCTCCCGGCGGGCCCCACATGTTCTCGGTGTTGCCGCCACCCCAGGTCTCGACGGTGAGCTTGACGAACTCCGAGCCGACCGGGTCACTGGTCTGGGCGCAGCCGCTGTAGGCCGCGGCCGCCTTGTACAGGCCGGGCTTGGCGATCGGCAGCGCGAGCACGGTGGTGCCCGAGGTGGACAGGCCCGCGATCGCGTTCACGCCGTTGGTGCCCAGCGCCCCGTCGACCAGCGGCGGCAGCTCCTCGGTGAAGAAGGTCTTCCACTTGTTGCGGCCGAGCGTCGGGTCGTCCTTGATCCAGTCGGTGTAGTAGCTCCACTTGCCGCCGATCGGCTGGATCACGTTGACGTTCTTGTCCGAAAGGAACGCCAGCGCATCGGTCTTCGCCTGCCAGGAGGCATCGTCCTGGCCGCCGCCCGCACCGTTCAACAGGTACAGGGTCGGGCGCGGGACCGACGCGTCGGCCGGGCGCTGCACGTCGATGATGACCTTCTGGTCCATCGCCGCCGAGTACACGTACAACCGGATGTTGCGCGCGTCCTTGTACTCGGCCTTGGTGATCTTCGAGCCGTCGGGCGAGGTCGGGTTGGCCAGCAGACTCTTGCCGTCGATGATCGGGTCAGCGGCCGAGGCGGGGGCCACGCCGAGGCCGGTCATCACTCCCGCGAGGACCGCAGTGGCCGCGATCGCCGCGGCGGCACGCAGGCCGCTGCGCCGGGTCTGTCGACGTATCAATTTCGCACCTTCGCTTCGTCTCGAGCTTCCATCTGCATTACCCCACGTGCCCTGCGGTGGACGCCCTGGACACACCACGGCAGACCATACGGGCTATGTAGTCGCGGCAAAAGAGGTGATCGTTACCGCAGCGTTGCCCCATCATGCCTGAACTACCCTGTTTCGGGCGCGCCCGACCCACCTAGTGCGCCCGCGGATCGAGCAGGTCCGACAGACTCGGCCCGATCTGGGCCAACGCCTCCGGCGTGGTCATCTGATCGTGCGCGACCCCGACCGGGTGATCTTCGACACGGCCGTCGACGAACGGCTGCCAGTTGGCCGCCGCGGTGTCGTGACCAGCCGCGCTGTAGTAATCGAGCCTGCCGTGGAACACCTCTGGGCGATGCTCGGCGATCAACTCGGCCGAGCGCACCGCGCTGCGGTAGATCCGGCGCACCCGCTCGGGCGTGAGCACGGCCATGTCCGGCGGGATGGTGGCGTGCAGCGCGGCCAGCGCCTCGTCGCTGAGGTCGTGGATGTCGCCGTCGGAGGGCAGCAGCGCGTCGGCCCCGATGCCGAGCTCGCCGAGCGCCTCCCGGATCGCCGCGCGGAAGTCGGTCACATCGATGTCGGGATGACTGTCCAACATCGCCAGCAGCGCGACCTGCTCACCCGTGGCCTGCAATTCGGTCGCGATGGCGTGCGCGAGCACGCCGCCGAGCGACCAGCCGAGCAGCCGGTACGGCCCCTGCGGCTGCACGGCCCGGATCTCCGCGACGTACCGCGCGGCCATCTCGGCCAGCGAGGCAGGCAGGTAGCCCTCCTCCGACAGCGCGGGCGACTGCAGGCCGAAGATCGGCCTGCTGGCCGGCACGTAGCGCGCCAATCCCGCGTAGCACCAGGACAATCCGTACATCGGATGGATGCAGAACAGCGGCTCGGCGGGGGCCATGTCGTGCGGCACCCTGGTCCGGATGGACAGCAGCACGCCGAGCGCGGCGTTCGAGTCGAGGTCGTAGTCGTGGTCGCCGGCCAGCGCGGCGAGGATGCGGGCGGCCAGCGAACCGGGGGTCGAGTCGGTGAAGAACCACTGCACCCGCACCTCGGCGCCGGTGAGCGTGCGCAACCGGCTGACCGCGCGGGTCGCGACCAGCGAATTGCCGCCCAGGTCGAAGAAGTCGTCGTCCAGCCCGACCCGGTCGACGCCCAGGATCTCGGCGAAGACCTCGACGATGGTCCGCTCCAGCGGCGTGGTCGGCGGCCGGTACGGCCGGGCCGCGAGGTCGGGCACCGGCAGCGCCTTGCGGTCGAGTTTGCCGCTGGCGTTGAGCGGCAACGCGTCCAGGACCAGGAACGCCGACGGCACCATGTACGACGGCAGGGCGGCCCGCGCGTGCAGCAGGGCGGCCGTCTGGTCGATGGTCTCCCCCGGCATGGCGACCAGGTAGGCGACGAGCCGGTCACCGGCGCTCCCGCCGACCAGGCTGACGGCGGCGTGGCGCACCGCGTCGAGGCCGAGCAGCACGGTTTCGATCTCGCCCAGTTCGACCCGCTGTCCGCGCAGCTTCACCTGGAAGTCGCTGCGGCCCAGGTACTCCAGCACGCCGGCGCGCCAGCGAACGATGTCGCCGGTGCGATAGAGGCGGGTACCGCCCGCGTGCGCGACGAACCGTTCCGCGGTAAGGGCAGGCGCCCCGAGGTAGCCGCGGGCCAGCTGGACGCCCGCGAGGTACAGCTCGCCCGCGGCGCCGGGCGGCACCGGGCGCAACTGCCGGTCGAGCACGTGCACCTGGGTGTTCGCGACCGGTGTGCCGATCGGAATCGCCGGCGCGGCAATGTCTTCGACCGCATGGTCGGTGACGACCGTCGCCTCGGCGGGCCCGTACCAGTTCACCAGCTGGGTGTTCGGCAGCGCGGCGGCGAAGGCGGTCGCGGTCTCGGCGGTGAGCGCCTCGCCCGCGGCGAATACCCGGCGCAGGCTCGGGTACTCGGCCGCCGACTCCGGACCGAGGAACGCGTCCAGCATGGACGGCACGAAATGCACCGTACTGACCGCGTTCTCGCGGATGGTCTCGGCCAGGTACACCGGATCGCGATGACCGTCCGGCTCGGCGACCACGATCGACGCGCCGGTCTGCAAGGGCCAGAACAACTCCCAGGTGGAGATGTCGAAGGTGATCGGCGTCTTGTGCAGCACCACGTCGCCGGTGTCGTGCGGGTAGGCCCGCTGCGCCCAGCGGAACTGGTTGACCATCTGCCGGTGGGTGATCACCACGCCCTTGGGCCTGCCGGTGGAACCCGAGGTGTAGATGACGTAGGCGACGTTGTCCGGGTGAATGGCGGTGTCGGTGAACGCGACCGACTCCAGCGGCAGGTACAGCGTGTCGACCGCGACGACCGCGATATCGGTGTCGGTCTCGAACGCGTCGGCGGTGGTGGTCAGCACGCATGCCGGATTGGCGCCGGCCAGCACGTACTCGTTGCGTTCGGTCGGGTGATCCGGGTCGATCGGCAGATATCCGGCGCCGGCCCGCAGCACGCCGTAGATGGTGACGATCAGGTCGATGCCGCGGCGCATGGCCACGCCGACCCGGGATTCCGGGCCGATGCCCCAGCGGCCGATCTCCCCGGCCAGCGCCCGCGAGCGCAGGTCCAGATCGGCGTAGCTGAGCGTGACGTCGCCGTAGCGCACCGCGGGCGCGTCCGGCGTGCGCGCCACCTGCGCGTCGAACAGCGACAGCAGCGTCGCGTCGTCGAGCAGCTCCGGTGCCTCGGTGGCGTTGCGAGCGGCCAGTTCGGCGCGTTCGGGGTCGAGCAGCACGTCGATGTCGGCGACGCGGGCCTGCGGGTTGGTCACGAAACGCCGGATCAACGCCGAAAGCCGTTGGGCGAGCGCCTGTGCCGCCGCCTCGTCGAACAGGTCGCGCAGGTACTTCACCGACACCCGCAGCTGGCTGTCCAGCACCACCATCACGGTGAGCGGGTAGTGGGTGCCGTTGA
This sequence comes from Nocardia sp. NPDC056564, assembly GCF_042793755.1. NCBI lineage: Bacteria > Bacillati > Actinomycetota > Actinomycetes > Mycobacteriales > Nocardiaceae > Nocardia > Nocardia sp. NPDC056564. The sequence continues at coordinate 16,229 of NZ_JBHTUR010000015.1, forward strand.
CCGCGCCCACACCGGTGACGCTCAAACCGTCGATGTCGCTGGCCTTGTCCAGGCCGTCGCGGTCGACCGGGAAGGATTCGAACACCACGAGGGAGTCGAAAAGCCCTTCCACGCCGATGGTTTCCTGGATATCGCTCAGTCCGAGGTAGTGGTGGTCCAGCAGGCCCGCCTGCTCGCCTTGCAGCTGACGCAGCAGACCGCCGAGCGTGTCGGTGGCGCCGAGGCGCACCCGCACCGGGATCGCGTTGAGGAACAACCCGACCATGCTCTCCACGCCGTCCAGCTGCGGCGGCCGGCCGGACACGGTGGCGCCGAACACCACATCGTCGCGATCGACGCTGCGCCCGATCAGCAGACCCCACGCCGCCTGCACGACCGTGTTCACCGTGACGCCGAGACCCGACGCCAGCCGGGTGAGCGCGGTGGTGTCGGACTGGGCCAGCTCGAAGCCGACTTCGCCGACGCCTGCGGAGATTTCGCGGCCGGGATCGACCGGCGCCAACGGCGTCGGCTCGGTGATCCCGCTGAGCGCGGTGCGCCAGGCGTCGCGCGCGGCGTCGGCCTTCTGCGCGACCAGCCAGGCCAGGTAGCCCCGATACGACGGAACCTTGGGCAGATGCCGGGAATTGCCGCCGAGTGCGTACAGCGTCAGCAGATCCTTCATCAGCAGCGGCATCGACCAGCCGTCGATCAGGATGTGATGGCTGGTCACCAGCAGGTGGCAGGCGTCGGCGGACGAACGGATCAGCGCGAAGCGCAGCAGCGGCGCGGTCCGCATGTCGAAGTGGTCCGCCAGGTCGGCCGCCTTGATCTCGGCCAGCTCCGCGGCCGCGGCCGCGGGCTCCAACTGGCTGAGATCGATGAGCCGCCATGGCACTTCGAGCGAGTCCTGCACGATCTGCAACGGATTCCCCACGGCGTCCTCGGCGAAGGCGACGCGCAGGTTGTCGTGCCGATCCAGCACGCCCTGCGCGGCCCGGTGCATCCGGCCCGGGTCGACATCGCCGCCGAGGTCGAGGACGAACTGGGTGGTGTAGACGTCCACCGAGGACTCGGCGAGCAGCGCGTGGAACAGCATGCCCGACTGCAACGGGGTCACCGGCCACACATCGGTGAGGTTCGGATAGGCGGCGGCGAGGCGATCGATGTCGGCCTGCTTCAACCGGACCAGGGTGAAGTCCGACGGCGTGAAGGTGACGCCCTCCGCGCGCAGGCCGTGCTCGGCCAGTCCGCCGAGCGCGTAGATCCAGTGCTCGGCAAAGGTTTTCACCGCCTCGCCGGCGAATGCGGCGGTGGCGTAGTCGAATCGGGCGACCAGACCGTCGTCCGCGGCATCGACGGTGAGGTCGAGCAGCAGGTCGTCGGCCGTGGTGTCGGTGTGCACCCGGGCCGGGCGCAGATCCCGGTAGCGCAGCGCGAATCGGCCGCGACCGAGCTCGCTCAGGTCGGCGGCGGTGTCCGCGTTGAGGTAGCGCAGCAGGCCGTAGCCGACCCCCTGCGAAGGCACCGACCGGCGCAGTTCCTTGATCTGCGCGAGCGCGGCACCCGCCGCCGGGCCACCGACGAGGGCGTCCTCGGCGTCGATCCGGCTGAGCCGCAACGGAAGCGGGAATTCCGTGGTGAAACCGCCGACCATGTTCTCGTCGGCACCGGTCGCGGACCGCTCGTCGGCGGACAACCGGATCACCGAGCCGAGGGCGCGTGTGACCGGATCCCCCGCGGCGGTTTGCAGCGCCAGCGCGACCGCGGTGAGCAGGACGTCGTCCACGGTGGCGTGATAGGCCGCCGCGGCGGCGGCCACCGCCGCGGCGCCCTCCGCGGTGATCGCCAGCGAAACCCGGCTGCGCGCACGCAGATCGCGCCCGTCCGCGACATTCCCCTCCGGGACGGTCGCCAGAACCCGCTCCCACCAGCCCAATTCACCGACGGTCCGCAGATCGTGGGCCTTGGCCGAGAGCGCGCGGATGAGCACGCCGAGACCGGACTCCGGGGCCGCGGGAGCGGCGTGCCTGCCGCGACTCCAGGCCGCGGTCAGCTGGTCGACGATGGTGCGCCACGAGATGTCGTCCACGACCAGCCCGTTGGCGACGACGATCAGCGTGGACCGCCCCTCTGGGCCGCCGGTGAGCACGAAGTGGATGTTGCGGCCCTGCTCGGGATCGAGCGCCGCGGCGGCCGCCTGCACCACATCGTCGATGGGCAGCGTGGTCTCGCCGTGCTGCGCGTCCAGGCGGCGGAACGCCTCGCCGGTGCGTTCGTCGGCAGGCGGAATCCGCAGCACCGGGGCGTCGCCCTCACGATCGAGCCGCACCCACAGCATCGGATGCTGATCGAGCACCTTGCCGACCGCGGTGTGCACGGCTTCGACCGCGCAGCTCTCCGGCACGTCGAGCGAGATGGCCCTGACCTCGACCCCGGTTTCGAGCAGCCGGGCCGCGTGCGGCGTCAACGGCAGGTCGCCCGACTCGTCGCCGGGGCCGTCCTCGACCACGGCGGCCTTGGCCAGCGCGGCCACCGTGCGCGACTCGAAAACGTCACGCGGGGTGAAGGTCACGCCGCGACCGCGCGAGCGCGAGACCACCTGGATGGAGACGATGCTGTCGCCGCCGAGGGCGAAGAAGTCGTCGTCGAGCCCGACCCGGTCGATGCCGAGCACCTCGCCGATCACCTCGGCGATGGTCAGCTCCGCCTTGGTCTGCGGGGCCCGGTACGCCGTGGTCTCGAGGGCGGGTTCGGGCAGCGCGCGCCGGTCCAGCTTGCCGACCGGGGTCAGCGGGATCTCGTCCAGCACCACGATGGCGGTCGGCACCATGTACTCCGGCAGCGTGGTGCCGAGCTGTTCGATCAGCGCCGCGGGATCGAGGGTCACGCCCTTGGCGGGCAGCACATAGGAGACGAGCATCGTCGCGCCGGAGCCGGATTCGCGACCGAGGGTGGCGGCGAACTCGACACCGGGCTGCGCGGTCAGCGCGGCGTCGATCTCGCCGAGCTCGATCCGGAAGCCGCGCACCTTCACCTGGAAGTCGTTGCGGCCCACGTACTCCACCACCGGCGTGCCGTCGGCCCGCGCCCAGCGCACGACGTCGCCGGTGCGGTAGAGCCGTTCGCCCGGCCTGCCGTACGGGTCGGCGACGAACCGCGCCGCGGTCAGTCCGGGCCGGGCGTGGTAGCCGCGCGCCAACTGGATGCCACCCAGATACAGTTCGCCCGCAACGCCTTCCGGCACGGGCCGCAGCCTGCGGTCCAGCACCAGCGAGCGCATGCCGCGGATCGGGCCGCCGATGTTCACCGGCTCCCCCACCCGCAGCGGGTCGCTGATGTTGGTCATGATCGTGGTCTCGGTGGGCCCGTAGCCGTTGTGGAAGCGCCGGTTCGCGGACGCCGCCCACCTGGTCACCAGATCGGCGGGCACCGCCTCGCCGCCCGCCACGATGGCCCGCATGCCGGACAGCGCGTCCTGATCGAGCGAGGCGAGCACGGACGGGGTGAGGAACGCGTGCGTGACGCCCTCGGTCCGGATCAGTTCGGCCAGTTCGTCGCCGCCGAACGTCTGCGGCGGCGCGACCACCAGCGCACCCGCCGAGCCGAGCGCGAGCAGCAGCTCCAGCATCGACGCGTCGAACGACGGGGACGCGAAAGCCAGTGCGCGCGTAGTCTGGTCGAGTTCGTAGCGCTCCACCTGCTCGGCGCTGAAGTTGGCCAGGCCCGCGTGCGTGACCACCACGCCCTTCGGCAGGCCGGTGGAGCCCGAGGTGTAGATCACGTACGCGGCGTTGGTGCTCCGGATGGGACCGTGGCGTTCGGTGAGGCTGATCGGGCGGTCCGAGCGGGACGCGACGTCGAAGGTGAAGTCGCGATCGTCGAGCACGAACCAGGGCCGCCCGCCCGCCATCGCGGGCAGGCCGCCGAGCTCGGCGGTCAGCGTGACGCCCAGTGCCGCACCGGAATCGGCCACCATGTGCGCGATCCGGTCGGCCGGGTAGGTCGGGTCGATCGGCACGATCGCCGCGCCGGTCTTGGCGATCGCCCACAGCGCGAGCAGGGACTCCACCGAGCGCCGGATGGCCAGCGCGACCAGGACGTCCGGGCCCGCACCGCGATCGATCAGCGTGCGCGCCAATTGCGAAGAGGCGGCGTCGAGTTCGACGTAGCTGAACGAACGTCCGCCGACGACGAGGGCGGCACCGGTCGGATTTCTGGTGACCGCCGACGCCATCAGTTCCGGCAGGCTGCGCGGGGCGGCGGCCTCGGCGCCCGCCCGGGCGACCAGGTCGGCCCGCTCGGACTCGTCCAGGATCTCCAGGTCGCCGACCGCGGTGGCCGGGTCCTGCGCCACGGCGGCCAGGATGCCGCGGAAGCGTCGGCCGAACTCGCTGACCGTCTGCTCGTCGAACAGGTCACGGGCATAGGTGAATTCGGCGGCGAGGCCGGCTTCCGTGCCCGCCTCGGTGCGTTGCTCGCGCACGGTCAGCAGCAGATCGAACTTGGCGGTGTCGGCCGCCGGGTCGAGCGCGGCGAAGTTCAGGCCGGGCAGCTCGAAGCTGGTCGCGGCCAGGTTCTCGAACGACAGCGCGACCTGGAACAGCGGGTGCCTGCCCGCGGAACGCTCCGGATCGAGCACCTCGACCAGCCGCTCGAACGGGGTGTCCGCGTTGGCGAACGCCCGCAGGTCGGTCTCCCGGTTGGCGGCCAGCAGATCGGTGAAGCCGAGGTCGGCCGCGACCCGGGTGCGCAGGACCAGGGTGTTGACGAACATGCCGATCAGATCGTCGAGTTCGGGCTCGCCGCGGCCCGCGATCGGGGTGCCGATGGCCACGTCCTCGGTGCCGGACATGCGCGCCAGGAACACCGCCAGCGCGGTGTGCACGACCATGAACAGCGTCGCGTTGTGCTGCCTGGCCAGTCCGACCAGCGCGGCGTGTACGTCGGCGTCGATGACGAAATCGACTTTGCCGCCGGCGAAGCTCTGCGCGGCGGGGCGCGGCCGGTCGGTCGGCAGGTTCAGCTCGTCCGGCAGATCGGCGAGTTCGGCTGTCCAGTAGGCCAGTTGGGCGCCGGCGAGCGATTCGGGATCGTCGTCGCTGCCGAGCACGCTGCGCTGCCAGAGCGCGTAGTCGGCGTACTGGATGGGCAGCGGAGCCCAGGACGGCGCCTCGCCGCCGCTGCGCGCGGCGTAGGCCAGCATCAGGTCGCGGGTCAGCGGGCCCATCGACCAGCCGTCGGCGCTGATGTGGTGGGCGACGAAGACCAGGACGTATTCGGTGGCCGCGAGCTGGAACAGCCGGGCCCGGAACGGCACCTCCATGGTGACGTCGAAACCGGCGGAGACGATGCGCTGCACCTCGTGCGCGACCCGTTCCTCGCCGATCTGCGCGGGTGCCAGATCCACCGAGACCTCGTGCGGTGCGACGATTCGCTGGGCCGGACCGGCCGTGGTCTCCGGGTAGACGGTGCGCATGATCTCGTGGCGGGCAACGAGATCGGCGACGGCCTGCTGCAACGCGTCGACATCCAGATCCCCGGAAAGGCGGATCGCGGCGGGGATGTTGTAGACGGCGGCCGAGGTGTCGAACTGGTTGAGGAACCACATCCGCTGCTGCGCCGACGACAGCGGAATGTGTTCGGGGCGTGGTTGGGCGACCAGCGGGTCGCGGGTGTGCTCGGTGGTGGTGTGCTCGACCTTGACCGCGAGCCCGGCGACGGTGGACGCCTCGAACAGCGCGCGCACCGGCACCCGCGAATCGAGGGCGGCGCCGATCCGGGCGGCGACCTGGGTGGCCAGCAGTGAGTTACCGCCGAGGGCGAAGAAGTCGTCGTCGGCGCCGACGCGTTCGGCACCGAGCACCTCGGCGAACACCGACGCCACGATCTCCTCGATCGGCGTCGACGGCGCGCGGAACACCTGAGCCTCGAACTCCGGGTCCGGCAGCGCCTTCCGATCCAGCTTGCCGTTCACGTTCAGCGGCAACGCGTCCAGCACCACGAACGCCGACGGCACCATGTACGACGGCAAGACCTCGCTCAGCGCCGACTTCACCTGTGCCACATCGAGACCGGAGGCTGCTTCGGGTCCGCCCGCCTCCGCGGCGGCCTGCGCGGCGAAGGCGGCGGCTTGCACGGCGAAGGAACCGGCCGGCCCTGCCGGGGCGACGGCTTCGGCGGCGGGAACCAGGTAAGCGACCAGGCGATCGCCGGTCTTGGGATCGGACTTGGCGAGGACCGCGGTCTGCGCGATCTCCGGCAGCGCCAGCAGCGCGGCCTCGATCTCCCCCAGCTCGATCCGGAAACCACGGATCTTCACCTGGAAGTCGGTGCGGCCCTGGTATTCCAGTTCGCCGTCGCGGTTCCAGGCCACCAGGTCACCAGTCCGGTACATCCGCGCACCGGCCCGGAACGGGTTGGCCACGAACCGATCCGCGGTCAGATCCGCCCGGCCGAAGTAACCACGCGCCAGCTGATTGCCCGCCAGGTACAGCTCGCCGGAGCTGCCGACCGGCACGGGGCGCAGGCGGCGGTCGAGGACATAGGTCTGGCTGTTCCACTCGGGCGTGCCGATCGGCACCGAACCCTGATCCGCCTCGGTCACCCGATGCCGGGTGATCGACACGGCGGCCTCGGTCGGGCCGTACAGGTTGTCGAGCCGAACGTCGGGGTGCGCCAACCGGAATCGCTGCGCCAGGGCGGCGGGCAGGGCCTCGCCGATGGCGAGCACGCGCCGCAGCGGTGACGGTTGCGGATCGGCCGCGGTGCCGGTGTGCACCAGCAGGGCATCCAGCATGGACGGGACGACGTGCAGCGTCGTCACCGACTCCCGGGCGATCAGGTCGTTGAGGTAGGCCGGGTCGCGATGCCCGTCCGGGGTGGCGATCACCAGCTTGCCCGCGCAGGCCACCGCCGACCAGAACTCCCAGACCGAGAGGTCGAAGGTCGCGGCAGTCTTGAGCAACACCGCGTCATCGTCGGACAGGCCGAATTCGGCCGTCTTCCATTGCAACTGGTTCGCGATCGCGGCGTGCGAGACGGCGACGCCCTTCGGGCGGCCGGTCGAGCCGGACGTGAAGATCACGTACGCGGCATGCTCCGGGCGCAACGGCGCGACGCGCTCGGAGTCGGCGAGCGGACCGCTGGCGAAGGAACCGAGGACCAGCTCGTCGATCGGCACCACGGGGGCTGCCGCGGTGCCGAATTCGGCGTCCGCGTTGGTCAGCACGCACACGGGTGCGGCGGTCGCGAGGATGTACTCGGTGCGTTCGGCGGCCTGGTCCGGGTCTACCGGCACATACGCACCACCGGATTTCGCCACCGCGTACATCGCCACGACCAGGTCCACCGACCGGCGGAAGGCCAGCGCCACCCGCGACTCCGGGCCGACCCCGATCGAGATCAGGTACCGGGCAAGCCGATTCACCCTGGTGTCCAGCTCGACGTAGGTCAGCTCGTGCCGGGCGCCGTCGGGCAGGTCGGCCACCACGGCGACCGCCTCGGGGGCCGCGGCCAGTACCGCGCGTTGCAGGAACGCCGGCAGCGTCGCGGCATCGGCGACCACGTGCGCGGTGTCGTTCCAGCGCACCAGGACCGAGTCGCGTTCATCGGACGCGAGCAGGTCGATATCGCCGACGGGCGTCGCGGCGTCGGCGACCACGGCGGCGAGGATGCGCGCCAGCCGCTCGGCGAAGCCCTGCACGGTGGCGGCGTCGAACAGGTCGGTGGCATAGGTGAAGAAACCGCCGATGCCGGTGGGCGCGCCGGATTCGTCGTAGCCGTCGCCGACGATCAGATGCAGATCGAACTGCGACACATCGAGATCCGCGTCGACGCCGGCGACGGTGAGGCCGGGGAGTTCCAGGGCGGTGCGCGCGATGTTCTGGAACGACAGCCCGACCTGGAACAGCGGGTGGTGGGCGGTCGAGCGCGGCGGGTTGAGCACCTCGACCAGGCGCTCGAACGGAATGTCCGCGTGCGCGAACGCCTGCAGGTCGGTATCGCGTTGCCGCGCAAGCACATCGGCGAACGATTCGCCGCCGTCGAAGGTGGCCCGGAAGACCACCGTGTTGACGAACATGCCGATCAGGTCGTCCAGCTCACGCTCGCCCCGACCGGCCACCGGGGTGCCGATGGCGATATCGCCCGAACCCGAGAGGCGGGCCAGCAGCACCGCCAGCGCGGTGTGCACGACCATGAACAGTGTGGCGCCGTGCGCGCGACCGAGTTCCAGCAGGCCGGCGTGGGTCGCGGCGTCGATCCGCACCTCCACCCTGGCACCGGCCATGGACGCGATCGCCGGGCGCGGGCGATCGGTCGGCAGTTCCAGCAGGTCGGGCAATCCGGCCAGTCGCTTGCGCCAGAACAGGATCTGTTGCGCGGCAATCGACTCCGGATCGTTCTCGTCGCCGAGCACCGCCCGCTGCCACAGCGCGTAGTCGGCGTACTGCACCCGCAGCGGGTTCCAGCCGGGCGCCTCGCCCGCGGTCCGCGCCGCGTAGGCGATCATCACGTCGCGCACCAGCGGACCCATCGAGGACGCGTCTGCCGCGATGTGGTGCACCACCACCGCGAGCACATGGTCCGAACCCGCTGTGCCGTCGGTGATTTCGAGCAGCCGCACGCGTACCGGCACCTCGCCGGTCACGTCGAACGGCGTCGACGCCAGCGCGTACACCTCGCCCGGCACATCGGCCGCGGCAACCGGATGGGCGGTGACATCGAGGGCCACCCGGCTCGCGGGCAGCACGACCTGCACCGGACCGTCGGCGTTCTCCGGGTACACGGTGCGCAGCACCTCGTGCCTGCTCACCACGTCGTCCAGGGCCGCGCCGAGCGCGGCGACGTCCAGCGCGCCGGTCAGCCGCAGCGCGAACGGCAGGTTGTAGGCGGCCGAACCGGCGCTCGCGTCCTCGCCGTCGGCCTGGTCGAACCGGTTGAGGAACCACATCCGCCGCTGTGCCAGCGACAGTGGCAACTGCTCCGGCCTGGCGATGCTGCCGAGCAGCACGCCCCGCTCGGCGTGCGTCCTGGATTCGATCGCGGCGGCCAGCGACTGCACGGTCGGCGTCTCGAACAGGGTGCGCACCGGCACCTTCGCGTCCACCGCGGCGCCGAGCCGGGCCACCAGCTGGGTGGCGATCAGTGAGTTGCCGCCGAGGGCGAAGAAGTCGTCGTCGGCGCCGACCCGGTCCAGGCCGAGCACCTCGCCGAACACCCCGGCGACGATCTCCTCGACCGGCGTTGCGGGCGCGCGGAAGTCGCGCGCGGTGAAGCTGGGCTCGGGCAGCGCCCTACGGTCCAGCTTGCCGCTCGGGTTCAGCGGGAACGCGTCCAGCGCGACGAGCGCCGTCGGAATCATGTACGCGGGCAGCGTTTCCGCGAGCGCGGCGAGCAGTTCCGGCTGCTCGATCGAATGCCCCGGCGTGGCAACGACATAGGCGACCAGCTGATCGCCCAGCGCGGACCGGCCGACCAGTGCCACCGCCTGATTGACCGCGGGCTGGGCCAGCAGCGCGGTCTCGATCTCGCCGAGCTCGATGCGCTGGCCGCGGAACTTCACCTGGAAGTCGGTGCGGCCGAGGTATTCCAGCCGATGCGCGCGACCGGCGGTGGCGTCGCGCCACACGACCAGGTCGCCGGTGCGGTACATGCGCTCGCCGAAGCCGAACGGGTCGGCCACGAAGCGATCGGCGGTCAGATCCGGTCGCCGGACGTAGCCGCGCGCCAGCTGGTCGCCGGCGAGGTAGAGCTCGCCGGGCACCCCAGCGGGTACCGGGCGCAGCCGGGCGTCGAGCACGTAGACCTGGGTGTTCCACTGCGGCAACCCGATCGGCACCGAGCGGGTGTCCGAGCCGTCGGCGGGCCAGTAGGTCACCGATACCGCGGCCTCGGTCGGGCCGTACAGGTTGTGCACGCGGGCGGCCGAGATCGCGCGGAACGCGCCGACCGTCTCCGGCGGCAGCGCCTCGCCGATCACGAACACGTCCCGCAGCGTCGGGCAGGCATCCGCCGCGGTGTGCGCGGCGAACACGGTCAGCATGGACGGCACGAAGTCGGTGACGGTGACCCGCTGCGCGGCAATGGTTTCCGCGACGTGCACGGGGTCGCGGTGGCCGTCGTGGGTGGCGACGACGAGCTTCGCGCCTGCCCGTAGCGGCAGGAAGAAGCCCCACAGCGACACGTCGAAGGTGGTCGCGGTCTTCTGCAGGTACACGTCGTCCGCGTGCAGCGGGTACTCCGCCAGCATCCACTCGATCTGATTGTTGATCGCGGCGTGCGACACCGCCACGCCCTTGGGCCTGCCGGTGGAGCCCGAGGTGAAGATGACGTAGGCCGGATGCTGCGGCAGCACCGCCCGGAGCAACTCTTCGGAACGGACCGGCGCACCGTCGAAGGCGTTGGTATCGACCGTATCCAGGGTCAGCACCGAGGTGCCGGCCGGCACCTCGATCGCGTCCGCCGAGGTGGTGACCACGCAGGCAGGCTGTGCCGTGTCGAGAATGTGCGCGATCCGCTCGGCCGGATGATCCGGATCCAACGGCACATACGCGCCACCCGCGGCGACAATCGCGTACATACCCACAACCAGATCGAGCGAACGCCGAATCGCCAAACCCACCAGCGACTCCGCGCCGACACCCTGCGCAATCAGCAGCCGGGCAAGCCGATTGACCCGCTCATCGAACTCGCGATACGTCAGCGTCGCGCCCTCGTGCACCAGCGCGACCGCCTCCGGATGCGCGGCGGCCGCCCGCCGGTATCCGTCCAGCAGCAGCTCGGGCGCGACCGCGTGCCGGGTCTCGTTCCAGCCGACCAGTATCCGCGCCAGCTCCGCCGGAGCGAGCAGGTCGATCTCCCCGACCGCGCGCTCCGGATCGGCGCCGACCGCGACGAGCAGCCGCTCGAACCGCCGCGCGAACTCCGCGACGGTGGCCTCGTCGAACAGATCCGTGGCATAGAGGAACTGCGCGGAGAACCCGTTCTCCGGCTTCGGCACCACGGTCAGCTGGAGATCGAACTTGGCCACCGCGCCGTCGAATTCGACCGCCTGCGCGGACAATCCGGGCAGTTCGACCTGCGCCCTGGTCATGTTCTGGAAGAACAGCGCCACCTGGAACAGCGGATGGTGGGCCTGCGAGCGCACCGGGTCGAGCACCTCGACCAGTCGCTCGAACGGCAGCTCCGCGTGCGAAAACGCGGCCAGGTCGGTCTCTTTGGTGGCGTCGAGCAGGTCCAGGAACGACGCGCCGGGGTCGATCGGGGTGCGCAGCACCAGGGTGTTGACGAACATGCCGATGAGCCCGTCGAGCTCGCGTTCGCCACGACCGGCGACCGGCGTGCCGATGGTGATGTCGTCGGTCCCGGTGAGCCGGGCGAGCAGGACCGCGAACGCGGCGTGCACCACCATGAACTCGGTAGCGCCCGAACGCTGGGCGAGTTCGATGAGCCCGCGATGCACCTCGGCGCTCACCTCGAAGGTGTACTCCGCGCCCCCGCCGGAGGCGACGGGCGGGCGCGGGCGGTCCGCGGGCAGCTCGAGCCGATCCGGAATGCCCGCCAGCACATGCCGCCAGTAGGCGATCTGCGCGGCGGCCACCGACGTCGGATCGGACTCGTCGCCGAGCACCTCGCGCTGCCACAGCGTGTAGTCGGCGTACTGCACCGGCAGCGGCGGCACCGCGGGCGGCGCGCCGTTGCGCCGGGACAGGAAGGCGCCGAGCAGGTCGCGCAGGAACGGGGCCACCGACGCGCCGTCGGCGGCGATGTGGTGCACGACCACGACCACCACGTGCTCGCTCGGCGACAGCTCGGCCAGCGCGATGCGCAGCGGCACCTCGGCGGCCACGTCGAAGCCGGCCAGCGCGAACCCGCGCAGCCAGTCCGCCAGCTCGTGCTCGGCGAGCGGCTTCGGCGCCAGGTCCGGAACGGCCTGGGCCGTAGGCAGAATCACCTGGTAACCGGTGCCGTCGATGGCCGGGTAGACGGTGCGCAGCGTCTCGTGCCGCTCGATCACATCGGTGATCGCCGCCTGCAACGCCGACACATCCAGCAGGCCGGACAACCGGATGGCGAACGGAATGTTGTTGGCCGCCGAGGCGGTATCGAATTGGTTGAGAAACCACATCCGCTGCTGGGCCAGCGACAGCGGAATGTGTTCCGGCCGTTCGGTCGGCGCGAGCGCGCGCCGGTCGCCCGCGCCCTTCAACGTCTCCATCCGCTCGGCCAGCCCGGCGACGGTGGGGGTTTCGAAGATCAGCCGCGCGGGCACCCGCGCCGTGAGCGCCGCACCGAGCCGGGCGGCGGCCTGGGTGGCGATGAGCGAATTGCCGCCGAGTTCGAAGAAGTTGTCGTCGGCGCCGACCGGTGCGCCGGGCCCGAGCAGTTCGGCGAAGACGTCCGCGACCAGCTCCTCGAGCGGGCCGACCGGCGCGCGAAACACCTTGGTCTGCAAGCGCGGCGAGGGCAGCGCGGCCCGGTCCAGCTTACCGACCGGGGTCAGCGGAATGGTGGCCAGCACCATGACCACCGTCGGCACCATGTGCGCGGGCAGGCTCTGCTCGGCGACCGCGGCCAGCTCGGCGGCATCCGCGTCCATGCCCGGCGCGGAATGCACATAGGAGACCAGGATCGTCGCGCCGCTGTCGAGCTCGTGCCCGACGGTGACCGCGAAGTCGACGCTCTCGTGCGCGGCGAGCACCGCGTCGATCTCGCCCAGCTCGATCCGGAAGCCGCGGATCTTCACCTGGAAGTCGTTGCGGCCCAAGTATTCGAGTGCACCCGAGTCGCTGCTGCGCACCAGGTCGCCGGTGCGGTACAGCCGGGAGCCGTTGGCCTCGAACGGATTCGCGACGAACCGGGACGCGGTCAGCCCGGCGCGGTCGTGATAGCCCCTGGCCAGCTGTGCGCCGGTGATGTACAGCTCGCCTGTTTCCCCGGCGGCGACCGGCACCAGCTGCTCGTCCAGCACGTATTCGGTGATCGCCCGGATCGGAGCGCCGATGGTCACCGGTGCGTCCGCGGCAAGCGGCGCACTGATATTCGTCATGATGGTGGTCTCGGTGGGCCCGTACCCGTTGAAGAACTCCCGGGTCCGATCGCCGGAGACCGGGGTGGCCCAGCGTCGCACCAACTCCGGCGGGCACGCCTCGCCACCCGCGACCACCACACGTAACTCGTCGAGCCCGGATGGGTCCACCGACGCCAGCGCGGCCGGCGTGATGAACGCGTGCGTCACCCGCTCCCGGCGGATCAGCGCCGCGAGTTCCTCGCCGCCGAACACCGTCGGCGCGACGACCACCATGGTGGCCGCGCCGCCGACCGCGAGCAGCAGCTCCAGCACCGACGCGTCGAACGACGGCGACGCGAAATGCAGGGTCCGCGAGTCACTCGTGACCCGGTACCGCTCGCGCTGCTCGTCGCAGAAGCTCGACAGCCCGGCCTGGGTGACGACGACGCCCTTCGGCTTGCCGGTCGAACCCGACGTATAGATCACATAGGCGGGATGTTCGGCCCGCAGCGGCCGCACCCGGTCGATGTAGGTCACCGGATCGGCAGGAAGCTCCTCCAGCAGCCTGGCGCAGTCGGGGGTGTCGATCGGCAGCCAGTCCACCCGGTCCGGCAGCTCCTCGCGCACCGCGGCGACGGTCAGTCCGAAGACCGCGCCGGAGTCGACGACCATGTGCTCGACCCGGTCGGCCGGATAGTTCGGGTCCACCGGCACGAAGCCGGCCCCGGCCTTGGCCACCGCCCAGACCGCGACCACGGAGTCGATCGACCGCGGGATGCCGATGGCCACCAGGTCCTCCGGCCCGATTCCGCGGCCGATGAGTAGTCGGGCCAGCCGCGTCGAGCGGTCATCCAGCTCGGCGTAGCGCAGCTCGGCCAGCGTGCCGGTGGCGTCGGCGAACGCCACACCGACGCCGCTCGGGTTGGCCTCGACCGCGGTGGCCAGCAGCTGCGGCAGCGTGGTGACGCGGGATCGCCTGGTTCGGGTGGGCCGAACGCGTGCCGGTCGAGTCATGAATCCACCTCGCTAACGCTCGGCTCCGTCATGCCCCAGGCAGGCTGCAACACGGCTCCCTCGCTGCGCTCGGTCACGCGCACACCGCTGCGCGCGCGTCGTCATACCGCTGCCCGACCGACCGATCCATGGAGAAGCCTCACCCTGCCTGTTGTCGCCGCAAACCCGCCTCGATGCTCCCCGCCCCCATGATCATCGACCGCGCGCATGCCCATCGTTACCGACACCATCGGCACACGCCGAACCCAACCCGTGCGATCCGGGCAGCGGACCGCGACCCGGCCGCGCGAAACGCGCGCCGAGAACGATTATTCCCTGCCGCCGCGCGATTGGTGACCCCACGGCGGCAGGACCCGCTCAACTCAGTCGATCGAGCAGAATCGCCAGCTCGGCGCCGATCTCGGCCAGCGCTTCCGGCGCGGTCATCTGCGCGTGCGTCACCTCGACCGGCCGGTCCAGCACCGCACCGGTGACGTGCGGCGACCAGTCGGCCGCAGTGGCGCGAAGCACATCCGCCGGATCGGCGACGGCCGCGCTGAAGTACGCCACCGAGCCGTGGAATACCCCTGGACGGTGCTGGGCGATCAGTTCGGCCGAGCGGACCGCGCTGCGGTAGATGCGCCGCAACCGTTCGGGGGTCAGGGCGACCAGTTCCGGCGGGATCATCGCGTGCAGGGCGGCCAGGGCCTGGTCGCTGAGGTCGTAGATGTCGTCCTCGGCCCCGATCAGGTCGCCGCCGAGCCCGAGTTCGGCCAGCGCGCCGCGCACCGCCGCGCGGAAGCCCGCGACGTCGGGGTTCGGGTGGCTGTCCATCATGGCCAGCAGCTCGACCTGTTCGCCGTCGCCCTGGAGCTCGGTGGCGATGGCGTGCGCGAGCACCCCGCCGAGCGACCAGCCGAGCAGCCGATACGGGCCGTGCGGCTGCACGGTCCGGATCTCGGTGACGTAGCGGTGCGCCAGCTCGGCGATCGAGCCGGGCAGGTCGCCGTCCTCGGACAGGGCAGGCGACTGCACGCCGTAGATCGGCTGTTCGGCGGGCAGGTGCTGCGCGAGGCCGGCGTAGCTCCAGGCCAGGCCGTACATCGGGTGCAGGCAGAACAGCGGCGCCGCGCTGCCCGCGGTACGGATCGGCAGCAGGATGCCCATACCGGCGTCGAGGTCGCGCTCCCCCGGCGCCTGCGCGTCGATCCGGGCGGCCAGCCCGGCGACCGTGGCGTCGGTGAAGAACCACTGCACGCTGACCGTCGCGCCGGTGGCCTCGCGCAGCCGGCCGACGGCCTGCGCGGCCAGCAGCGAGTTGCCGCCGAGGGTGAAGAAGTCGTCGTCGAGACCGACCTGGTCCGCGCCGAGCAGGTCGGCGAATACCCCGGCGATGGCCTGTTCCAGCGCCGTCTCGGGCGCGCGGAAGGCGATCGTGCCGGCGAATTCCGGTGCGGGCAGGGCCTTCCGATCGAGCTTGCCGTTCGGGGTCAGCGGGAGCGCGTCCAGGACCACGATCGCGTCCGGGACCATGTAGCCGGTCAGGAACTCGGCGACCTGGGTCCGGATGGTCGGCGAATCGCTTTCTGCCACCACGTAACCGATGAGCCGGTCGCCCTGCGCGTCCGAACGGACCAGGGCGACGGCCTGCTGCACGCCGGCGCAGCGCAGCAGCGCCGCCTCGATCTCGCCGAGCTCGATCCGGAAGCCGCGCAGCTGTACCTGCTGGTCGCTGCGGCCGGCGTATTCGAGCTGGGCCTTGTCGCCGCGGTCCCGCCAGCGACCGACATCGCCGGTGCGGTACATCCGCGAACCGGGCGCGCCGAACGGGTTCGCCACGAACCTGGTCGCGGTCAGTCCCGGCTTGCCCAGGTAGCCGCGGGTCAGCTGCGCGCCGACCACGTGGATCTCGCCCGGCACGTCGATCGGGGTCGGGTGCAGGCGCGGGTCGAGCACATAGGCGTCCAGGCCGGGGATCGCCCGGCCGATGACGCTGGCCGGATTGCCTCGATCACGCTCGTCCAGCGGCAGGAAGGACACGTGCACCGTGGTCTCGGTGATGCCGTACATGTTCACCAAACGGGTTGCCCCGCCGTGCCGTTCGTACCAGCGCTCGAGCTTGCGCAGATCCAGGGCCTCGCCGCCGAACACGACATAGCGCAGCGCCAGCGCGCCGGGCTCGGCGGCCCGGTCGGCCTCCGCCAATTGGTAGAAGGCGGACGGGGTCTGGTTCAGCACCGTCACCCGCTCGCGAATCAGCAACTCGCGGAACTGTTCCGGCGACCGCGAGGTGACGTAGTCGACCACCACGACCGAGCCGCCGTGGGCCAGGCCGCACCACAGTTCCCACACCGAGAAGTCGAACGCGAACGAGTGGAACAGCGTCCAGACATCGTGTTCGTCGAAGCGGAACAGGGACTGGGTGTTCGCGAACAGCTCGACGACGTTGCGGTGGGTGACGCCGACGCCCTTCGGCACGCCGGTCGAGCCGGACGTGTAGATGACGTAGGCCAGGTTGTCCGGGCGCAGCGGCGCGTGCCGGTCGGCGTCGTGGATCGGCGCGTCGGCGAAAGCCGTTGTCTGCTCGAACAGGACGACGGGCAGCTCGCCGGTGGGCACCGCGGCCCGCTCGTCCGCCGTGGTCAGCACGCAGACCGGGGCGGCATCGGCGAGCATGAATTCCAGCCGCTGCGCCGGGTAGGCGGAGTCGATCGGCAGGTAGGCGGCGCCGGTCGCGAGCACGCCGAGCAGGGCGACCGGCAGGTCCTCGGTGCGCGGCACCGCGACGGCCACCAGCGACTCCGGGCCAGCACCCTGGGCGATCAGGGCCCGGGCGACCTGGTTGGCGCGGCGTTGCAGCTCGCGGAAGGTCAAGGTGCGGTCACCGAAGCGGATAGCGACGGCGTCCGGACGACGCCACACCTGATCGGCGATGAGGCCGGGCAGGGTCGCGCCGGGCACCCAGGCGCCGAGCGAATTCCATTCGCGCAGCACGAGTTCGCGTTCACCGGCGGCGAGCACGTCGATATCGCCGACCACCACCGAGGCATCGGCGGCGATCGCCGCGAGGATGCGGCGGAAGCGCTCGGCGAAGTCCTGCACGGTCGCGGCGTCGAACAGGTCGGTCGCGTAGCCGAAGATCGCCGAGATGCCCTGGGCGTCCGGCTGTTCCGCGATGGTGAGTTGCAGGTCGAACTTGGCCGGCTGAACCTGCGGATCGAGGCCGGCCACGGTGAGGCCGGGCAGCTCGAGCGAGGTCTGGGCCAGGTTCTGGAAGACCAGCATCACCTGGAACAGCGGGTGCCTGGCCGCCGAGCGGACCGGGTCGAGCAGCTCGACCAGGCGCTCGAACGGCAGGTCGGCGTGGCCGAACGCGGCGACGTCGGTGTCGCGCACGGCGGCGAGCACCGCGTCGAACGTCGCGCCGGGCTCGATCTCGCTGCGCAGCACCAGGGTGTTGACGAACATGCCGATCAGGTCGTCGAGCTCGGCCTCGCCGCGACCGGCGACCGGGGTGCCGATGGCGATGTCGGAGCCGCCGGACAGCCGGGCCAGCAGCACCGCGAGCGCGGCGTGCACGACCATGAACAGCGTCGAGTTGTGCTGCTGGGCAACCCGTTCGAGCGCGGCGTGCAGGTCCGCGTCCAGCTCGAGGTCCAGCGTCGCGCCCCGGTAGGAGGCGGCCGCGGGGCGCGGGCGGTCGGCGGGCAGGGCCAGTTCATCCGGCAGGGCGGCCAGCGTGGTGCGCCAGTACTCGGCCTGCTGGGCGATCAGGCTCTGCGGGTCGTCCTCCGCGCCGAGCACGTCGCGCTGCCAGATGCTGTAGTCCGCGTATTGGACCGGCAGCGGGGCCCAGTCCGGGGCCGTGCCGCCGGTGCGGGCGGCGTAGGCCAGCATCAGGTCCCTGGTCAGCGGGCCCATCGACCAGCCATCGGCGCTGATGTGGTGGGCGACGAAGACCAGAACGTAGTCGGTAGTGCCGGAGACCTGGAACAGGTTGGCGCGGAACGGAACCTCGGCGGTGACATCGAAACCCGCGGACACGACGCGGTATACCGAATCCGCCACCTCCGCAGCGCCGATCTGCACCGGCGCGAGATCGACCGAGCCCTGCGGGGCGATGGACTGCACCGGGCCGTGCGGCGTCTGCGGGTAGGTGGTGCGCAGGATCTCGTGGCGGGCCACCAGATCCTGCACCGCCGATCGCAGTGCGGCGACATCGAGTTCGCCGGAGAGCCGGATGGCGGCCGGGATGTTGTAGACGGCGGAGCCGGTGTCGAATTGGTTCAGGAACCACATCCGCTGCTGCGCCAGCGACAGCGGAATCTGTTCCGGGCGCGGACCCGCCACCAGCGCCTTGCGGCCGGTGCCGACGTGTTGGGCGAGCTTCACGGCCAGACCGGCGACGGTCGAGGCCTCGAACAGAGCGCGAACGGGGACGCGCGAATCCAGCGCGGCGCCGATCCGGGCGGCGACCTGGGTGGCCAGCAGCGAGTTACCGCCGAGACCGAAGAAATCGTCGTCGGCGCCGACCTGATCGACACCGAGCACCTCGGCGAACACCGACGCCACGATCTCCTCGATCGGCGTCGACGGCGCACGGAACACCTGAGCCTCGAACTCCGGCTCCGGCAACGCCTTCCGATCCAGCTTGCCGTTCTGGTTGAGCGGCAACGCGTCGAGCACGACGAACGCGGACGGCACCATGTACGACGGCAGAACGGCGGCCAGGGTCGACTTCACCTGTGCCACATCGACATCGGTCCCCGCCGGGACCAGGTAGCCGATCAGGCGATCGCCGGTGCGCGGATCCGCCTTGGCGATGACGGCGGCCTGCGCGATCTCGGGCAGCGCGAGCAGCGCCGCGTCGATCTCGGCGAGTTCGATGCGGAAGCCGCGGATCTTCACCTGGAAGTCGGTGCGGCCCCGATACTCCAGCTCACCGGCGGCATTCCAGGCCACCAGGTCACCGGTGCGGTACATCCGCACACCGGTCTGGAACGGGTTGGCCACGAACCGATCCGCAGTCAGATCCGCCCGACCGAAGTAACCACGCGCCAGCTGGGCACCGGCCAGATACAGCTCACCCGCGACACCGACCGGCACAGGCCGCAGTCGTGCATCCAGCACGAAGACCTGGCTGTTCCACTCCGGCGCGCCGACCGGCACCGAGGCTAGGTCGTTGCGCGAGACCCGGTGGCTGGTGATGGACACCGCGGCCTCGGTCGGGCCGTACAGGTTGAACAGCTCGACGCGCGGGTAGTCGCGCAGGAACCGCTGTGCCAGTCCGGCCGGGAGCGCCTCGCCGATCGCGAGCACTCGCCACAGGGAGGTGGGGAAATCACCGGCGGTGAGTGCGTCGAGCATCGACGGCACCACATGCAACGTGGTCACCCACTCACGCGCCATCAACTCGTTCAGATACGCCGGATCCTGATGACCATCCGGGGCCGCGATGACCAAACGGCCACCACACACCGCCGCCGACCAGAACTCCCACACCGAAAGGTCGAACGTGGCAGCGGTCTTCAGCAAAATCGCATCAGCGGCATCGAGACCGAACTCGGTCACCTTCCACAGCAACTGATTCGCGATCGCCCCATGCGACACCGCCACACCCTTGGGCCGACCCGTCGAACCCGACGTGAAAATCACATACGCCGTGTTCTCCTGGCGAAGCGGCGCAACACGTTCGGCGTCGGTAATCGGGGTGGCGGCGAAAACGTCGAGATCGAGATCATCGATCCGCACTACAGGCGCGACATCGGTGGCGAACCCGGCATCGGCATTGCTCAGCACACACACCGGCGCCGCAGTCTCGAGGATGTAGCTCGTCCGCTCGGCGGCCTGCGCCGGGTCCACCGGCACATACGCACCACCGGACTTCGCCACCGCGTACATCGCCACGATCAGATCGACCGAGCGGCGGAAAGCCAACGCCACCCGCGACTCCGGCCCCACCCCGATCGAGATCAGATGCCGCGCAAGACGATTCACCCGCGCATCCAGCTCGGCGTAGGTCACCTTCTCGCGACCGGTCGGCAGATCGACCACGAGCGCGACGGATCGCGGATCGGCGGCCACCGCGGCGTCCAGCAGCGACACCAGCGTCGCCGACTCGTCGACCTGCTGCTCGGTGGCATTCCACCCGGCCAGCACGTCGTCGCGCTCGACCGCGTCGAGTACCTCGATATCCCCGACCGGCGTCGTCGCGTCCGCCACCACGGCGGCGAGGATCCGCGCGAACCGCTCGGCGAAGCCCTGCACGGTGGCGGCGTCGAACAGATCGGTCGCATAGGTGAAGAACCCGCCCATGCCGGTCGGCACGCCGGATTCGTCGTAGCCGTCACCGACGATCAGATGCAGATCGAACTGCGACACAGCCAGATCCGCGTCCAGCCCCGACACCGCGAGACCGGGCAGTTCGAGCGCGGTGCGCGCGATGTTCTGGAACGACAGCCCCACCTGGAACAGCGGGTGATGCGCCGTCGAGCGCGGCGGATTGAGCACCTCGACCAGGCGCTCGAACGGGATGTCCGCGTGCGCGAACGCCTGCAGGTCGGATTCGCGCTGCCTGCTCAGCAAGTCGACGAACGACTCACCCGGCTCGAACTGGGTCCGGAACACCACGGTGTTGACGAACATGCCGATCAGGTCGTCCAGCTCACGCTCGCCCCGACCGGCCAGCGGCGTGCCGATGGCGACGTCCACCGAACCCGAGAGCCGGGCCAGCAGCACCGCCAGCGCGGTGTGCACAACCATGAACAGCGTCGCGCCGTGCGCGCGCGCAAGTTCCACGAGACCGGCGTGGGTCGCCGCATCGATCTGCACATCTACCCGGGCACCGGCCATGGACGCGATCGCCGGGCGCGGCCGATCGGTCGGCAACTCCAGCAGATCCGGCAGGTCGGCCAGGTGCGAGCGCCAGAAGCCGATCTGCTGCGCGGCAATGGATTCGGCGTCGGCCTCGTCGCCGAGCACCGCCCGCTGCCACAGCGCGTAGTCGGCGTACTGCACCCGCAACGGCGCCCAATTCGGCGCCTCGCCCGCGGTCCGCGCGGCATAGGCGATCATCACGTCGCGCACCAGCGGACCCATCGAGGACCCGTCGGCGGCGATGTGATGCACCACGACGGCCAGCACGTACGTGTCCGCGGCGCCGTCGACCTGGAGCAGCGCCACCCGGACCGGGACCTCGGTGGTCACGTCGAACGAACTCGACGCCAGCGCGTACACCGCGCCGGCCACGTCGGCCTCGTTCAGCAGCCGCGGCGCGACGTCCAGCGCAATGCCGTTGGGCGGCAACACCACCTGGATCGGGCCGGTGGCCGTCTCCGGGTAGACGGTGCGCAGCACCTCGTGCCGGGCCACCACATCGTGCAGCGCCGCGCCGAGCGCGGCGACATCCAGCGCGCCGGTCAGCCGCAGGGCGAACGGCAGGTTGTAGGCGGCCGAACCGGCCGCGGCGTCGTCCTGGTCGAAGCGGTTGAGGAACCACATCCGCCGCTGTGCCAGCGACAGCGGCAGTTCCGCCGGCCGCTCGATGCTGCCCAGCTCGACCCCGGGCCGATTGTGCACCTGCGAATCGATCACCGACGCGAGGGCGGCCACGGTCGGCGCCTCGAACAGCGTCCGCACCGGCACCCGGCCGCCGACCGCAGCGCCGAGCCGCGCGACCACCTGGGTGGCGATCAGCGAGTTGCCGCCGAGGGCGAAGAAGTCGTCGTCGGCGCCGACCCTGGTCAGCCCGAGCACCTCGCCGAAGACCCCCGCGATGATCTCCTCGACCGCCGTCGCGGGCGCGCGGAATTCGCGCGCGGTGAACATCGGTTCCGGCAGCGCCTTGCGATCCAGCTTGCCGCTGGCGTTGAGCGGGAGCTCGTCCAGCGCGACGATGGCGGCCGGAACCATGTAGGCGGGCAGCGTTTCCGCGATGGCGCCGCGCAATTCCTGCGGGTCGATCCGCGCGCCGGGCGCGGCGACCGCGTAGGCGACCAACTGGTCACCGAGCGAGGATTGGCTGACCAGCGCGACCGCCTGGCTCACCGAATCCTGGGCCAGCAGCGCGGTTTCGATCTCGCCGAGCTCGATGCGCTGGCCACGGAACTTCACCTGGAAGTCGGTGCGCCCGAGGTAATCGAGCACCATGTCCTCGTCGGCGTCCGCGCCGGAAGCCTTGCGCCACACGACGAGATCGCCGGTGCGATACATGCGCTGCCCGCTGCCGAACGGATTCGCCACGAAGCGATCCGCGGTCAGATCCGGCCTGCCGACATAGCCGCGGGCCAGCTGGTCGCCGGCCAGATACAGCTCGCCGGCCACGCCGTCGGGCACCGGGCGCAAGCGCGCGTCGAGCACGTAGACCCGGGTGTTCCACTGCGGCAACCCGATCGGCACCGAGCGGGAATCCGAACCGTCGGCCGGCCAGTAGGTCACCGACACCGCGGCCTCGGTCGGCCCGTAGAGGTTGTGCACGTCCGCGTCGGTCACCGCGTGCACCGCGGTGACCGTCTCCGGCGGCAGCGCCTCGCCGATCACGAAGATCTGCTCCAGCGTCGGGACGGCGCCCTTGGCGGTGTGCGCCGCGAACACGGTCAGCATCGACGGCACGAAGTCGGTGACCGTCACCGACTGCGCGGCAATGGTTTCCGCGACGTAGGCCGGATCGCGATGCCCGTCCGGGGTCGCCACGACCAGCTTCGCGCCTGCCCGCAGCGGCAGGAAGAAGCCCCACAGCGACACGTCGAAGGTGGTCGCGGTCTTCTGCAGGTACACGTCGTCCGCGTGCAGCGGGTACTCGGCGAGCATCCACTCGATCTGGTTGTTGATCGCCGCGTGCGACACCGCCACGCCCTTCGGACGACCGGTGGAGCCGGAGGTGAAGATGACGTAGGCCGGGTTCTGCGGCGACACGGGGCGGAGCAGTTCGTCCGTGCGGACCGGCGCGCCGTCGAACCGCGCCAGATCGACGGTATCGATGGCGACCGCCGCAACACCGGCGGGCACGGCGGCCGCGTCGGCGGAAGTCGTGACGACGCAGGCAGGCTGTGCCGTGTCGAGAATATGCGCGATCCGCTCGGCCGGATGATCCGGATCCAACGGCACATACGCGCCACCCGTGGCGACGATCGCGTACATACCCACAACCAGATCGAGCGAACGCCGAATCGCCAAACCCACCAGCGACTCCGCGCCGACACCCTGCGCAATCAGCAGCCGGGCAAGCCGATTGACCCGCTCATCGAACTCCCGGTACGTGAGCTCAGTGCCCTCGTAGACCACCGCGACGGCATCCGGGGTGCTCGCCACCGTCTGCCGGTAGCCGTCGAGCAGCAGATGCGGGGCGACGCGCTGCCGGGTGTCGTTCCACTCGAACAGGATCCGATCCCGCTCGACCAGCGACAACAGGTCGGCATCGCCCATCGCCCGGTCCGGGTCGGCGGTGACCGCGCGCAGCAGCCTGCGGAATCGCGCGGCGAACCGCGCCACCGTCGCCGCGTCGAACAGGTCGGTCGCATAGGTGAACATGGCTGAGAGACCGGTGTTCTCGCCCTCGTGCGGGGTCACCGTCAGCTGCAGATCGAACTTGGCCGCGGCGCCGTCCAGATCCAGGGCGGACGCCGACAGCCCCGGTAGTTCCAACGCGGGTTTGTCCATGTTCTGGAAGAACAGCGCCACCTGGAACAGCGGGTGATGCGCCTGCGAGCGGGCGGGATCGAGCACCTCGACGAGCCGCTCGAACGGCAGGTCGATATGCGAGAAGGCCGCCAGGTCAACCTTTTTGGCCGACTCGACCAGCTCCCGGAACGACGCGCCCGGCGCGCTGTCGGTGCGCAGCACGAGCATGTTGACGAACATGCCGATCAGCCCGTCCAGCTCCGCCTCGCCGCGACCGGCCACCGGCGTGCCGATGGCGATGTCGGGCGTTCCGGACAACCTGGCCAGCAGGGCCGCGAACGCCGCGTGCACCACCATGAACAGCGAGGCGCCCGTGTCCAGCGCGAGCGCGTCGAGCTTGGCCCTGGTCTGGGCGTCCACCTCGAACAGGTGCACCCCGCCGCGACCGGACGGCAGCGCGGGCCGCGGCCGATCCGCGGGCAGTTCCAGCCGGCCGGGCAGGCCCGCCAAAGCCGTTCGCCAGTAACCGATCTGCTCGGCGGCAACCGACTTCGGATCGTTCTCGTCGCCGAGCATCGCGCGCTGCCACAGGGCGTAATCGGCGTACTGCACGGGTAGCGGTGCCCAGCCCGGTGCGGAATCCGCGGTGCGGGCGAAGTAGGCGACGGTCAGGTCCTGCACCATCGGGGCCATCGACGTGCCGTCGGCCGCGATGTGATGCACCACGACCGCGAGCACATGGTCGCCGTCGCCCAACCGGAACAACGCCATCCGCAGCGGCACCTCGGCCGCCACGTCGAACCCGGCCAGCATGAACTCGGCCAGCCTGCCCGGCAGCTCGGACTCGGCGACCTCGGTCACCACCAGCTCCGGAATCGCCTGCGCCGCAGGCAACACCACCTGATAGCCGGTGCCGTCCACGGCCGGGTAGACCGTGCGCAGCGTCTCGTGCCGCTCGACCAGATCGGCCATCGCGGCTCGCAGCGCGGCCACATCCAGCGCGCCGGACAACCGGATGGCGAACGGAATGTTGTTCGCCGCCGACGCGGTATCGAACTGGTTCAGGAACCACATCCGCTGCTGCGCCAGCGACAGCGGGATGTGCTCGGGGCGCGGCATCGGCGCCAGCTTCTGCCTGCCGCCCGAGCCGGTGAGCGGGGCGAGCCGCGCGGCCAGCGCGGCGACCGTCGGCGCCTCGAAGACGGTGCGCGCGGGCACCCTGGCGCCGATCTGCGCGCCGAGCCTGGCCACCACCTTGGTGGCGACCAGCGAGTTGCCGCCGAGCTCGAAGAAGTCGTCGTCGGCGCCGATCTCGGCGCCGGTGTCGAGCAGCTCCGCGAAGACCTGCGCGACCAGCTGCTCCAGTTCGCCACTTGGCGCACGGAATTCCCTGGTCTGCAACTGCGGCGCGGGCAGCGCGCGCCGATCCAGCTTGCCGGTCGGCGACAGCGGGATCTCGTCCAGCACGGTGATCGTGGTCGGCACCATGTGCGCGGGCAGTCGCTGTTCGGCGGTCGCGATCAGCTCGTCGGTGTCCACCGTCGCGCCGGGCGCGGCCAGCACGTAGGAGACCAGAATCGTGGTGCCGCTGTCGAGCTCGTGGCCGATGGTGACCGCGAAGTCGACGCTGTCGTGCGTGGCGAGCACCGCGTCGATCTCACCGAGCTCGATGCGGAAACCACGCACCTTCACCTGGAAGTCGTTGCGCCCCGCGTACTCCAGCCTGCCCTCGGCGGTCCAGCGAACCAGGTCACCGGAGCGATACAGCCGAGAACCGTTGGGATCGAACGGATTCGCCACGAACCGCGCGGCGGTGAGCGCCGGGCGATCGTGGTAGCCGCGAGCCACCTGCGCGCCCGCGATGTACAGCTCGCCGACCACGCCGTCCGGCACCGGCGAAAGCCGCTCGTCCAGCACGTATTCGGTGACGCCGCGAATCGGCCCGCCGATGGTCAGCGGGGCGTCGAGCACCAGCGGCGCGCCGATGTTCACCACGATCGTGGTCTCGGTCGGCCCGTAGACGTTGAACAGCGCGCGGACGCCGCCGGTGACCGGAAGTATCCAGCGCCGCACCAGGTCCGGCGGCCAGGCCTCGCCGCCGACCGCGACGACGCCGAGGTCGTCCAGCCCCGCCGGATCGATCGAGGCCAGCGCGGCGGGGGTGATGAACGCATGGGTCACCCGCTCGCGGCGCAGCAGCTCGGCGAGATCGTCACCGCCGAACACCGTCGGCGCCACCACGACCATGGTCGCCGCGCCACCGAGCGCGAGCAGCAGCTCCAGCATCGAGGCATCGAACGAGGGCGAGGAAAAGTGCAGCGTCCGTGCGGTACTCGTGACGCCGTAGTGGGTGCGCTGCTCCTCGCAGAACCCGGCCAGACCCGCCTGGGTGGCGACCACGCCCTTCGGCGCGCCCGTCGAACCGGAGGTGTAGATGACCCACGCCGGATGCTCGGCGCGCAGCTGGCGCACCCGGTCGGCGTTGGTGATCGGCTCGGTCGAGTGCCGCTCCAGCGAGCGCAGCGTGGTCTCGCTGTCGATGACCAGCCATTCGACCTGGCCCGGCAGCTGGGCGGCGGACCGGCCGGTGGTCAGCCCGAAGACCGCGCCGGAGTCCTTGACCATGTGCTCGATCCGGTCGGCCGGATAGTTCGGATCCACCGGCACGAAGCCTGCACCCGACTTGGCCACCGCCCAGACCGCGACCACCGAGTCGATCGAGCGCGGAACACCGATCGCGACAAGATCTTCCGGGCCCACGCCGCGCTCGATCAGCAGCCGCGCCAAGCGGGTCGACCGCTCGTCGAGCTCGGCGTAGCTCAGTTGCGCCAATGTCGCTGTGGCGTCGGCATAGGTGAGGGCGATGCCGTCCGGGTTCGCTTCGACGGCGGTTGCCATCAGCTGCGGCAGCGTGATGACCCGGGGTCGCCGGGTCCGCGCCGGCCGGACACGAGCGGAACGCGTCATGCGTTCACCGATGCCAGGATCTTGCTCCCCCGCGAGCCATCAGCACGCACGTCCCCAACTACACGAACCATGAAACTCTGCTCATCCTGCCTGTCGAACATGTTGAAGCCACACCTGCCGCGGGCGCCTCGATTCGGCGAACCGGTCCCGAGTGACCCTAGTCATGTTTTTAGGGGCTTGCACCCGATACTCGACGGGATTTACCCCGCACGCAGCAGATCGGCCAGGGCGACGACCGTCGCCACCTGCGTCCATGCGCCGCCGACATCACCGCCGTCGGCGAGCACCACGGCTCGGAGATCCTCCAGTGCCGCCGGATCGAGGGTACTGGCTGTGGCGCGATCGGTCAGCAGGTGGCTGACCCACTCGTCGGCCAGCGCCTCGGTCAGGTCGGCATCGCCGGGGACGAGCACCATGGAGGCGCCGCACGAGCCCGCCGCCACCGCCTCGATCAGCGCCAGCTCCGCCGGGCCGCCGGCCTGGAAGGTGCGGGACTCGAAGGTCAGCTCGGTGCCCGTGCGCAACTGGTCCGCGGCGCCCGCCAGCTGGTCGTAGCTGAGGGTGCGCGTTCCGACATAGGCCGGATCGGTGCCCCGCAGCACGCGCGTGCGGTGCGCGTAGGTGACCGGTCGTGGCGATTCCGCCGCTATCTGCGCGGCCACCGCGGGATCGTCGAGCACGAGCCAGTCGACCTCGCTCGCGGTGGGCACCGCGGCACCGGTGAGGCCCACCTTGACCACCGGTGCGGCGGGGACCGGCGCGTCGGCCGAGGCCAGCGGAACGACCGCGGCACCGGCCTTGAGCACGGCCCAGGTCGCCACGACGGCGTCGACACCGCGATCGAACCGGACCGCGACCCCATCGCCCGGACCGCAGCCGCGCGCGGCCAGCACGCGGGCCAGCCGCGACGAGCGCGCGTCGAGTTCCTGGTAGGACACCGCGTCCTCGCCGGCGACCAGCGCGGGCCCGTCCGGGTCGTCCTCGACCACCGCGGTCAGCGCCTGGGTCAGCGCGGTGCCGGTGGTGGCCGTCGCGCCCGCGGCGCTCGGCTCCTGCGCGGCTTCCGCGGCGGCCTGCACCCGCTCGCGCTCCGTGGCGTCGAGCAGGTCGATATCGCCCACCCGCACCGTCGGATCCGCGATCACCGCGGCCAGCACCCGCTCCAGCCTGCGGCACAGCGCCTGCACCGTGGACTCGTCGAAAAGGTCTGTCGCGTAGGTGATCGCGGTGATCAGCTCGTCCGGGGTGCCGTCGGCGTTGTGCCGCGGATCGACGTTCACCTGAAGGTCGAACTTGGCCGCGATCTCACCGCCGTCCAGCCCGGTGATGGTCAGGCCGGGCAGCTCCAGCTTGGGCTGCTCGTTGTTCTGGAAGGACAGCACCACGCCGAACAGCGGGTTGTAGACCGTCGCGTGACCGGCGGCGACCACCTCGGCGACCCGTTCGAACGGGATGTCCGCGTTGGCGAACGCGGCCAGGTCCGTCTCCCTGGCCCGGTCGACGAGTTCGGCGAAGGTGACGCCGGGCTCGACGGCGGTGCGCAGGGTGAGCGTGTTGACGAACATGCCGACCAGCTCGTCCAGCGCGCGTTCGCCGCGACCCGCGATCGGCGTGCCGATGGCGATGTCGCTGCTGTTCGACTGCCGGGCCAGCAGCACCGCCAGCGCGGCGTGCACGACCATGAACAGCGTCGAATTGTGTTCGCGCGCAAGCCGGACCAGCGCCGCGTGCACCTCCGGCGGGACGGCGAAGCCGGTGGACGCGCCCCGCATCGACGGCACCGCGGGACGCGGGCGGTCCAGCGGCAGGTTCAGCTCGCCGGTCAGTCCGTCGAGCTGGTGCCGCCAGTACGCCAACTGCTTCGCCGCGATGGAATTCTCGTCGTCATCGGTGCCGATGACCGCGCGCTGCCAGCCGGCGAAGTCCGCGTACTGCACCTCCAGCGGCGACCAGCGCGGCGAATTGCCGCCGATCCGAGCGAGATACGCGGTCACCAGGTCCCGGGCCAGCGGGGCCATCGAGGCGCCGTCGGCGGAGATGTGGTGCACGACCAGCGCGAGCAGGTGCTCGTCCGGGCCGACCGCGAGCAGCAGCGCGCGCACCGGAACCTGTTGGGTCACATCGAATCCGGTGGACAGCAGCTCGGTGATGCGGCCGATCGGGTCGGCGGTGGAGACGGTCTCCAGGCCACCGGGCAGCGACTCGCCGACCGAGAGGATCTCCTGGTAGGCCACGCCGGCCGGGTCCGACGGGTAGCGGGTGCGCAGGGTCTCGTGCCGCTCCAGCACGTCGGCCACGGCGTTGCGCAGCGCGGGCACGTCGAGCACGCCGGAGAGCCGGATGGCCAGCGGGATGTTGTAGGCGGGCGAGTCCGGATCGAACTGGTTGAGCACCCACATCCGTTGCTGCGCAAGCGACAACGGCACCTTATCGGTGCGCGGCATCCGGGCCAGCGGCGGCCGGGCGCCGGCCGCCGTGGCCGCGCCGGGCACCACCCGGGCGGCCAGCGCGGCGACGGTGGGCGACTCGAACAGCTCGCGCACGACGAGGTTCGCGTCGAGCGCCTCGTTGATCCGGGCGACCACCCTGGTGGCCAGCAGCGAGTTGCCGCCGAGCCCGAAGAAGTCGTCGTCCAGGCCGATCTCGCTGGCGCCGAGCAGGCCGGCGAACACCTCCGCGACCGCCTGCTCGACCGGCGAGCCGGGCGCGCGGAACGCGGCGGTGCTGAGGAATTCCGGTGCGGGCAGGGCCTTTCGGTCCAGCTTGCCGTTCGGCGTCAGCGGGAGCACGTCCAGCACCACGACCGCGTCCGGCACCATGTAACCGGTCAGGAATTCGCCTACCTGCGTGCGCAATTCGGCGGCGTCGAGCTCAACGCCGGTGTCCGGCACGACATAGCCGATGAGCCGGTCGCCGGCGTTCTCGTCCGCGATCACCAGGACCACCGCCTGACTGACACCGGGGCAGCGCACCAGCGCCGACTCGATCTCGCCGAGCTCGATCCGGAAACCGCGCAACTGCACCTGCTGATCTCCGCGACCGGCGTATTCCAGCGTCGCCTGCCCGCCGAAGCCGACCCAGCGGCCGATGTCGCCGGTGCGGTACATCCGAGATCCCGGCGCGCCGAACGGATTCGCGACGAACCGGCTCGCCGCCAGCCCGGGACGGCCGAGATAGCCGCGGGACAGCTGCGCCCCGGCGACGTAGATCTCGCCGGCCACGCCGACCGGTGACGGGTGCAGCCGGTCCTCGAGCACGTAGGCGTCCAGGCCGGGCAGCGCGCGGCCGATGACGCTGGCCGCGTTGTCGGCCATCTGCTCGTCCAGCGACAGGAACGACACGTGCACCGTGGTCTCGGTGATGCCGTACATGTTGACCAGCCACGGCGCGTCCACCGCGTGCCGCTCGTACCAGCGCTGCAACTGGCGCAGGTCCAGGGCCTCGCCGCCGAACACCACGTAACGCAGCGCGAACTTGGCCTGATCGGCGGTCTGCGCGGCCCGGTCCGCCTCGGCGAGCTGGTAGAACGCCGACGGGGTCTGGCTGAGCACGGTGACCTGTTCGCGAATCAGCAACTCGCGGAACAGTTCCGGGGACCGCGAGGTGAGGTAGTCGACCACCACGACGGTGCCGCCGTTGGCCAGCGCGCACCACAGTTCCCAGACCGAGAAGTCGAAGGCGAACGAGTGGAACAGCGTCCACACGTCGGTCTCGTCGAACTCGAACATCGACTGGGTGTTGGCGAACAGCTGCACCACATTGCGGTGGGTGACGCCGACGCCCTTGGGCACGCCGGTGGAACCGGAGGTGTAGATGACGTAGGCCAGGTTGTCCGGCCGCAGCGGCGCGACCCGCTCGGACGCGCGCACCGCGGCGTCGGCGAAATCGGCCGTGTCCTCCAGCAGGATGACCGGAATATCGCCCGCGGGAACGGATTCCAGCTCGCTCGCGGTGGTCAGGATGCACGCCGGAGCGGCATCGGTGAGCATGAACTCCAGCCGCTGGGCGGGATAGGTGGTGTCGATCGGCAGGTACCCGGCACCGGCGGTGAGCACCGCGAGCAGCGCGACCGGCAGCTCCTCGGTACGCGGAACCGCGACGGCCACCAGCGCTTCCGGGCCGACGCCCTGCGCGATCAGCGCCCGCGCCACCTGGTTGGCGCGACGCTGCAACTCGCCGAAGGTGAGCGTCGCGGAGCGACTCGAGGAGGGGTGGTGGTCGGGTGACGAGTGGGCGAGGGTGGTGTCACCGAAGCGGATCGCCTCCGCGTCCGGACGCCTGCGCGCCTGGGCGCCGATCAGGTCCACCAGGGTCAGCTCGGGCACCGCGGCGCCCGGGCTGTTCCACTCGTGCAGCACCAGTTCGCGCTCGCCCCTGGCCAGCACGTCGATATCGCCCACGGGGACCTCGGAATCGCCGGCCACCGCGGCCAGGATCCGGCCGAAGCGATCGGCGAAGTCCTGCACGGTCGCCTCGTCGAACAGGTCGGTGGCGTAGGTGAACGCGGCCGAAATGCCTTCCGCGGCACCGTGCCGGTCGATCCGCTCGACCAGTGCCAGTTGCAGATCGAACTTGGCCAGCGGCATCGCCAGATCCACCGCCGAGGCCGACAGGCCGGGCAGTTCCAGCTCCGTGCGGGCCAGGTTCTGGAAGGTCAGCATCACCTGGAACAGCGGGTGCCTGGCCGCCGAGCGGGCCGGATCCAGCAGTTCCACCAGTCGCTCGAACGGCACGTCGGCATGGCCGAAGGCCTCCACGTCGATCCGGCGAACTTCGCGCAGCAGGTCGTCGAACGTCGCGCCGGAGTCGATATCCGTGCGCAGCACAAGGGTGTTGACGAACATGCCGATCAGGTCGTCCAGCGCGGCCTCGCCGCGACCGGCCACCGGGGTGCCGATGGCGATGTCCCTGGTGCCGGACAGCCGGGCCAGCAGCACCGCGAGCGCGGCGTGCACGACCATGAACAGCGTCGAATTGTGGTTGTGCGCAAGGCGGCTCAGCGCGCTGTGCACGTCCGGGCCGATCTCGAAGGCGAGGGTGGCGCCGTGGTTGGACGCGACCGCGGGCCGCGGCCGGTCGGCGGGCAGCTCCAATTGCTCGGGCAGCGCGGCCAATTCGGTGCGCCAGTAGTCGATCTGCTTGGCCAGCACCGATTCCGGGTCGTCCTCGGTGCCCAGGATCTCCCGCTGCCAGATCGCGTAGTCGGCGTACTGCACCTCGAGCGGCGGCCATTCCGGTGCGCCACCGCGCATCCGGTCCAGGTAGGCGGCCATCAGGTCGCGGGTCAGCGGGCCCATCGAGAAGCCGTCACCGGCGATGTGGTGCACCACGCAGACCAGCACGTGCTCGGTCTCGCTCAGCTCGAGCAGCCGGACCCGCACCGGCGGCGCCAGCGTCACGTCGAAGCCCTCGGTCACCACGGCGGCGACCAGCCCGGCCAGTTCGGCCTCGGTGGCCTGCTCGACCACGAATTCGGCGACCGCGCGCGGGTCGCCGATCGAGAGCACCCGCTGGTAGCCCTCGCCGTCCACCTCGGGGTACAGCGTGCGCAGCACCTCGTGCCGCTCGGTGAGGTCGCGCACGGCGGCGCGCATCGCGTCGACATCGAGGTGCCCGGACAGGCGCACCGCGACCGGAATGTTGTTCACCGCACTGCTCGGATCGAACCGGTTCAGGAACCACATCCGCTGCTGCGCATAGGACAGCGGCACCCGCGACGGTCGCGGCCGGGCGTGCAGCGCCTGCCCGGCGGCCGAGCCCGCGTGCTGCTCGACCCGTTCCGCGAGCGCGGCCACGGTGGTCGCCTCGAACAGCAGCTGCACCGGCACCCGCACCTGCAACGCCGACCCGATCCGGGCGGCGGCCTGCGCGGCGAGCAGCGAGTTGCCGCCGAGTTCGAAGAAGTCGTCGTCCACACCAACGCGCGTCAGCGCGTCATCGGACACAGCCGCGGCTCCGCTCGGCTTTTCCCCGGCCACCAGCAGCGCGGCGAACACGTCGGCGACGATCTCCTCGACCGGCGTCGACGGGGCCCGGAAAGCCTTGGCGGCGAACACCGGTGCGGGCAGCGCCGCGCGGTCCAGCTTGCCGACCGGGGTCAGCGGGATCTCGTCGAGCACCATGATGGCGGCCGGAATCATGTACCCGGCCAGCGACTCTCCGATGAACTCGGCGAGTTCGCCGGTGTCGACGGCGGTTCCGGCGCGCGGCAGCACATAGGACACCAGCGCGGTCGCGCCGGACGGCAGCGTCTTGCCGAGGGTGGCCGCGTAATCGATGTCCGGGTGCGCGGTAAGCGCGTTGTCGATCTCGCCGAGCTCGATCCGGAAGCCACGGATCTTGACCTGGAAGTCCGAACGGCCGAGGTACTCGATGGTCCCGCCCTCGGATTCGCTGCGCCGCACCAGGTCTCCGGTGCGGTACAGCCGCGCGCCGGGCGTATCGGTGTCCGCGCCGAACGGGCTGGCCACGAAGCGCTCCGCGGTGAGCCCCGGCTTACCCAGGTAACCCTGCGCGAGTGCGGGACCCGACAGATACAGCTCGCCGACCACCCCGGCAGGCACCGGGCGCAGCCGCGAATCCAGCACGAACGCACCGACTCCCGGGATCGCCGAGCCGATCGTGATGACGTCGTCGGCCACCATCGGCGCCGAGCTGGTCGCGAGAATCGAGGCCTCGGTCGGGCCGTACCCGTTGTAGAACTCGCGCTCCCCGGTGGCCCAGCGGCCGACCAGTTCCGGGCCGAACTTGTCGCCGGCCACGACCACGACCCGCAGGTCGTCCAGGCCGGCCGGGTCGACCGATTCCAGCGCGCCCGGGGTGATCAGCATGTGCGTCACGCGTTCGCGGCGCAGCAGATCGGCCAGCTCGTAGCCGCCGAACACCGACGGCGGCGCGATCACCAGCGTCGCTCCGGAGGAGAAGGCGAGCAGCAGCTCCAGGATCGAGACGTCGAAGTTCGGCGAGCACACGTGCAGTACCCGCGAATCGGCGGTCACACCGTAGTGCTCGCGCTCGGCGGCGACCAGGCCGGCCAGGCCGGTGTGGGTGACCACGACGCCCTTGGGCCGTCCGGTCGAACCGGAGGTGTAGATGACGTAGGCCGGGTGCCGCTCGTCGAGCGGGCGCACCCGGTCGGTGTAGGAGATCGGGTGCTCGGGGCGGGCGGCGATCCGCGCGGCCTGCACCGGGTCGTCCAGTTCGATCCAGTACACGCCGGTGCCGAGCACCGGACGGTGGGCCGAGGTGGTGAGTCCGACGGTGGCGCCGGAGTCGGACAGGATGTGGTTGATCCGGTCGGTCGGGTAGGCCGGGTCCACCGGAACGTAGGCGGCGCCGGTCTTGGCGATGGCCCACACGGCGATGACCGACTGCAGACTGCGGGCGATGCCGATGGCGACCACGTCGCCCGGTCCGACACCGCGCTCGATCAACTCCCTGGCCAGCCGCGAGGAGGTCGCGTCGAGCTGGGCGTAGGTCAGCTGGCGTTCGTCGTCGAGCTGACCCGACGGATTGAACCGAACGGCGACCTCATTGGCCTCGGATTCGACGGCGGCGGTCAGCAACTGCCCGAACAGCGGGCTGCCCGACCTGCGGCGACGGCTACCACGAGCGGAACGACGGGCAGTTTCCATTCGAGTGCATTCACCTCTCGCATCGAGCTAGGACCCGGCCCTACCCATATCGAGGGCGTATCGTCCGGGGCCAGCGCGGTCCGAGCAATCATATAAGGGACTGCTCAGTACCCACGCCTTGCTGTCTTGGATTGATACGGACCACTGACAGCGGTCCGCCCCCTGGTTCGGGCTCCTGTCTTTCCACATCCGCCGCGACCCCCATGGAAGCGGTGTCTTGCCAGATGCCACGGTTTATATCGGTAACAGACCGGTCGTGTTGCACGAGTACCCGGATCGGTGAACTAGTTCACAACCAACCCCGCCGGGTTGCCTGCACTCCGGCCTGGAATCGGGTGCTCGCGCCGAGCCGCTCCAGCAGTCGCGCGGTCCGGCGGACCACAGTACGCCGGGACATCCCGAGCCGTCGCGCGATGGTGTCGTCGGTGGCACCGAGACCCATCAGCGTCAGGATCGCGCGGTCACGTTCGTCGAGGGCCTCCGCGGTCGGGTTCACCGAGATGGGCGCGGCCAGCGACCACAGCACGTCGAACGTTTTGATCAGCAGGTCCAGCGCGGGTGAGCCGGTGATCCGCAAGCCCATGGGGTCGGGGCGGCGTTCGTCGACGTGCAGCACCAGGCTAGCGCGTTCGTCGTCGCTGACGATCATTTTGAACGGCGGCTCCGGCAGCGTGCGCGCCTGCGCCCCACTGGCATTGGTGGACAGGGCGTGGCGCAGCCGATCCGGATCCTGGTAGATGGTGTCCTGGTAGAGCGTCTGGTAGCGGATGCCTTCGCCGAGCCGATTCCGCTTGAGCTGGAACAACTGTCGTTCGCGCTCGAGATCGCTGAGGTAGGGCCCGCGCTCGATCACCTTGACGCAGCTGCGCGCGCTGGTCTGCATCTCCTCGAAATCGGCGAGCATCTCCAGGCGTTCGAAGACCGGCACCACCGCGCCGTTGCTGCGCGGCGAGCGGCGCACCGAGCGGAACGTCTCGCTGAGCCGCGCTGCGGCCGTATGCATCTGGTTGATCTGCTGTTGCCTGCGCCGGGCCTCGGCCTCGGACAGCGACTCCGGCGCGTGCGCGTCCCACACCGCGGGTCCGTCGTCGGTGCCCGGCACCCGCACGGCGGCGCGCAGTTCCGCGAGCACGTTCAACGACGCCGCGGCCGCCTCCTCCGAAACGCCCAGGTACTGCGCGATATCGGGGAGACTCGATCGCGGATGATGCACCAGCACGGCGTAGGTGCGGCCGTGCGGTGATCCAGGCTCGAAGATGTCGCCCAGCTCTGTCACGATCCGAGCCTATCGACCGACCGGTCCCGGTGGGGCTCCCTGCCCGGGAATGCGGGCAGGAATCGACGGAATATCAAGCCGGGCAGCGGAATCAGTGGGCCGACGGGCCCCACTGCAACGGCACACCCTTGGCCGCCAGGTACGGCAGCGGGTCGATCTTGGTGCCGCCCTGGTCCCAGATCTCCAGGTGCAGGTGGGGGCCGGTGGAGTTGCCGCGGTTGCCGACGGTGGCGATCACATCGCCCGCGTTGACCCGCTGGCCCACGTGCGCGAGCATCTCGTTGACGTGGCCGTAGACGGCGATGGTGCCGTCGTCCTGCTGCACCCGCATCCACAGGCCGAATCCGGAGGCGGGGCCCGCCTCGATCACCGTGCCGTTGCTCACCGAGTGGATGGGGGCGCCGATCTGATCGGCGAAGTCGAGGCCGTAGTGCATTTCGCCCCAGCGGCTGCCGAAGCCGGAGCTGATCTCGCCGCCGACCGGGCGCACGGCGCCCATCGGGGCGGGCGCGGTCTGCTGCTGCACGCCCTTGAGGATCTGCTCGGCCTGGGCCAGCGGGCCGGCGATCTCCGGCGGCAGGTTCTGCAGGCCGAACGGCGCGGGGGCGGGCGCGGCGATCTGGCCGGCCACCTGCACCGCGGGGGCCGGGGCCTCCGGCGCGGGGGTGGCGGCCTTGACCTGGGCGACCGGCAGGATGCCGGTGCCGCGGAAGGTCATGGGAGCGTCCGCTTCGTCGCCGTCGTGCGCACCGGGCAGCATCGGGCTGGCGACCGCGGGGGCGATCTGGGAGACGGTGCCGATCAGGGCGCCCGCGGCGACCGCGACGCCGGCGGCGACCTTCACCCGGTCGGCCGCGGTGGACTCGACGCGATGCCGCGTCGGCCGACCCGAGATTTCATCGCCGATGAGGCTCATGACGGTAATGGAACTGGGGCCTACCCGATGGTGCGACACAGCTGCGTCCTTGCGTCCGAAGAACAGGTGGTTCAGCGGAGCCGGGCCGGTCGCGATCCGGTTCGGTAACGATCCGGTGAAGCTTGCGATGTAACGGTTTGGCATCCGTTGTGACGGGAACTCTACCCCGTCGTGACCATTCCGCAACCTTCTGCGCAAAGACGCAGGTAAATACCGGGTCACACGTCCAGTAGGCCACACTGGAGCCGTGATCATCGATGACTTGACCGTCCCGATTGTCCTCGCTCCGATGGCTGGTGGGCCGTCAACGCCCGAATTGACCGCAGCCGTCACCGAGGCAGGCGGCTTCGGCCTGCTGGCCGCCGGTTACCTGAGCGCGACCGACACCGCCGCCCGGATCGCCGCCACCCGCGCCGCGACCGACGCCCCCTTCGGCGTCAATCTGTTCGTGCCCGGTCCCGCCGCCTCCCCCACCGAGTTCACCGACTACCTCGCCGAGCTCGCCCGCGAATACCCGGTCGGCGACGCGAAGTACGACACCGACGACTGGGACGCCAAGCTGGATCTGCTCGTCGCCGATCCGGTCGCGGTCGCCTCCTTCACCTTCGGCTGCCCGACCGGTGCGGAGATCGACCGGCTGCGGGCCGTCGGCACCGAGAGCTGGGTGACCGTGACCTCGCCTGCCGAGGCGCGGATCGCGATCGAACGCGGCGCCGACGTGCTGATCGCGCAGGGCGCGGAGGCGGGCGGGCATCGCGCCACCTTCGTCGACCGGCCCGCGGACGACGCCACCGATCCGCTCAGCGTGCTCGCCCTGCTGCAACTGCTGACCGCCGCGACGGACAAGCCCGTGGTGGCCACCGGCGGCATCGGCACCGGCGCGGGCATCGCGGCAGCACTCGCCGCGGGCGCGGCCGCCGCGCAACTCGGCACGGCGTTCCTGCGCTGCCCCGAGGCGGGCACCAATCCGGTGCACCGCGCCGCGCTGGCCGCCGACACCCCGACCATGCTCACCCGCGCCTTCACCGGCCGCCGGGCCCGTGGCCTGCGCAATCGATTCATGGTCGAACACAGCGCGACGGCACCCGCCGCATACCCGGAGATCCATTACGCCACCGCGCCGTTGCGGGCGGCGGCCAGGTCCGCGGGCAACCAGGACGACGTGAACCTCTGGGCGGGACAGACCCACACCCTGGCACCGGAGTTACCGGCCGGCGAACTGGTCCGGACGTTGGCGGCCGATACCAAAACCGCACTGAACGCGGCACTTTCGCGGCGAATCCAGGTTTGTTGACAACGACTTTCGATTAGAATCGAGACGCATCGCATCGGCCATCCACCCTTGGAGGAGAGCGCTATGTCCCTCGATGTCCCCGCCCCACTGCTCGAACGTGCCGAACGCGGCGAAGTCGACGACGCCGATTTCGTCGAGGTCGTCCGCCAGTCGCTGCCCTACGCCTACGAAGTCGTCAGCCGGGTCGCCGGCGAACTGCGTTCCGGCAGCGAGGAATACGCCGACAACCTGGTCGCACCGCCGGACGAGGTGGCGCGCGGGCAACTGCTGCGCGCGATGGCCTCCGACGCGATCCGCGGCGGACTGGAGCGGCATTTCGGCGTGAAGCTCGCCTTCCAGAACTGTCATCGGGTGGCCGCCTTCCCGCTGTCCGCGGTCGGTGGCGAGACCTACAGCACGTTCATCGGCACCAGGGCCCAGCTGCTCAATCAGAGCCCGGAACTGCGTAACTGCTGATCGTCCACGCGGAAGGCCCGGCGCGGCAAGATATTCCGCGCCGGGCCGACCGCGATCGGCTCAGGACAGCGTGGTGACCGTCAGGTCGCCGTCGGCGTACTGGGCGCGCAGCCGCTTCTTGTCGAACTTGCCGACGCTGGTCTTCGGCACCTCGGCGATGAACGTCCAGCGTTCCGGCAGTTGCCATTTCGCGAACTTGTCGGCGAGGAAGTCGCGCAGCTCGTCGGCCTTCGCCTCGGCGCCCTCGGCGAGCACGATCGCGACCAGCGGCCGCTCGTCCCACTTCTCGTCCGGCACGCCGATCACGGCCGCCTCGGCCACCGCCGGGTGACCCATCACGGCGTTCTCCAGGTCCACCGACGAAATCCACTCGCCGCCGGACTTGATCACGTCCTTGGACCGGTCCACCAGGGTGAGATAGCCGTCCGGGCTGATCTTGCCCACGTCGCCGGTGCGCAGCCAGCCGTCGTCGAACTTGTCCGGGTCGACCTCGACACCGTCCGGTGAGTAATAGGAGCCGGTGATCCACGGACCGCGAACCTCCAACTCGCCCAGCGCTTCCCCGTCGTTCGGCACCACGCTGCCGTCGTCGCCGACCAGCCTGGCCTGCACGCTCGCCGGGAACCGGCCCTGGGTGTAGCGGTACTCCCACTCGTCCTCGCCGGTCGCGCCGGTCGGCGGGTGCGCGACGCTGCCGAGCGGCGAGGTCTCGGTCATGCCCCACGCGTGCAGGATGCGCACGCCGTGCTTCTCCTGGAAGGCGCGCATCATCGACGGCGGCACGGCCGAACCGCCCACCACCGCGGTGCGCAGATGGGTGATGTCCTGCGGGTGCGCGGCCAGGCCGGCCAGCACGCCACCCCAGATGGTCGGCACCGCCGCGGCGAACGTCGGCTGCTGCGCGGCCATCATCTCCAGTAGCGGGCCCGGCTGCAGGAACCGGTCCGGCATCAGCACATTCGCGCCCGACATCAGCGCCGCGTACGGAATGCCCCACGCGTTCGCGTGGAACAGCGGGACGATGGCCAGGATCGTGTCCCGGCCGGTGAAGGCCATGCCGCTCGGCGAGCACACCTGCATCGCGTGCAGCCAGTTCGAGCGGTGCGAATACACCACGCCCTTCGGGTCGCCGGTGGTGCCGGAGGTGTAGCACATCGCCGCGGCGGACCGCTCGTCGATCACCGGGAAGTCATAGGTATCCGGTTGCGCGGCAAGAAGTTCGGTGTAGGAGTGCACCTGTACGCCCTCGGGTGCCGACAGCGCGGACGCGTCGCCGTTGACCACGATGACGTGCCGGACCGTCTTCAGGTTCGGCAGGTACTGGGCGAACATCGGCAGCAGCGTGCCGTCGACCAGCACCACCTGGTCCTCGGCGTGATTGGCCACGTAGACCAGCTGATCGGGGAACAGCCGGATGTTGAGCGCGTGCAGCACCGCCCCCATCGCGGGTGCCGCGATGTAGGCCACCAGGTGCTCGTTGTTGTTCCACATGAAGGTGCCGACTCGATCGCCGATGCCGATGCCCAACTCCCGCAAGGCGTTGGCCAGTCGCGCCGCGTCTGCGCCGACTTCGCGATAGGTCATGGTGCGCACGCCCGTACCGGTCCAGGTGGACACGGTCGAATCGCCGACAAACGTCGATGCGTAGCGCAGCAACGTCGCCAGCGACAACGGCTCGTCCTGCATGGTGCTCAACATCGGGACTCCTTTTTCTTCAGTGACTTCCACTCAGAAAGCCAAGTCTGTTTCGGTCACCTTCGGGGTTTCCGAGGTGATCCCGTAGAGCAGGCCGACCCAGCGGATCAGCTCGGGATACAGGATCGGTTTCCCGCTGGTG
This sequence comes from Nocardia sp. NPDC056564, assembly GCF_042793755.1. Classification (NCBI taxonomy): domain Bacteria; kingdom Bacillati; phylum Actinomycetota; class Actinomycetes; order Mycobacteriales; family Nocardiaceae; genus Nocardia; species Nocardia sp. NPDC056564. The sequence goes on from NZ_JBHTUR010000015.1 coordinate 56,211, forward strand.
AGCACGGCGCAGGACAGCGCGCGCTCGGGGTCGGCCCAGGCCGCGTTGTTGGTGAAGCCGAGGTGGCCGAAGGCTTTACGGGTGTCGGGGCCGTACAGGCTCACCACCCGGCCGCCGAGCATCGGGCCGTAGCCGAAGCCGAAGTTCATGCCGAGGGACAGGTCGGGTTCGAGCCGGGACTGCGGAACCAGCGCGGCCGCAATGGTTTCCGGTCGCATCACCCGGACGCCGTCGAGCTCGCCGCCGCGGCGGAAGATCTCGTAGAAGCGCGACAGCTCGTTCGCGGTGCTGACCACGTTCGCCGCGGGCGCGATGACGCCGAGATAGGCGGGGTCGTTGCCGGTTTCGACCGCCTCGGCGAAGGACACCCCGAGCAGTCGCTCCATCGCGAGCGACAGCGGTGGCATCGGCGTGATGCCGGTGCGGTAGTTCCGGGCGAGGGCGGGGAAATCCCGCGGCGCCACACCGTAATTCGTCCAGCGGAAGGACAGCGGGCGCAGGATCTCCTCGTCCAGGACGGTACGGATGTCCTTGCCGGTGACCCGGTGGACCACCTCGCCGAGAATGAATCCACCGGACAGCGCGTGATAGGACTGGAATCGGCCGGGCGGCACGGACGGGCGCACCGCGCACAGATTCCGCACCAGCAGTTCCCGATCCGCGACGGCCTCGGCGGTCAACGCCTCGCGCGGCAGGTTCGCCACCCCGGAGCGGTGCGCGAGCACCTGGCCGACGGTGATGGATTCCTTACCGTGACAACCGTATTCGGGGATGTACCGGCTGATCGGCGCGTTCAGCTCGACCAGGCCGCGGTCGACCAGCAGATGCACGACGAACGCCGTGACGCCCTTCGAGGCCGAGTAGGTGACGAACGGAGTGCCCGGGGTGGCGAGCACCTTGGGCGTCTCCGCGTCGTCGTCCGGCCCGTTGCCGTGCGCATGACCCAGCGCCCGGTCGAAGACGACCACGCCGTGCCTGCGCACACAGACCTGTACGGCCGGGTGCACGCCGCTGCGATACACCAGTTGCATCCGTCGCCAGATCCGCTCGGCGTAATCGGCTGGCAACCCGAGCCCGGTCGGTTCGGCCTCGGTCCCGATCGACGCGACGGACTCGAGGTCGTCCGGGATCCGGCTGCGATGGAGCAGGTCGGGCAGCTTCGAGAGGGTACGGACGCGCGTCAGCATGGTTCAGCACGCACCGACCATGAGCCACATCACATGGCGAATGCTACCGAACAGTAAAGGTGGCCGGGGAGTGCTGAACAGGAATGTTCTCCGAAGACCAATGCGACGGCACGCGCCCTCACTTTCGGCAGGTCAGGCGCACCGCGTCAGCCCGCGTGGGCCGGGTAGGCGTGCACCACGGCGGTGTTCAGCTTGGGCACGACGTGGGTGAGGGTGTGCTCGGCCTCGTGGGCGACGCGGTGGGCGTCGGCGAGGGTGATGGTCGGGGCGACGTCCAATTCGACGTCCGCGTGCAGCCGGTGCCCGATCCAGCGCATGCGCAGGCTGCGCACGCCCTGCACCCCCGGCTCGGCGGCGAGGGCCCGCTCGGCGGCGGTCACCAGGCCCGGCTCGACCGCGTCCATCAGGCGGCGCAGCACGTCCCTGGCCGCGGTGCGCAGGACCGCGAGGATGGCGACGGTGATCAGCACACCGATGATCGGATCGGCGAGCGGGAAGCCGAGGGCGACGCCGGCCGCGCCGAGGAGCACCGCCAGCGAGGCGAATCCGTCGGTGCGGGCGTGCAGGCCGTCGGCGATCAGCGCCGCCGAGCCGATTCGCCGGCCGACGCGGATGCGGTACAGCGCGACGGTCTCGTTGCCGAGGAAGCCGATCACGCCGGCCAGGGCGACCCAGCCGAGGTGTTCGATCGGCACCGGCGCCAGGAGCCTGCGCACGGCCTCGTACCCGGCGATCAAGGCCGACAGCGCGATCATCGCGACGACGAACAGGCCGGCCAGATCCTCGGCCCGACCGAAACCGTAGGTATAGCGGCGGGTAGCCGCGCGCCGGCCCAGCGCGAACGCGATCCACAGCGGAACCGCGGTCAACGCGTCGGAGAAGTTGTGAATTGTGTCCGCAGCCAAGGCGACCGAGCCGGAGGCCAGCACCACGAGTACCTGCGATATCGCCGTCACGCTCAGCACCGCGAGGCTGATCTTCACCGCCCGGATGCCTGCCGTGCTCGCCGCCAACGCGTCGTCGATGCTGTCGGCCGAGTCGTGACTGTGCGGCACGAAGATCTCCCGCAGCATCCCGCGCACACCTTTCGGGTGCTCGTGCGGGTGCCCGGCGTCTTCGCCGTGCGCGTGCCCATGATGGTGGCCGCCGCCGGGTCCGGAATGCGCGTGGTCACGGTGCCGCCGGCCGAGGCCGGGCCGCTCGTTGTCGTTCACCCCGTCACGCTCCGAGATCCGTTGCCCAATACCATGTTTCGCGCAGGTCATTCCGCTGTGCCGGTCCGGTTCGCCGGCAGCTCGCGGACCGCACCGTCGCCACGATGATGCGGCGGAATGCCGGGGCCCGCGTGCTCCGCGTTGTGGACGGCATCCACCACCAGCTGCCGGACGTGTTCGTTCTCCAGGCTGTAGTAGATCGTGGTGCCGGAGCGGCGGGTGCTGACCAGCCGCGCCATCCGCAGCTTGGCCAGATGCTGGGACACCGAGGGCGCGGGTTTGCCGACGTGGCCGGCCAGGTCGTTCACCGACAGTTCGCGGTCGACCAGTGCCCACAGCACCTGAACCCGGGTCGCGTCGGCCAGCATCCGGAAAACCTCGACGATCAGACCCACCTGATCCTCGGCCAGGTGCCGTCGACCTTCCTGGCTATCTGCATTCATACGCAGATAATAGACCGGACGAATGCCTTCCGGCTACGGCGAATTCCCCGAGTTCGTCCCCACCGGACCGGAATGGCGGCGACACCCCCTGCGTGGCCGCCGACATGCCGGTCCGTCCCCATCGAACCGTTCACTGTCTTAGTCGCTATGGCGCGAGTGCGCCAGCCAACCTGCCGGAACAACATCCGAATGAGACAAAACCCGCTGGTCGGTCACCGCTGGACAACCGGCAGTTACCGCCGTGACCAGCGCGAATTCGCCCGTGCCGCAGCGCCGCTCGCGCCACCGCTGTGCAATCACATCTGCACGCCTATAGCAGGCCGACCAGTTGGCTTTGTCCGCTTTTCTCGATTCACCCTACTCAGCCACACGCCTGCCGCGGCGCGCCGAGCCGGTGTGCCAGCAGGAAATTCATCAAGTCGTGTTGCAGCGCGACCCCGCGCGCGGACTGCATCAGCAGCCCGCCGCCGATGTGATCCGGACCGATCGGCGTCCGGAATTCGGCGAGCACGCAGTTGCCCGCGGCGTAGCGCTCGACCGTGGTCGGGACCGGGTCCGTGGTCGTCGTGACCGCGGTCGGCGCGGTGGGCGCCGCGGGCTCGCCCGCGCGCCGGTAGGCGCCGAGCCACTGGGTCAGATTCGCGCGGCCGATCGGATACAGGCTGGTCTGATCGGCCAAGTCCTGCAGGAAGAATCCGGGTACCGGCCGGGCTCGTTCGCCCATCGCCGCGACGATGGACGCGCCGGTCAGGTCCGCGCCGAACGTCTGCGGATCCAGCCCGTACGGGCCACCCGCCATGGGGGCGATGGCCGCGTACAGATCCGGATAGTCCGCGGCCAGCACCGTGGACATCGCGCCGCCCGCGGAGTACCCGCCGACATAGACGCGCGAACGATCCAGCCCGAACTCACCGATCAACGAGGTGGTGAGGTCGGCGATGATCGACGACTCCCCCTGTCCGCGAGCCTGATTCGCCGGATCGAACCAGTTCCAGCAGTACCGCTCGTTGGCCGCGGCGGTCTGGATCGGGTAGGCGAGCACGAACCCGAGTTCGTCGGCGACCTCGGTCAGCGCGAATCCGGTGTCGGCGAGCTGGCGCTGCGGATCGGTGCAGCCGTGCAGGTAGACCATGAGCGGCTTACCGGCCGGATCGCCCGGCGGAACATGCAGGTAGAAGTCCCGCGAGCCAGCGGCATTGGCGAAGCTGCGCTCGACCACCGGCGGCTGCGCCGAGGCTGGGCCGACCGGCAGAAAAGGCATGCTCAGCGCCACCAGGGCGAACACGACAGTCGCCATTCGGCCGCGCGGCCAGGTACGCGCCATCGAGATTCCTTCCAGCAAGCTCGTCGTCGAATGTACCGCCGCCGGATGGCGAACGGGCGCAAAGGGTTCCGCACGTACTGAGCGATCGATCACAGCCACCGCGCCGCGCGCCCGATCGGTCGCCCGAACAGGAGCGACGACCTGGCGCCCGCACCGGCGCTTCGCTCGCTAGCGTAGGGGTATGCCAGTGGATCGAATGCTGCCGACGTCCGAGGCTCGGGACCTGCTCGAGCTGACCCGCGATATCGCCGACAAGGTGCTCGAGCCGCGGGTGGTCGAATGCGAGAAGACCGGGACGTTCCCCGACGGGGTCTTCCCCGCCCTCGGTGCGGCCGGGCTGCTGAGCCTGCCGTATCCCGAGGAGTTCGGCGGCGGCGCGCAGCCCTACGAGGTGTACCTCCAGGTACTAGAGGAGCTGGCGGCGCGCTGGGCGGCGGTCGCGGTCGCGGTCAGCGTGCACAGCCTATCCTGCCATCCGCTGTTCACCTTCGGCACCGATGACCAGCGGCAGCGCTGGCTCGCCGACCTGCTCGGCGGCGAAACCATCGGCGCCTACAGCCTTTCCGAGCCGCACGCGGGTTCGGACGCGGCCGCGCTGCGCTGCCGGGCGGCCAAAGTCGAAGGCGGATACCGGATCACCGGCGCGAAGGCATGGATCACCAACGGCGGCCGCGCCGATTTCTACACCCTGTTCGCGCGGACCGGCGAAGGCTCCCGGGGCATTTCGTGCTTCCTGGTGCCGCGCGACACCGAGGGCCTGAGCTTCGGCAAGCCCGAGGAGAAGATGGGCTTGCGCGCCGTGCCGACCACCACCGCCGCCTACGACGACGCGTTCCTGCCCGCCGAGCGACTCATCGGCGAAGAGGGGCAGGGACTTTCGATCGCGTTCAGCGCCCTCGATTCCGGCCGGCTCGGCATCGCCGCCGTGGCAACCGGTTTGGCGCAGCGCGCGCTCGACGACGCGGTCGCCTACGCCAAGGAGCGCGAAGCGTTCGGCCGCCACATCATCGACCACCAGGGTCTCGGCTTCGTGCTCGCCGACATGGCCGCCGCCGTGGACTCGGCGCGCGCCACCTACCTCGACGCCGCCCGCCGCCGCGACGCCGGGCTGCCCTACTCGCGCCAGGCCAGCGTCGCGAAACTCATCGCCACCGACGCCGCCATGAAGGTCACCACCGACGCCGTCCAGGTCCTCGGCGGCTACGGCTACACCCAGGACTTCCCGGTCGAGCGCTACATGCGCGAGGCCAAGGTCATGCAGATCTTCGAAGGCACCAACCAGATCCAGCGCCTGGTCATCGCCCGCCAACTCGCCGGGAACTAGCCCGCCACGGTCGAGTGCGTTCCTGGCATCTACGACTCCTCACGATATCGGTGCAGTAGTTTGTTGAACCGCCGTAGATTGTCGACCGCATCTTCGGGTATCGGGTCGGAGTGGAAGTGCATAACCTTGTTGCGGATCAGGCGGATCTCCTCGAGCCGAGAAATGAATATTGACCGGTCGAGCGGCCAGCCGAGACGCATCCAGACTTCCTTGTTTTCCAGAATATGCCGGTAGTCACCGAAGGAAAGTTGGTCGAACCTGGTGATCTTTCGGTTGCTGAGTCGTTGGACGGTCGGAAAATCCAAGGTGCGGTTGATGATCCAGCGCAACGTCTGATCCAGCTCGCCAAGCAGGAAGAATGGCGTGGCCATGGCACCGTATCGCTGCGCAACATCGGCTGTCGTCACAATGCCTTGGATCACTTTGTTCTGGTCCAACACGAAGACGAAATCGCGTTGTTCCAGGATGGGCAGAACCTCGAAAAGGTCACGTTCATAGTCGACGACCTCCACCTGCGGGTCGATCGCATCGATTAACCTCGCGTCGGGCTTCTGGTGCACTGCTTGGGCGATAGAACGCCATGTCACGGCGCCGCGCAGGTTTCGCGGGCCGCCGAGGACCGCGAGTTGAGAGTATTCGTTGAGCAGCATTTTGGTTATCGCTTCTGCCAGTGTGCTGTTCGGCCCAACGGCTTCCACACCGTTCAGCGGAGACAGATTCCCGACAGTCAGTCGAACATCGAGATCACCGCCACCTTCATCGTCCTCGCCGACCGGAAGATCGTCGCTGGCGGATGAACCCGCGGCAGCAGTCCCCTCCACCTCACCGGGTGGCGTGGTCAGCGCGACCGTGGTGTCGAGAGTCACCGCGCGGAAGCTGGGCGAGGTCACCAAGCCATGATTGGCCAAATCCGCTTCGATCCGACTGACCTGGTCGCCTCGGTCCGACGCGCCCCACAACGCCAGCAGTTCGCGGACGGAAATGCGCTCCGGGTCGTTGTCGTCGGCGTGCTTGCGCGCTTGCCGCAGACGCTCATGAACGCGTTGTCGAACCGTATCCTCGTTGCGCTGGTGTGCCTTTGACGCCGCTTTCGCAATCACCTGATCGAGCAAGTCCTGACGGACAGCATCCAACATCCGGTCCTGATCAACCACGAGCCACGCTCGCCAACCGTCGACCGCTCGCATGCCCGCCGCTGCCATCGCGGCGCGCGATGGCGAACGGAATTCCTCGCCGGTGGAATCCAGCCGGATTCGCCCCTTGTCGATCACGGTCGCGTCGTAGGTCACTCCAATGCGGGTGCGCTTGAATCTGAGCTTCGCACCGGTGCGGATGAGACCGGCGTCCAAGAGATCTGAAACCGTGACGCGGCGGCCGCCGATTAGGTACGCCGAGCGACCGCTTGCTTCGTCGTCTCGCTCTGACGGCGTCTCCCCCGGCATACTCACCACCTCCGCAGCCCGGCGAACTTTCGCCGGGCACCGATTGCTTGCTTCAGAACTCTTTTCTCCAGTTCGGTTCGGCTGAGTCGATTCACCCGTGTGAGCTGCAATTCAGCCGCGACGCCGAGCAAAGTCTCCCGATCCAGGTTTTGCGTGCGTAGATACACGGCGCCCTCTTCTTCGGTCTCCGTAACTCGTAACTGCGCGGCGATGCTCACCACGTCGACCTCTTGCCGTCCGGTGACCGTCGATGATGTCTCGGATCGGGGCACATCAGGCTGCGCCTGCCGGCCAGCCGCTGTTTCATCGACCGTGTCGTGCCGAGCGGACGTAGAAGTTCGGGACCGACCCGCGTGCGCGTTGGCTGCCGCAGGCGCATGGTCGGCCAGTGCGTCTACGAGTTGGGCTTTCGAGAGTTTGCTGTAGCCGACGAAACCGACCAGTCTCGCTACCTCGCGCATCTGCTTCAGAGACAGCCGAGCTCCGTTCAAATAGGTCCGCCGGTCCTGCCCCGATCGCAACCGCATGAGATCGTCCGCTGCACCCTGCGGCTCATTTGATGGCGTGACCGTGCCGGTCGACACCGGTCGGGAAGCAAGGCGAGCATCCGGGTCAGTCGCGGCGCCGGCTGGCATCCCTACGTCGTCGGCATGCACCACAGCCAGCTGTGCCGATCGATCGAGAATCGCTCGCAGCGTCGCCTCGTCCTGATGCTCAAGGAACTCATACACCCGACTCTGCAGGGCGACAAGCCTGCTCAGATAGCTCATCGGCGATCACCCGATGGCAAGGCGAGCGCACCAAGCACCTCGTCGACCAACTGGTCGAACTCTCCCACGACCTCGTCCTTGCCGCCGGTACGCAGCATCGCCGGTACCCCGCTTTCACCAGCGTTGCCGAAGTGGCGAGGACTGTTGCGCATTTTGCTCTTCAGTACGGGAATCGAATTCAGGCTCACCTCCTCGATGTAGGCGTGCTGGGCGACCGTCACCTGTTGCGAATAGATCTGCACCATGGTGAAGACCACACCCAAAAAGCAGGGGTCGATCAGACCATAATCACCGATGCTTCTCCCATGGCTAACATAGTCATTGAACTGCTGCACCAGTCCGGCGCAATTGCCGGCCAGGTAATCCAATCCCAAGGTGGACAGGTAATCCGCCTTAGCAGGCACGAGGATTTGCTCGCTTGCTGCGATTGCCGTCTTGGTGACGAGACCAAAATTCGGCGCGCAATCGATGAGAACCAGGTCATAGGTGGTAAAAGCACTGTCCGCCAGCGCACGACGCAGACAACCGTGCAAGTCCAGGAACCGTCGCTTCGATCCGTCTAGAGTAGTGGTCCCACCCAGCAGGGCGGCGAGTTCGAGATCTATATCGATGAGACCTAGGTGTGACGAGATCAGGTCCAGCTGCCCATCCGGATTCTTGAGCGCTCGATTGACCCGCTCCGGCGTGACGACGAGATCCGCCAACTGGATATCACGTCCTGGCATTTCGCCGTCGTACCACTGCTTGATGGTGCGGTCATCTTTGAGTCGATCATGCCAGTCGTCGATCGAGAAAAAGGAGAAGGTCAGGTTGGTTTGCGGATCGAGATCAATGAGAAGTACCCGTAGCCCTCGACTAGCAGCAACCGCACCAAGATTGGCGGTTAACGTCGTCTTCCCCACTCCACCTTTGTAGTTCATGACCGCAACAACCCGCATAAGCCCTCCATCGACCTCGAGACGCCGATGATGCCGGCGCATAGTACTCGAATTAACGTGCCGATCCGATGCGGAGACGAAATGATCACTTATCGGGAATTTCCCACCCTTCGCTCTTACCGAACTCCAGGAGCCTCCCCACGAACGGCCTTCCCAGCTGGCATCGATGTTGCCATCAACTGGTCATCTCCCATGGCGAAATCGACGCATTCGCGGCATCTTCGCTGTTTTTACCCCTTTTGGAACCAAGCTGGACGGTCTTCAATGCGATTGAGATACAAATACTATCTCCGGCACCAACTCTCGCGTCTCCCCGAAATGGTGGCTCATAACCCAACCTTCTGAATACGAGCCACTCGATCCGACCGCGGAGGATCATCGGCGGTCAGCGAGCCGCGACCGCGGGCTGACCCAGGCGAGGCTGGCGGGACCGAGTGGCCCGATCTGGCCGAAAATGCCGATTCGCTGACCGCGGATCTCTTCGGACCTGCGGGTTCGGCGCTTAGGCTCGGAACATGACAACGCCGTCCATCATCATCATCGGAGCGGGGTTCGCCGGACTCGGGGTGGCGCTCGAGCTGCGGCGGGCCGGGCTGGACTCGTTCACCATCCTGGAACGCGCCGCGGATTTGGGCGGTGTGTGGCGGGAGAACACCTATCCCGGCGCCGCGTGTGACGTGCCGTCGCCGCTCTACTCCTGGTCGTATGAGCCCAAATCCGATTGGCCCCGGCGGTTTTCGGAGCAGCGCGACATCCACGAGTACATGCGCGGGGTTGCCGCCAAGCACGATCTGCCGCGGTTCATCCGGTTCGGCACCGAGGTGACCGACGCCGAGTTCGACGAGCGGACCGGGCGCTGGACCGTCACCACCGGAGACGGGACTCAGCTCACCGCCGATATCCTGGTGCCCGCCGTCGGTCAGCTTTCCCGGCCGGCCATGCCGAACATCCCCGGCATCGACACCTTCGCGGGTCCGGCCTTCCACTCCGCCGAGTGGGATCACCGCGTCGACCTGACCGGCAAGCGCGTCGCCTGCATCGGCACCGGAGCCAGTGCGATCCAATACATTCCGCGCATTCAACCGGTGGCCGCGCATCTCACGCTGTTCCAGCGGTCGGCCGCCTGGGTGCTGCCGAAGTTCGACACCGAATACAGCACGGCGCACAAGGCGGTGTTCAAGTATCTGCCGCCGACCCGGCTCGCCGAGCGGTTCGCGATCTGGTCGCTGTTCGAGGTGCTCGCGCTGGCGCTGACCGACATTCCGGCGATGAAGACCCCGGTGATCGCGCTGGCCGACCGGCACCGGGACAAGCAGGTGCCCGACCCCGAGCTGCGCGCGAAGCTGACCCCCGATTACGCGGCGGGCTGCAAGCGCGGGCTGTTCTCCAACGAGTACTTCCCCGCGCTGGCCCAGCCGAACGTCACGGTCGAGACCACGGCGATCGAGGCGATCACGCCGACCGGCATCCGCACCGCGGACGGCGTCGAGCACGAGGTCGATGTGATCGTCTACGGCACCGGGTTCAAGGGCACCGAATTCCTCGCGCCGATGAACATCTACGGCGTAGGCGGCCGCAAACTGGCCGACGTCTGGGGCGAGGAGGGGGCGCGCGCCTTCCTCGGGTTGTCCGTGCCGAACTTCCCGAACCTGTTCATGATGTACGGCCCGAACACCAATGTGGGCTCCGGTTCGATCATCTACATGCTGGAGTCGCAGGCGCGCTACATCCGGCAGGTCGTGCAGTACCTCACTGATCGGCCCGGCCGCTATCTGGCCGCCAGGGCGAGCGCCGAACAGCACTGGGACGACTGGCTGCAGCGGCGACTGAAAGATACGCCGTGGAATTTCTGTTCCAGCTGGTATCGCAACGCGGCGGGCCGCATCACCAACAACTGGCCGGGCGCCACCGTGCTCTACCGTTGGAAGACAAAGACTTTCGAGCTGGCCGACTACGACGAGGCGCAGGCCGACCGGCCGCTGGCCGACGTGCGCTGACTCCCAGACCGCGCCGTCTGTTTTCAGCCGGGTCTCAGCAAGTGCCCAGTAAACTGGGCATTGTTTCCGGACCCGGCTATGGAAGAGGTACGCGCGGTGTTGTGGCTACTGATCGTCGTGGTGATCGTGGCGGTGGGCGCCCTCATCGTGGTGCAATCCCGGCAGCGCAAGCAGCGCACGGCCACCGAGCTCGCCGATGCGCTGGCCGACGCCCGCCAGGTCAACGAGCGGCTCGGCGGGCAGATCTACAACCTCACCGGCTCCAACGAGGCGGCCAAGCAGGCGCTGGTCGACGCGTCCGAGCGGCAGCTCGCCGCCGGGTCGCAACTCGATCAGGCGCGCACGCCCGCGCAGGCGCGGCTGGCCAAACAGACCGCACTGGAAGGGCTCTATTACATTCGCGCCGCGCGCACCGCGATGGGCATGGATCCCGGGCCCGATGTGCCCGCCCTCGACGGGCAGGACGCGGCGGGCAAGGTCACCGAGAAGCGGGTGGTCGAGCACGACGGGCGGGAGATCGCGGCCTCGCCGGAGCCCTCGCCGGCGACGCCGAACTACTACCCGGGCGGTCGGGTCGCCGGTCGTCCGGTGCCCGCGGGGTGGTATTCCGAGCCGTGGTGGAAGCCCGCGTTGATCGGCGGGGCCTGGGGGCTGGGGTCGGCGCTGCTGTTCTCGTCGCTGTTTTCCGGGATGTCCGGGGTCGGGTACGACGCGCAAGGGTTCGAGAGCGGGTACGGCGACGGGTACCAGGACGGGCTCGCCGCCGCGGGCGATAACGGTGGGTACGACACCGGCGCGGACGACACCGCCGGGTACGACTCCGGCGGGGACGCAGGCGGATTCGATGGTGGGGGCTGGGACGGCGGCGGGTTCGACAGTGGCGGGTTCGACGGCGGCGGCGGGTTCGACGGCGGGAGCTTCTGAGCCGGCGCACTACGGCTAGCACCACCTTCAGGTCACCTGCCTACACGGTTGCCGTCGTGCCGTGCCGTGCTGGACGGTTGACGAATGGTCATGCAGCGCAAGCGAACCGCGGTTCTCGCGATGGCACTGGCAGTAGCCGGCACGGCGTGTGGGAGCGCCGCGGGAGTGCCCGAATTTCCGTCCGGGATCTGGCAGGTGGACGACTACGGGAGCGTGCTCTCCGTGCATCAGGACACCATCGACACCTATCAGGTAACGGCTCTGAGCTGCATAAAAGACGCACCGGCCACCCGTCTCGGGGAGCCTGGCAGGTACGTCACCAAAGGCAAGGACGTGCTCACCGTGCGGCCGGGCGATCGTCCGGATCGGGCCGCGCTGCACGTCGATGGATCACCGGGAGACCGCACGCTGCGGCGCCTGGACGGCCTGCCGGCCACCTGCGGCACCGCGGCCGAGCCCACCGCCTTCGACGTGTTCTGGCAGACGTTTCAGGAGAACTATCCGTTCTTCGCCGCGAAAGGCATTGACTGGCAACAGGTCCGGGACCGCTTCCGCGATCGGGCCGGCCTGGCCGAACAGCGCGGCGACGATGCCGAGTTCTTCGCGACGCTGCGGGACATGGTCGCGCCGCTGACCGACGCGCACGTGGTCGTGTCGGCGGGCGAGACCGGGTTCTTCGGCACCGGCCGGCCCGGTACGACCATTCCGAACCCGCAGCTCGACCGGCAGGTCGGAGAGTTCGTCCAGCGGCGCGATCTCCAGCACCCGCTCACCGAATTCGCCAACGGGCGCATCGGTTACGCGGACATCCCCGGGCAGGACTACGGCTACCTGCGGGTTTCCTCATTCAGCGGCTACACCGCGGAACGGACCTTCGCCGCCGACAGCGCCGAACTCGACCGCGCCCTCGACGCGATCTTCACCCCGGACCGGCTGGGTCGACTCCGCGGGCTCGTCCTGGATCTACGCATCAACGGCGGTGGCTCGGACAGCCTCGGCCTGCACCTGGCCGCCCGCCTCACCGACCGCCCCTATTTCGCCTACGCCAAGAAGACCCGCAGCACCGAACCGCAGCCGCAACGCGTCGAACCGGCCCGCGCCGCCTTCACCGGCCCCGTCGCCATTCTCACCGGCGGCTCCACGGTCAGCGCCGGCGAGACCTTCACTCAGGCCATGCTCGAACGCCCCGCGCGCACAACAAGAATCGGGCAACCCACCCAGGGCGTGTTCTCCGATGTGCTGGAACGCAAACTCCCCGGAGCGCGGCACACGGACTGGTGGTTCGGCCTACCCAACGAGGTCTTCCAAACCTCGAACGGCCGGACCTTCGACGGCACCGGCATCCCACCCGAGCTGACCGAGCCCGTCTTCACCGACGAGGAGTTCGCCCAGCAGCGCGACTCGGCCTTCGACCGCGCGATCAGGTGGCTGGCCAGCGGCGCTTGACCTGGGTGGCGAATTGCCCGCTGACTGTCGGCATCGCGAATCCGTTTCGGCCTCAGCCCCCCGACCCGGTAGACTCCGAACGTCCCGGTGACCACCATCGGGCCAGCCCTCGTAGCTCAGGGGATAGAGCACCGCTCTCCTAAAGCGGGTGTCGCAGGTTCGAATCCTGCCGAGGGCACACAGGACAGGGCCGGAGGCGGGCACGCGCCGGCGGGCGTGATATCAGTCGAGTCGGCTCAGCCCGGAATCGCTGCCCCGATGAAACCAGTGACGATGGATGTGAACGACATCGAGCCGGTTCCGAATGCGGTGGCAAGTGCGGCGCCGACGAGGGCGTCCTCGGGGTTCATCTCCGGCGGAACGACCGTCTTGTTCAGGATCACGACCTTGATCGACGAGGCGAGAAGGAAATCGACGGACCCGTCGGCCAGTAGTTTGAGATCGGCAAGACGCTTCTCCATCTCATGCGACTTTCCACCGACCAGCACGTGTGTCTCCAGGTCGTGTGGGCGAAGGCTGAGAAATCTGTCGCCGAGGTCCACCGCGATACGGTACGAACGGCGAAACACCCTGCCCATGCCGGGGACTACCGCGATCTCCCGCTCGTTCACGTGCGCGGTGAGGAACTTCGAGTCACGAGTCCCGATAGGTACATCGTCCCGAGTACGCGGTCCCGTCCGCGCGATACGAACCACCGTAGGGACATCGGACTCGAAACGCGCCGAGACGCAGTCTTCGGAACGAGTAGTGAGAATATTGCCGAACTGAATACTGTCCGATACGAATGTCTCGGTATCGGTCATGGTCGCCCCCCTCCTGACGAACGCCCGCGGCACACGGCTGGCCACTGACGATGCCCTGCAACATTATCGGCAGTTGGCGGGGAGGTGCGGGGCGGCGGCGAGAGGAATCCGTCACCCCGACCCGAGCAGGGGAATCAGGCGTTGATTGTGGCTACGGTTTCTCGGCCGTAGTTGGTGGCGTAGGCGTTTTCGATGCCTACGAGGATGTCGACTACCTCGAAGTAGTGGTCCCAGAAGGGGGTTTCGCGGAGGGCTTCGATGACCAGGTGGAAGGACTGGTGGTCGGCGGCTTCCCAGAGCCAGATGTCGGTTACGCGGGCCGAGTAGAACTCGGTGTCGAAGAAGCGGGAGCGGACGTTGGCGACCTTGGCTCGGACGGGGTCGAGGATTTCCTTGGTGAAGACCTCGAATCGGCGGGGGACGGGGAGGGCGAGCCACTCGGGGGTGGTTCGGACCAGGATGAAGGCGGTCAGGGCGGGTTCGAAGGTGTTGTCGCTCATGGTGTTCGGCGCTCCTTGGACGGGCCGCGGCTGCGGCGGTTGCAAGTCACAGTGTCTCGATATGAGCACATGCAGTCAAGAGGCGATCAGGAGCTAAGACCTGGGAGTGGCCACTATCGACGGATCTGCCGGGAAAGTATTTCGAGACAGAATGACTTGTTTCTGCTATCTTTTCGGTACACAGTGACTCGAAACAAGATCGGGTCTTCACGTACTCAAGGAGGCCACGCTGATGCGTGTATTCGTCACCGGAGCCAGCGGCTGGATCGGCTCGGCAGCTGTCGAGGAGCTGCTGGACGCAGGTCACGAGGTGGTCGGGTTGGCTCGGTCGGACGCCGCCGCCGAACTGTTGGAGAAGAAGGGTGCGATCGTCCTGCGTGGCGACCTCGATGATCTCGGCTCGCTACGCCGCGGCGCGTCCGAGACCGACGCCGTCGTGCACCTGGCGAACAAGCACGACTGGGGCAATCCCGCGGAATCGGACCGCACCGAACGGGCCGCGGTCGAGGCGATGGCCGAGGCGCTGGTCGGTACCGATCGGCCGCTGATGGTCGCGAATGGGCTTTCCGGCCTGGTAGAAGGCCGGTCCGTGCGGGAGACGGATCCGTCGCCCGCGGTCGGCCCGGAGTCCGATCGGGGCGGGAGCGAGAACCTCGCACTCGACTTCGTCGATCGCGGCGTGCGGTCCATGATCATCCGGTTCGCCCCGTCCGTGCACGGCGACGGCGACTGGGGGTTCGTCACGTTCCTCGCCGCCGCCGCGCGCAAACAGGGCGTCTCCGGCTACATCGGCGACGGTTCCACGACCTGGTCGGCGACGCACCGCTCCGACGCGGCCCGGCTGATCCGGCTCGGAATCGAAAGCGCCCCTGCCGGAACGCGTTTGCACGCGGCCGCCGAGGAGTCCATCACCACGCGGGCGATCGCGGAGGCGCTCGGCCGTTCCCTGGAACTGCCGGTGACCTCGATCGATCCGCGGGACGCTGACGCGCACTTCGGCATCGTCGGCCACTTCTTCGGGCTGTCCATGACGGCGTCGAGCGAACTCACCCGCGCGACCGTACCGTGGGTGCCCACCGGGCCGACCCTGATCGAGGACATCGAGAACGGTGCGTACCGGCAATGATCGCGCGGGGGCTCGGCCGCGCCGGATAAACGGTGCACGATGGCCCCATATGCTGGCGGCGTGAGGAAACCTGCCACTCCGGGGCGTCCGCGCAGCGAGACCGCTCGCCTCGCCGTCCTGCACGCGGTCGACGATCTGCTGGTCGAGATCGGCTACTCGGCGATGACCATGAAGGGCATCGCCGAGCACGCCGGTGTCGGCAGGCAGACCGTCTACCGGTGGTGGCCGACCAAGGCGCACATCCTGATCGAGTCCTGCGCCGACGACGCGCGCGGCGAGCTGACCGTCGCCGTGCACGCGGATCCCGTCCGGATGATCACCGATTTCCTGGTCGCCCTCACCCAGTTCCTCACCACCTCGGCGGCAGGCGCGGCCTACCGGGCCCTGCTCGGCGAAGCCCAGCACGACACCGAGGTGAGCAGGCTGGTCGCCGAAGCCGACCTGCTCGCCGAACCGGCCCACGCCGTGCTGAACCACATCCGCCCCCACTTCCCCGGCCTCCCCGACGACCAACTCGCCGTCGCCGAACTATGCGGCCCGGTCGTCCTCATCGTCATCACCGGCAACGCACCCCCACCCCTGCGCGCCCTCCGCGGCCACGCCCAACGCCTCGCCGCAGCGTGGGCCTGAATTCAAGCAGCGTGCAGGATCGTCACCTGACCACCACATCGAGCGGACGCGGCGAGGCGGACGTCAGCGGCTCAACAACTCACGAAGGCCCGCGATGACGGTGGCGGGGGATTCTTCCGCCATGAAATGGCCGCAGCTGACCGTGGTGTGCTTCAGATCTGGGGCCCAGGCGCGCCAGCGGGATTCGGCGTCGAAGCCGAGAGCGGCGCCCCAATCTTGTTGGAGGACAGAGACCGGCATGCGGAGGTGGTTGCCCTCGGTGCGGTCGGTTCGGTCGTGGTCGAGGTCGACGCCTGCGGAGGCGCGGTAGTCGGCGACGATACTGGGGACGGCGGCGGCGCAGGCCCGCAGGTAGGCGGCGCGGATTTCGGGTGGGATGGCGGCGGGGTCGCGGGTCCAGATGTCGAGGAAGTGGCCGAAGAAGGCGTCGGGGGCGGCGGCGATCAGGTGTTCGGGCAGGCCCGGGGGTTGGGCCATGAGGTAGAGGTGGAAGCCGACGGCGGCGGTGACGCCGTGCATGACGTCCCACATGTCCAGGGTGGGCAGGACGTCGAGTGCGGCCAGGTGGGTGACGACGCCGGGGTGGTCGAGGCCCGCACGGATGGCGACGAGGGCGCCGCGGTCGTGGCCGGCGAGGGCGAGTCGCTCGTGGCCGAGGGCCTTGGCGACCGCGACGATATCGGCGGCCATGGTGCGCTTCGAATAGCTGCCGCCGGTCTCGGCCGGCTTGTCGCTGTCGCCGTAACCGCGCAGGTCAGGGCAGATGACGGTGTGATCGGCGGCCAGGTCGGCGGCGACGTGCCGCCACATGAGGTGGGTCTGTGGGAAGCCGTGCAACAGCACGACGGGACGGCCGGCGCCGCCCACCGCGACATTGAGTTCCACCTGGTCGGCGACGGCGATCCGCCGGTAGTCGAATCCGGTAATCTTCGGTGTCATGAGGTGTCCTTCCGGTGTTCGCTGGTGACGCCAGACAGTCTTTTCGCGCGCACTCAGCAACTGGTCAGCAGCGACTGAGTACGACGTCGTGACGCACCTTCGTTTCGGTGTGCTCGGGCCGCTCGCCGCCGAGCGTTCCGGCGAGCCGCTGCCGCTGAAGGGGCCGAAGCATCGCGCGGTGCTGGCGCGATTGCTCGTCGCGCGGGGTCGGATGGTCTCGGTGGATCAGCTGATCGATGACCTGTGGGAAAGACCGCCACCGGGCGCGGTGGGTGCGATTCACACGTTCGTCGCCGATCTGCGGCGGGCGCTCGAACCCGATCGTGCGCCGCGCACCCCGGCCGAGGTGCTGGTCACCGTCGCACCCGGATACGCGCTGCGCACCGAGCCGGACGCGGTGGACGCGGACCGATTCGAGGCCGCCGTCGTCCGGGCCGCCGAACTGCTCGCGACCGACCGCTTCGACCGGGCATTGTCGACCGCCGACGCGGCCTTGGCGCTGTGGCAAGGCCCGCCGTACGCGGAATTCGCCGAACAAGGGTGGGCGCGTGCGGAAGTCGACCGGCTCGATGGGTTGCGTCTGCTCGCCGTCGAGCACCGCGCGGCCGCGCTGATCGACCTCGCCCGGCCCGCTGAAGCGGTGCCCGCGCTGAATTCCCTGCTCGCCGAGCATCCTTTGCGCGAACACGCAGGGGAGTTACTTGCGCTCGCGCTCTACCGATCCGGCAGGCAGAGCGATGCCCTGGCCGTACTCCGCCGCATCCGTCATCGTCTGCGCACCGAACTGGGGGCAGACCCGGGTCCGGAACTCCAACGGGTAGAGGCAGACATCCTGACCCATGCGCCACGACTGCTGCCGAAAGCCCGAACTTCCTCGCCCGGAGCGGGTTTCGTCGGGCGCAGACTGGAGTTCGCGGCGATACAGCATGCCGCCGACGACGCCGCCCGGCACGGACGCGTCCGATCGGCACTGCTGGCAGGCGAGGCCGGCTCCGGCAAAAGCGCACTCGCCGAGGCGATTTCGTCCACGTTGGCCGGCAAGGGCTGGCTCACCGCTCGCGGCGAGAGCCCCGCGGATCTAGGTGTCCCGCCCGGCTGGGCGTGGACGAGGATGCGCGCGACCCTGACCGCGGCGGATCCCACCGAGCGCACCTGGCCGGACGAGATCACGGTCACCGATCCCGCCGAGGCCCGCTTCCTCTTTCATCGCGCCGCCGCCGACTACCTGGCGTCGGTGGCGCGACGCACGCCGGTTCTGCTGGTCTTCGACGACATCCACAACGCGGGCGCGGAAACCCTCGACCTGCTCTCCGAGCTGGTCACCGGGGGCATCGCGGGTCCGGTCCTGGTGCTGGCGACCTACCGCAGCACCGAGATCAGCACCGAACTGACCGCCACGCTGGGCAGGGTGGCACCCTTCGAGCCGGTTCGGGTGTACCTGAGCGGCTTGCCCGAGGACGACACCACCACGTTGGTACGCGAGATCGCCGGACCGGATATCGCCGAACGCGACGGCTCCCGAATTCATCGGCGTAGCAACGGGAATCCCTTCTTCGTCCGCGAGCTGGCCCGCCTGCTCCGCGACGAAGGGCCCGATGCGTTCGACGCCATCCCACCGGGTGTCCGCGAGGTCATCCGGCATCGCCTGGCGATGCTGCCGCGGTCCGCACAGACCCTGGTCCAGCAGGCTTCCGTGCTCGGTGAAGACATCGATCGGGAGATCCTCCTCGATCTGGCGGACGACGCGGCCCGCGCTCTCGACGACCTCGACAATGCGCTTACAGCAGGGCTTTTCACCGAACAACCCGACGGCACGCTCCGCTTCACCCACAGCTTGGTTCGGGACACCGTGTACCGCGAGATCAGCGGCCCACGCCGCGCGCAATGGCATGGCGAGATCGGCAATCTACTCGAAAAGCTGGCCACCACAGATGTTTCCGTATTGGCGCACCACTTCGTTCGCGCACAGAGCCGCGCGACCGCGGCGAGCGCCGCCCGGTACGCCGGGGCCGCGGCACAGGCGGCCGAACACGGGTTCGCGCTCGGCGAGGCAGTGCGGCAATGGCGCGCAGCCCTCGACGCCTTCGACCGAATGCCCGAACCAGATCCAGCCGCACGACTCGACGCGATCACCGGCCTCGCCAGAACATTGGCGGTCACCGGTGCCCTCGCCGAAGCCCGCCACTACCGCGAACTGGCCATCACACAGGCCGAACAATGGGCCGATCCGGTCCGCGCCGCACGCGTGATCAGCGCCTTCGACATCCCCGCTAGCTGGACCACTAACGACGACCCCGGCTTGGCGGCCCACATCGTCACCGCCGCCGAACGCACCCGTACCGCTCTACCCGCCGAACACCGTGCGCTGCGCGCCCGGCTGTGCACGACCATCGCCCTCGAACTGCGCGGCGCCACGGACGATCGCGGACTGCGTGCGGCGGAAGAGGCGGAGGCGATCGCCAGGGAACTCGACGATCCCGCGCTCCTGGCCTTCGCCCTCAACGGCCGCTTCATGCACACCTTCCACCGCGCGGGGCTCAGCGCGGAACGCGGCCGTATCGGCGACGAACTCATCGTGCTCGGCCGACGGCATCGGTTGCCCACCTTCGAGGTTCTCGGCCACCTCATCGGCATTCAAACAGGTTGCGCTACCGCAGATCTCGAGTCCGCCGACGCTCATTCAGCCGCCGCGGACCAACTCGCGGCCGACTACGAACTGCCGACGGTCGGCGTCTTCACCCACTGGTACGCCGCCTTACGCACCGCGCTCACCGGCAACCCGCGCACGGCGGAGGCCGCCTACCGCGCCGCGGCCGAGTTGCTCACCGGCAGTGGAATGCCCGGCGTCGAACAGGGTCTGCTCCCCCTTGCGCTGCTCTGCCTGCGACTCCAGCACGGCATGCCACTCGAAGACGCGACCACGAACTGGGGCCCGTACGAACCATGGGTCCGCCCGATCATCCTCTCGGCCAAGGGTCTTCGCGACGAGGCAGCCGCAGCACTGCACGCCGTCCCCGACTCACCGCGCGACCTGCTGCTCGAACTGCGCACCTGCTTGCGCGCCCGCGCCGCCCTCACCCTCGGCGACGAACCGGCCGTGCGCCACTGCTACGACCAATTACTGCCCGCCGCAACCGAACTCGCCGGCGCAGGCAGCGGCCTGATCAGCTTGGAGCCGGTCGCCCACTACCTCGCCGAACTCGCCATCGCACTCGGCATGCCGCACGCCGACGAGCACCGACGGCAAGCACTCACTCTCAGCCGGCGCACCAAGTCACCCGAATAACGCTCACTCCACGGTCATCTCCCCCATCGCCGACCAATCGGTCCCGTCGATGGCCCGGCTGATGATCTTCGGCGTCGCCGCGAGCGCCTGCGGCAATTCGGCTACCGCCGCCTGGAAATGGGCGCTGTGCACGTGCGCCGCGCCCGCCGCCTGATCGAAAAACGCCTCTACCAAGACGAATTCGGCCGGGTCATCGACACTGCGGGACCACTCGAACCACAGATTTCCCGCCTCGGCGCGAGTCAGCGCGGTGAACGGTCCGACGAGTTCCAGCCACCTGTCCGTCCATTCCGGCTTGGTCTTGAACTTGACGACGATGAAGATCATGACGCTCCTTCCGCGGCGGTCGGGCCGCCGCGACCCAGCCCGACTCCCCGAGGACGGCCGGCCGCGATCGCGGCGAACACCTCATTGTCGAACGATCAGCCCGGGCCGGCGGCCGAACGGCCCATCGGCTGGCTCACGGGGTGAGCAGCCGATCCTGTTCGGCCAATGGTTGGCCGGAATGCCACGGAACGACCTCGCCGAAGCGGATCAGCTCGCCGTACCGGGCCGGATCGACGCCCGGAGTGAGCGCCAGATCCAGGACGGCACGGGCGGCCTCGGCGGGGGTCTGGGCATGGCTGAAGTCGCTGAACCACGGGCGCGAGGTCGCGGTGTCGATCATGCCGGGGCAGACCGAGGCGATCAGGGTTCCGGCGGCCAGGTCGTGGTCGCGGCGTTCGGCGGCCACCGCGCGGACGGCGGCGACCTGGGCGACCTTCGACGGGATGTTCAGCCAGCGCGGCCAGCCGGCCTCCTCGGCCGTCCTGGCATGGATTGCGCTGCGCCAGGATTCGACGGCGTACTCGACCTGGTCGAGGGTGGCGTGGTCGAACAGCGGGTGCAGCCGCTCGGGCAGGTGGCCGAGGCTGCCGAGCGAGCTGGCCACGACCAGCAGGCGGCCGCCGGGACGCAGGATCGGGGTGAAGGCGCGCAGGATCGAGTGCGTCGCGGTGTTGGCGACGTCGATGTACTCGTCGGCCATCGCGGATTGGGACTGGTCCGGCAGCAGCCGGGTGGTGGCATTGGAGAGCACGATGTCCACTCCGCCGTGGGTTTCGCGCAGTTCGGCGGCGAGGGCGGCGATGGCCTCGGCGTCGGCGACGTCGAGCACCCGGCCCTCGACTCGGCTGCGCGTGCCTGAGGCGGCGGCGATTTCGGCCGCGGCGTCCGCGACCCGCCGCGGGTTGCGTCCGGTCAGCAAGACCAGGTCCGCCGGGTCCATTCGGGTGGCGAGTCCCTCGGCGAGCGCCCGGCCGAGACCTTGATTGGCCCCGGTCACCAGGGCGATGCGTGCAACGTTCATGACGCCAAACTAGAAGGCCGCGATCCATGAGTCCAACGAGAATCAGGCACATCTGGTATGCGTTGACGTCATGGATTTCACCGATGTCTCGCTGACCGCGTTGCGCGTTTTTCGCGCGGTCGCCGAGCAGGGCACCTTCACCGCGGCGGCGGGGTCGCTCGGTTACACGCAGTCCGCGGTGTCGCGGCAGATCGCCTCGATCGAGAAACTGGCGGGCGCGGAACTGCTGGAGCGGCATCGCGAGGGGGTAAAGCTCACGGCGGCAGGCCATCTCGTGTTGCGGCGGGCGACCGCGGTGCTCGACCAGATCGATGCGACCGCCCGCGAGCTGTCGGGGTTGCCCGCCCAGGCGGCCACCGTGCGGGTCGGCTGGTTCCCGAGCGCCGGCGCCGCGCTGCTGCCGAAAGCCATCGCGGCACTGCGCCGAACGCATCCCGGCATCACCGTGCTGAGCCGCGAGGGCAGCACGCCGGCGCTGGTTCGCGCGCTCCGGGCGGGCAGCGTCGACCTGGCCCTACTCGGCTCCGCGCCGCCGTTCCGGGCACCGGACACCGAATCGCCCACCCTGGTCCTGCACACCCTCACCGAGCGCAGCCTGTGCATCGCCCTGCCCATCGCACATCCCCTGGCTCGCGGCGACTACATCGATGTCGCCGACCTGCACGGCCAGCAGTGGATCGCCGGACCGAACACCAGCGACGACCGGCTGATGGGCGTCTGGCCCGGGCTGGACGAACGCCCCGAGATCGCACACACCGCCCGCGACTGGCTGGCCAAACTCCAATTGGTCGCCGCCGGTTGCGGATTGACCACCATCCCGGCGGTCCTCGCCCCCGCCGTGCTACCCGGCGTGCGGGTCCTGCCGGTGCGCGGCGGTCCACAGGAGCAGCGCCGGCTGCTGCTCGCCCATCTCCCGTCGCCGCTGAGCGCGGCCGCGGCCAGGACCGCCGGAGCCATCCGGACCGCCGCGATCGAGTTGCACGGACCGCAGTAACCCGCGAGCGCTCGGGTAACGTGGGTTTGCTTACAATTTGCCATCGATCGATGCTGACGCTACGGATCCGCCATAGGCTGCACCCGAACTGGACGAACGTCCAGCAACAAGGAGACGTCTTCGATGCGCGTTACTCGTGGTTGGAAGAGTTCGGTGGCGATGGCCACGGTCTCGGCAAGCGTCCTGCTCGGGTTGCAGGCGGCTCCGGCCGCCGCGGAAACCCCGGGGATGCTGATCTCGGCTACCCCGCAGGCCGACGGCTGGCGGCCGATGCCGAACGGGTCGGTGATCACCTACTGGACGGCCGGCTCGGACGGCACGCCGAAGCCCGCCAGCGGGGCGTTGTTCGTCCCGAACGGCACACCGCCGCCGGGCGGGTGGCCGGTGATCGCGTTCGACCACGGGACGACCGGGCTCGGCCGCGGCTGCGGCGGCGAATCCGATCCGAGTACCGCGCCGAACTCGCACTGGCACGCCGAGGAAGACGACATCATGCAGCGCCTGGTCGGACAGGGCTTCGCGGTGGTGGCGCCGGACTACCTCGGGCTCGGCCTGTTCGACACCGGGCCGCATCCGTACCTGGAGCTGCGGACCGAGGCGACCGCGACCATCGACATCCTGCGCGCCGCGCGGTCCGCGCATCCCGAGTTGTCCAGGACCTGGGCCACGATGGGTCTGTCGCAGGGCGGGCAGGCCGCGCTCGGCGCCGGCCACCTGCAGTCGAGCTACGCCGCCGACCTCGATTACCGCGGCACCATCACGGTCGACCCGGAATCCGATGTCGAAAAGGTGCTGCCCATCGCCAGTCCCGCCATTCCGACGATTCCCGGCACCGCGGAGACCCTCGGCTTCCTGTCGAGCATCTTCGCCGGATTCCGCGCCGCGCGACCGGATATCGACTTCAACCAGTATCTGAGCCCGGTCGGTCGGCAACTGCTCGACGACATCGACACCATGTGCAAGCCGGAGATCGAGGCGCGGGTGGATGGGGTCGGTATCGGCGAGCTGCTGTCGAAGCCGTTGTCCGACAGCCGGGTCCGGGCCGCGTACGAGTCTTATCTGACCGTGCCAACCAGCGGTTACGACGCGCCGATCCTGTTGCTGGCCAACGTCACCGACACCACCGTGCCGTCGCCCCTGCACGCGACCCTGGCCGCTCAGTTCGCCGCCAACGGCGTCGACTTCCAGACGGTCACCGGCACCGGCACGCACACCCAGCTCAACCCTCAGATGTGGTCTGCCATCGACGCTTTCCTGGCCCGCGTCAGGTGACCGCCAACTGACGGGAACCGTTGAAAAGAATGCCCCGGACGCGAAAGTCCGGGGCATTCTTGCGTTTTCACTCAACGGGGGGCGTTGGCCGGGTCGGCGAGGGTTGGGGTTCGGCCTTCGCGGTTGGCGCGGCGGGCGTCTTCGAAGAACTCGCGAGAGAACATCGCGGACAGCACCGCGATGCCGCCGCGATGGACGCGGAACTCACTGGTGACGCTGGTGCCGATGAGTCGGATGACGCGGCCGGCCGCCTGCTGCGGGCGGGCGAAATCCTTGACCCGGCCGCGGCCGGTCCAGTCGAGCGCCGACTGGTCGATGACGGCGTCGTCCGGGACGAGCAGCTTGACCATGGCGTGGTCGAGGTTCGCGTGCACCTCGATATCGCCGTCGCCGGCCAACTGCGGCGAGCGCAGGTCGATGACGGCACTGCCGTAGCGGACGCGGACGTCGAAGGAGGTCGCGTCGGTCCAGTCGCCGAGGCGCTTGACGGTGCCGTGATCGACGCGGATCTGGGTGGTCTCGGTGCTCATTTCGGTGGTCCTTCCAGGTGTTCTTTCCGTTGAATGAATAGTGACACACAAACTAGTTTCAATGCAACTAGTTTGTAGGGATCTAGTTTCCCGGAGCCCTTAGAATGAGTCACATGACGGCATCGACGCAGTTCAAGCGCTCTCCCCTGGCGATGGTGGTGCTCGGCATCCTGAATCTCGAGCCGATGCACCCGTACGCGATCCAGCGCCGGATCAAGGAGTGGGGCAAGGACAAGGTGGTCAACGTCGCCCAGCGCGCCGCGCTCTACAAGACGATCGGCAGGCTGCAGGAGGCCGGGCTGGTCGCGGTCCGCGAGACCGGACGCGATCAGCAGTACCCGGAGCGCACCGTCTACGAGATCACCGACGCGGGCCGCACCGCCTGCACCACCTGGTTGGCGGAGATGATCTCGACACCGCGCAACGAATATCCCGACTTCCCGGCCGCGCTGTCGTTCCTGATGCTGCTCGACCCGGACGGCGCGCGTGCCGAATTAGCGCGCCGGGCAACGACTTTGCGCGACCAACTGGCCGAGCTGAACGCCGACGCCGAGCAGATGACGGGCATGGATCTGCCGCGCGTGGTGATGCTGGAGGACGAATACCTGCGCGCCGTCACCGAGGCCGAATTGCGCTGGGTCGAGGGCGTTGTCGGCGATCTGGCCGCGGGCACGCTGACCTGGTCGTGGGACTCGCTCGCGCCGTTCGTCGGCGAATCCACCGCAACGGGGTGAACCGGGCGCTGTGAGGTCGCCCAATGGTGGCGGTCTTTGCGGCGGGGTGGGGGTGGGGGGTCGTAAGGTACGGGCATGGTGCCCACCGAGAAGTCCGAGCTGGTGCAGTCGATCGTCGAGTCGTATCTGCTGGACGGGGATCGGCAGTACAGCCGGACCGATGTGGCCGGGCAGGCGGGGACCACCACGGCGCTGACCAAGCGGTTGTGGACGGCGCTGGGCTTCCCGGCGGGGTTGGACGACGATGCCGTCGACTACACCGATGCCGACATCGCGGCGCTGCGGAACTTCCGCGATCTGAGCATTCTGGCCTCGGCCGACGCCAGGCAGCAGGCGGCGACCGCGCGCACCCTCGGTCAGGGCATGGCGCGGCTGGCGGAATGGCAGGTCGACCTGGTGCTCGCGGAGATCGGCGCGCGCATCGCGGCGGCGGATCCGGACGCCGACGCCGAGCAGACCATTCGCGCCGCCACCGAGGGCACCATCGCGACGCTCGAACAGCTCAACATCTACGCCTGGCGCAGGCACCTGGCGGCCGCGCTGTCCCGGTCGCTCGATCCGGGGACCTCCGCCGGTGAAACCTTGCGCGACCTGGCGGTCGGCTTCGCGGACATGGTCGGCTACACGCGGCTGACCAGGCACCTGCACCCCGATGAGCTCTCGCTGCTGCTGGAGTCGTTCGAATCCACCACCACGGCCGCGATCACCGAGAACGGCGGCTGGGTGGTGAAGAACGTCGGCGACGAGGTCATGTTCGCCGCGAACAGCGCCGCCAACGCGGCGCGCATCGCGCTGGCCATTCAAGAGTCGACGATGATGGTCGGCGGCACCCCGGAACTGCGCGTCGCGTTCGCCTACGGGCAGGTGCTGCAGCGCTTCGGCGATCTGTACGGATCGGTGGTGAACATCGCGTCCCGGCTCACCGGCGTCGCCAGGCCGGGCACCGTGCTCATCGATGACGAAGCCGCCACGGCGCTGCAGGGCGAGCCGGAGTTCATCATCAAGAACCTGCGCAGCGTCCGGGTCCGCGGGTTCAACCGGCTGCGCCCGCACATCCTGCGTCGCAACGAGAAGCACCAGTGAACCCGAGTTCGGGCCGGGCCGGTACCGCGACCTAAGCTCTGGCCAGTGGAAATGGACTGGTCCGAGCTGCGCGCGCGATTCCTCGTCGACGAAGACGAGGCGATCCTCGCCCTGCACAAGCCCGCGGGCATCTCCGTCACCGGCGAACGGCACGACGCCGACCTGGTCGAGCTGGCGGCCGCGGCGGGCGAGACGCTCTATCCGGTGCACCGGATAGACAAGGTGACCTCCGGCCTGGTGCTGCTGGCCAAGGAACTCGGCGCACACGGGCAGCTGACCAGGCAGTTCAACAAGCAGACCGCCGAGAAGGCGTACCTGGCGATCGTCGCCGCCGGCGACCTGCCCGAGACCGGGGTGATCGACCTGCCGCTCAGCGTGGGCCGCAAGAACCGGGTGCGCATCGCGGCGCCGCGGGAAAGCATTCGCCGGGAAGCGAATCGGTGGTTCGTCGCGGACGCCGATCTGCTCGACACCAAGAACTATCCGTCCCGCACCGACTTCGCCACGGTGCTGCGCCGCGACGACTACGCGGTGCTCGCGCTGCGCCCGATCACCGGCCGCCGGCACCAGATTCGCGTGCAGCTGGCCTGGATCGGCCATCCCATCGTCGGCGATCCGCTGTTCGACAAGACGGGCGCGCACGATCGAACCTTCCTGCATTCCTGGCGGCTCGGCCTGACGGCGGACTGGCGCACCCCGCCGGTACTCGACCTGGAGGCGGCGCCCGACGCGGAGTTCTGGCGGCCGATCCAGGCCGAGGCGGGCGCGGCCGACGAATTGCTGCACCGCGCACGCGAATTGCGCCGCGCCCTCGACTAACTCAGCGCGACCACGCCGGTGACCGGCCGAGCATCGCGATGATCTGATCGAACCGGTCCGCGGTGGACCACGGAACCTCCGGGCCGAACGCGGCGCCGGGCGCCAGCCGGATGTCGCCGCCGGGCACCGCCTGCGCCACCGGGAACGCGGCGTCGATCAGATCGTCGTCGAAGGTCACGCTCAGCCCCAAAGTCTGTGCCACATCCCAGGAATGGACGACGTAGTCGATGAAGTGGAAGCTCACCGCCTGCGCTCCGGAGAACTGGAGGTCGGTACTGAACTCGGCGAGCGGAAACTTGCGATCCAGCACGCCGGGCGCCGCGAACGCGTCGAGGACGTGCTCGGCCGCGGCGCGATAACTCGCCACCGGGTCCGCGCCGAGCGGCCGCGGCTTCCACCGCACGGGGTCACCGTCGCCACGCGAGGCCGCGGCGAATCCGTAGTGCTGGGCGATCATGTGCGTCAGCAGGCCGTGCAGCGTCCAATCGGCGCACGGCGTCGGCCTGCTCAGGTCCGCGTCGGTGAGCCGCTCGACCAGATCGATGCTGGTCCGTACCGCCTGCGCATCGAATGCGACCAGGTCGACGGTGCTCTTCAGGGAGTCGAGGGTGCGCAGTTCCGCGCTGAAATCCGGTTCGGTCGCCATCGTCGGCTTCTCTCTGCTCGATGTCAAATAATAAGTACGAGCGTATCGTATGCAGCTGCTTATTATCTATCAAGCAGTATTTTCGATCCATGTCCGAAGCCCCTCGTCCCGATCTCGCCGCCATGATCGCCCCGCTCATGCGCACGCTCTTGGCGGTGGAAACGCCGGTGCTCGAACGGCATGAGCTGTCGATGTGGGGCTACGCGGTGCTGCTCGGACTCGGCAAGGAACCCGTGTACACGCAGGCCGCGCTGGCCAAGTCGATCAATGCGGACAAGACCCGGATCATCGGCGTGCTGGACGAATTGCAGCAGGGCGGATTGATCCGGCGCGAACCCGATCCGGCGGACCGGCGGGTCAATCTGGTGTCGCTCACGCCGGCCGGGCGCAGCCTGCGCGACCGGGTGCAGGCCGAGATCCAGAAGCGAGAGAATCAGCTGCTCGAGCAGCTTCCGGCGGCGGACCGGCGGGCCTTCCTGCGCTCGTTGCAGACGCTGGCCGCGCAGGCAGGCGAGCAGTCACAGTGAGCGCGCACACAGACCGCCGCACAGGTTTCCGCTGGTGGTGAGCCTCATGGCGACGCGTAACACGCAGGTCAACTAGCCTTAATACGTGCCGCGCACGGGAGGCGGGCACACTCTGACGCAACGGAGCGATCCCCCAGAGAAAGCGAACGCCGATGATCCTGGTGGCTCAGGTCAGCGATACACATTTCGATCTCGGCGCCCGCAACGCCGAACGGGCCGAACAGGTCATGGCCTTTCTCACCGGCCTGCGCCGCAGACCGGACGCGATCCTGGTCACCGGTGACGTCACCGATTCCGGCCAGCACGAGCAGTACGCCCAGGCCAGACTGGCGTTCGACATCGACATTCCGGTGTACGCCATCCCGGGCAACCACGACGATCGGGCCGCGTTCCGCAGCACGCTGCTCGGCGAGGCCGCCTCGACCGCGCCGATCAATCACGCGCACCGGGTCGGGGATCTGACCGTCGCACTGCTGGATTCGAGCATTCCCGGCGAGCCGAACGGGCGCCTCGCCGACGAGACCTACAGCTGGCTGCACGGCGTCCTCGCGACCGCGCCGGCCGACAAACCGATCCTGCTCGCCCTGCATCACCCGCCCGCGTACCTGTTCAGCCCGGTGGTCGACGAGATCTCGCTGGACGAGCCGGAGAAGTTCGCCGAGGTGGTGGCCGGCGACAAACGCATCGTCGCGGTGCTCACCGGTCACGCGCATTCCTCGGCGACAACCACATTCGCCGGACGCCCGCTGCTGGTCGCGCCGAGCACCGCGTCGGTGCTCGGCGGCCTCTGGGAACTCGACCCGCCCGACCACGTGATGGACTACGCGCCGGACCCGGCCGTCGCGCTGCACATGATCGATGAAAAACACAGCCTGACAACGCATTTCCGCAGCGTTACGATGGGCGGCCGGCTGGGCGTACTGCCGAGCTGATCGACCGCGCAGGCGGAGTTCGTTTAGCCGTCGCGGGTCCGGGCAGTCGAAGGGAAGACAGTTTCCCTCGACGCGAAGGAACTCCGATGACCGATCTCGCCGCCGCCGTAGTGCGCACCACCTTCGCGGCCGGGGCAAACCTGCGCCACGCCAGGGTTTTCCATCCCGACGGGCTGGACCTGGCCGGTCGGCTGCACGCGGAACCCGAGTTCGAGCACCTGTTCGGCGCGGGCGAACGCGCCGTCATCGCCCGCCTGTCGAAGGGTGCGGGCACCCCGGGTGGCCTGCCCGATGTGCTCGGCTTCGCGTTCCGGGTGCTCGATCGGCACGACGAGCCTTGGGATTTCGCGCTGGCGACCACCGGACGCGGGCCGCTGGGCCGGTTCTTGATCACACCGGCCCGCGGTTGGGTCCGCGCGGGCTACGGCAGCCTGATGCCCTATCGAGTGGGAAAGACCATGCCCGTGTGGTTCTTTGCCGAGCCGGACACCGGCCAGCCCGCCTCCGCGTCGTTGGCCGCGCTGACCGATCACCTGTCGGAGCATCCCCTCTCGTTCGAGTTGCGGGCGCGCGGCATGACCGGGCCGCCGGTGCGCCTGGCGGCGCTGACGCTACGGCTCGCGGAGCCCGCCGAGCACCGCACGGATTTCTTCGATCCCATGCTCAACCACCCCGACGGGGTGGAATTGCTGCCGAGGATCGTCGGCAAGGTCCGCGAATTCGCCTACGCGGGCAGCCGGAACGGGCGTGGCGAAGCCGAGTAACCGCCCGGCTCAGCGGCGTCCGGCCCGTTCGCGGCGATAGGCGGCGGGGGTGGCGCCGGTCCAGCGCTTGAACGCGTAGATGAAGGTCGAGGATTCCGCGTAGCCGAGGCGGATCGCCACGTCGCTCACCGAAAGCGGTGTGGCGGACAGCATTTCCTCGGCCAACGCGCGGCGCACCTCATCCAGTAGCGCACGGTAGCTGGTGCCAGCCGCGTCGAGATGGCGGCGCAGCGTGCGCGTGCTCATATTGAGATCGCGTGCGACGGAGTCGATTCCGGGCGGACCGGCGAATCCCTCGGTGCCGCCGGGCACCAGCAGCTCACGCACCTCCGCGGCGATGCCGGTGCGGGCGCGGCGGCGATGCACCAGGTCCCGGCACTGCGCCAGGCACATGGCCCAGGTCTGCTGATTCGCCTGCGGCAGTGGCTGATCCAGCACGGCGGGATCGATCGCGAACAGGTTGCGCGGCTGCCCGAACCGGGGCCGCACCACCGTGACCGCCTCGATCCGGTCGGCGTAATCCGGCTCCGGGAACCGGAATTCGGCCCTGGCCAGCGGCAGGTGCCGACCGAGCAGATCGCTCATCACCTGGTGCATCGCGGTGACGTCGCGTTCGACCAGGAACTGCCGCACGTCGGCCGGGATCAGCTCGTCGTGCACCCAGGCGATGAACTCCCCCGCCCGCCATTCGGCGACGGGCAGGCTGAAGGTGAAGCTCAACTCCAGATACCGCAGCGCGAACGAGATCGCCTCGCCGAGGGTCGGGCTGCTCACACAGGCGAAGCCGAAGATGCCGAAGGTGGTGATCCGGTACCGGCGGCCGATCTCCACCCCGAGCGCGGGCCGGTCGCCGAGTTCGCGGACCAGGTTGCGCACCACGGTCAGCTCGATATGCGCGTCGATCTGGGCGTCCGGGTCGCGCAGCACCGGCTCGGCCAACCCGGTTCCGGCCAGCATGCGCCCGGTGGGCACGCCGCACTCGCCCGCGTAGCCGACCATCAGCGCCACGCTGGCTATCCCGCGCGGAAAGTTCCAGTCGCGAATCCCCGGATCCTGCACCCGCTCCACATCGCTCAGTATGGCCGAATTTCTCTATTGGTTATCCCGACGCCCCCTACAGTGGAATTACCTTCGGTCTTGTGAGGAGTGTCACATGACAACAGGCAACCGGCCCTCGGTGCTCATCATCGGCGCGGGCTTCGGCGGCATCGGCATGGCGATCGAACTGCGCCGCAACGGTTTCCACGACCTCACCATCCTGGAGCGGGCCGCCGACCTCGGCGGGGTGTGGCGGGAGAACACCTATCCCGGCGCCGCCTGCGACGTCCCGTCCCCGCTGTACTCGTTCTCGTTCGAGCCGAAACCGGATTGGCCGCAGCGCTACTCCGGCCGCGCCGCCATCCACGCCTACCTGCGCGGGGTCGCGGAGCGCAACGGCGTGCTGGACGCGATCGAGTTCGGCGCCGACGTGACCGCTGCCGAATTCGACGACGCGTCCGGGCGCTGGACGGTCCGCACCGCGGACGGGACGGCCCGGACGGCGGACATCCTGATCTCCGCGGTCGGTCAGCTGTCGCGGCCCGCGCTGCCGAATCTGCCCGGCGTCGACAGTTTCGCGGGCCCGGCGTTCCATTCCGCCGAGTGGGACCACGGGGTCGAGCTGGCCGGCAAGCGGGTCGCGTGTATCGGCACCGGCGCCAGCGCCATCCAGTACATCCCGGAGATCCAGCCGACGGTCGCGCACCTCACCCTGTTCCAGCGCACCCCGGCCTGGGTGATCCCCAAGTTCGACACCGACTACTCCCCGATTCAGCACACGCTGTTCGCCCGGCTGCCCGGCGCGCTGCTGGCCGAGCGCTTCGGCTGGTGGGCGATCGCCGATTTCGTCTCGCTCGGCCTGGTCGAGTTTCCGGCCATCGCGCGGCTGGTGGCCCGGATCGCCGACCGCCATCTGCGCAAACAGGTGACCGACCCGCGGCTGCGGGCCGTGCTCACCCCCGACTACCCGATCGGCTGCAAGCGCGCGCTGTTCTCCAACGACTACTACCCCGCGCTGACCCAGCCGAACGTCCACGTGGAGACCACCGCGATCACCGAGGTGGTGCCCGAGGGCGTGCGCACCGCGGACGGCACGGTGCACCCGGCCGACGTGATCATCTACGGCACCGGCTTCAAGGGCACCGAATTCCTCTGGCCGATGGACATCTACGGTCGGGCGGGGCACAAGCTGTCCGACGCCTGGGCCGGCGGCGCGCACGCCTACTACGGCATCGCGGTGCCGGACTTCCCGAATCTGTTCCTGGTCTACGGGCCGAACACCAACCTCAGCGCGGGCTCGATCATCTACATGATCGAATCCCAGACCCGCTACATCCGGCAGGCCGTCGAGCTGCTCGGGCGCAGGCCGGGACACACCCTAGAGGTCCGCGCGGATCATGAGCAGCGGTTCAACACGGCGCTGCAACAACGCCTCGACCGCACGCCGTGGAACTTCTGCTCGAGCTGGTACCGCAATGCCGCGGGACGCATCACCAACAACTGGCCGGGCTCGCAGACCAGTTACCGCCGCCGCATCCGCAAGCTCGACCGGCAGGCCTACACCCTCACCCCGGTCGCATGACGGCGCGCCGAACGCACACACTGGCAGACTTGTGCCGTGACTGGACGCCCGATAGCTGACGGAACGGCCGAACCCGGGCCGCTACGACCGATCGAGCTGGCGGTCGGGGCGGTGCTCGGCGGGGCCACCGTCGGATTGGTGACGGTCGGCACGGTGGTCCCGTTCGCGGCCGCGCTGAATCTGGTCGCCGCGGTGCCCATGGGATTGATCGCGCAGCGGTTCCGGCTGCGCGCGCTGATCACCGCGGCCGTCGCCGCGACCGTGGTCACCTTCGTCGCGACCGGCCTGGTCGCCACCACCGGGCTGATGGCGACGGCGACCATCGCGGGCATCATCGGCACGACCAAGCGGCGCGGCGGTGGACTGGCGTCGGTGCTCGGCCTGTCGGCCGTCGCCGGTCTGCTTTGGGCCGGCTTCGCGGTCGGCCTGCTGCAACTGTTCTCCGCGGGGCGGAATCTGCTCTTCGACACCCTGCGCAACACCTCGCGGGGCATTCAGGATCTCGCCGCCCGCCAGCAGCAGCTCGAGCCGCTCGGGCGCGCGGCGGCCGATCTCACCGATTCCGTGCTGCGCTGGTGGTGGGCCTGGGTCGGCGGCGGGGTCGCCTCGGGCATGATCGCGACCGCGCTGTTCTCCTGGTTCGTGCTCGGCTCGGTGCTCGACCGGCTGACCTGGCTGCCCGGCCAGGACCGCCTGGACGCGCCCGCCGACGATCGCCCGATCGCGCCGCTGCCGGTGACGTTGCGCGGCGTCGCCTTCCGCTATCCCGGCGCGCCGCGCGACGCGCTCAGCGGCATCGACCTGACCGTCGAGGTCGGCGAGTTCGTCGCGGTGGTCGGGCACAACGGCTCCGGGAAGTCGACGCTGACCCGCCTGCTCGCCGGACTGCCGCCGACTGCGGGAACGGTGCGGCGGCCCGGCTCCGCGGGGCTCGGGCATCAAGGCGGCACCGCGCTGGTGTTGCAGCGACCGGAGAGTCAGACCCTCGGCGTGCTGGTCGCCGACGACGTGGTGTGGGGCCTGCCGACCGAGCTCGCCGCCGAGGTCGACGTCGCGGCGCTGCTGGGCGAGGTCGGCCTGGACGGCATGGGCGACAAGGAGACCGCCACGCTGTCCGGCGGGCAGCAGCAGCGGCTCGCGGTCGCGGCGGCGCTCGCGCGCAAGCCCGCGCTGCTCATCGCCGACGAGGCGACCTCGATGATCGATCCGGACGGACGGCGCGAACTCGTCGAACTGCTTGCGGCGCTGCCGAAACGGCATTCGATGGCGGTCGTGCTGGTCACCCACCACGAGGCCGACGCGGCGGCGGCGGGCCGCGTGGTGCATCTGGAGCGGGGACGCGCGGTCGAGCGATTGCCCGCCTGGCCGCGTCCGGCGCGCGACGTGCGGCGCAGGCCGATGGGCGACACCATCCTCGAACTGCGTGACGTCCAATACACCTACAACCGTGGCACTCCCTGGGAGGCAGCGGCGCTGCACTCGGTGGACCTGACGGTGCGCCGCGGTGAGGCGCTGCTGATCGTCGGCGGCAACGGGTCGGGCAAGTCCACGCTGGCCTGGATCATGGCCGGCCTGATCGAACCCAGTTCCGGCCGTTGCGAACTCGCGGGCAAGGCGGTCACCGGGCAGATCGGCCGCGTCGAGCTGGCGTTCCAGCACTCCCGGCTGCAACTGCAGAAGCAGACGGTCGGCGCGGAGATCGCGGACTGGGGCGGACGAGCCACCGGTTCCGGCGCGGTGGGGCGGGCGCTGGATGCCGTGGGCCTGGATCGGACGCTCGCCGCGCGGTCCATCGAGGAACTCAGCGGCGGACAGGCCAAACGGGTGGTGCTCGCCGCGATCGTCGCCTGCCATCCCCAGGTGGTGGTGCTCGACGAGCCGCTGGCCGGGCTCGACCCCGAGGGGCGCGCGGACATCGTGGAACTGCTTGCGCGGCTGCGTGATTCCGGGTTGACGCTGATCGTCATCTCGCACGACGTGGAGGACATGTCCGCGGTGGTGGACCGGACGGTGCATCTGCGCTCCGGCCGGCTGCTCGCGGCCGACTCGGTGACCGACCCCGTCGCCGAGGACGCGACACACCAGTCCGAGGCCCGGCCCGCCGCACCGCTGCGGCCGCCGGGCGACGCCGCGTGGCGGCTCGAGCGTGGAGGCCGGTCATGAGTGTGGTGCTGTTTCGCCGGGTCCCGGTGACCAGCCCGGTGCACAACCTGTGGGCGGGCACCAAGATGATCAGCGCGTTCCTGATCAGCTTCCTGCTGATGTTCCTGCCGACCTGGCCGGTGCTCGGCGTGATGATCGTGTTCCTGGTCTTCATCGGGGTGCTCGCCCGGCTGCCGCTCGGCACGCTTCCCCGGCTGCCCTGGTGGTTCTGGGGACTGCTCGTGCTCGGCGTGCTGCTCAACGCTCCGGTCGGCACGCAGGCCGTGGTGCGGTACGCGCAGACGGTGGTCTTCGCGCTGATCATGGTCGCCGCGTCGTTCCTGGTCGCCTGGACCACGCCGATGAGCGACATCGCGCCCGCACTGGCCAAGCTCGGCGCGCCGTTGCGCAAACTCCGGGTGCCGGTGGACGAATGGGCCGTCGTGGTCGCGCTGACGCTGCGCGGCCTGCCGCTGCTGATGGAGGAGATCCGGGTGCTGCGCGCGGCCCGCAAGCTCCGGCCCAAGGACAACCTGCTCTACCTGGCCACCGAGAACCCGCTCATCGACATCCTGACCGCCGCCATGGCCGTATCCACCCGGCGCGCAGGCGAACTCGGCGAGGCGATCACCGCGCGCGGCGGCACCGGCGAGCTCGCCGCCTATCCCAGCTCGCCGGGGCGTGCCGACGCGATCGCGCTGGCCGTCGTCGTCGTGGTGTGCGCGGGCAGCGCCGTGCTCGGCTTCGCGCTGTTGTAGCCGCCTGCCTAACCCGCCGGCCGACCGCAGCGCGCGATACTGACCGGGTGGGCGACGGCGACGAGGTACCGGCTTGGCAGCGGCGGACAGCCGGTGAATCGCGGCTGGCGGCCACCGCCGCGGTGATCGCGATCATCGCCTTGCAGGTAGTGTTGCCGGATCGATTCTTACCCGAGCCTGAATGGTTGCTACCCGGGTTGGAGGGCCTGCTTTTGGTGGTCGTACTGGTCGCGAATCCGGTGCGGATCGACCGCGAGGAGAAGTGGTTCCGCTGGCTGGGACTGGCCCTGGTCGGACTGCTCGGAGTCGCGACAGCATATTCGGCGGATCGATTGGTGGCCGGCCTGATCGACGGCACGCTCAGCGACGATCCGGCCCGGCTGCTCGGGTCCGGCGGCGCGGTCTGGCTGACCAATGTGGTGGTGTTCGGCCTGGGCTACTGGGAGTTCGATCGAGGCGGCCCGGCGGCCCGGGCACACGCCCGAAAGCCCTTGCCGGACTTCATGTTCGTCCAGATGCAGAGCCCCGAACTAGCCGGCCCGGACTGGGAGCCGCAGTTCATGGACTACCTGTATCTGTCGTTCACCAACGCGACCGCGTTCAGCCCGACCGACGTGATGCCGATGTCGCGCTGGGCCAAGGCGATGATGATGGTGCAGTCGGCGATCTCGCTGATTCTGGCCGCCCTGGTCATCGCCCGCGCGATCAACGTACTGCATTGACGAACGTGAATAGCCAACCACTATAACCGGATTCGCGGTTTCGGAAAAGGACACAAGCCCCCTATTCCATGGGCTGAAGCCCGGCGCGGGCGGTAGAGTTATCTACGGAGTAGCTGTTGTTTCAATCGCATCGCTGCCGCGCACCACAGTGGGGGAAAGGGATTCGACGTTGCGCGGCGTTCTCCGCTGCTCGAAACCTGATGAAGAACGGAACACCCGAATGATTCTCCGCACAATCACCGCGGCCGCCGTGCCCCTGGTCGCCGCTGTCGCGGTCGGCGCAGGCACGGTCCATGCCCAGCCCGCCGCGCAGGCACCCGAGATCGGGTACGAGGCGAAGCTGGTGGGAGACAAGATCATCACCACCCTGACCGGTGGTTCGTTCGACGTGACCGGCAATGTCGTCGACGTCAAAGACGAGGCCGGGCGCACGGTGGTCACCATGCCGCTGGCGTTCCGGCAGGACGGGCTGGAGTTCCCGCTACCGCATGCCGTGCGCGACGCAGGCCGGGTCCTGGAACTAACCGTGGTCAAGGACGTCGCCGAGGCTCGCCCGGTCCCGGCGACCGAGATCGCCTCGCCGTTCGAGAACCAGCGGGCGCAGGACGCGTTCCTGTCCCAGTTCGGCATCGCCACCGCGGTCGGCGGGTTCATCGGCACCGTGATCGGCGCGCTGGTCGGACTGACCGGCATCCTCGGCGGCCCGACCGTGATCGCCAGCGTGCTGGCGGGCGCGGCGGTCGGCGGGATCATCGGCACCATCGTGGCCGGCGGCCCGACGCTGATCGTCGCGGGCATCGACCTGCTCAGCACGCTCGCCGCGCCGCCGGGAACGACCAAGTGGATGGACGAGACCGGCCGCGCCAAGAACTGACGACCGATGGACGCGGCCCGTACCGAAATCTTCGGTACGGGCCGCGTCGTCGTTTACCCGGCAGGGCGCGTTACCGTTCGTGGCAACCAGGTGCGACCGGCACGCCCGCCACCCGGTCCGCGAGATAGGACATCGCCCCGAACGATTCGATGACGGCGGCCGGGTTGTGGCCGGGCACCGCCGAATGCACCGAGGTGATGATCGCGCCCTGGCCGCAGTACCGGCCGAGCAAATCGGTGAACCCGGCGACCGGAACCACGTCGTCGCTGGTGCTGTGATACAGGTACATCGGGATGCCCGGGGCCGGAGTGCCGAGTTCGTGCGGATCGGTTGCCGCACGGAAACTGGGGTGGGACAACAGGTTCGGCACCGAAGCGAAGTCGTCGACGCGGGCGTTGACGTACTTCGTCACCAGATCCGGGCCGCACGCGGCGCCGTCGGTGGCGATCATCGCGCGGCCCCGATCGTTGAGCAGATCCATGATTCCGGCGCCCGGGTTGTCCCGGGTGGCGGCGATGACGACCAGCATGGCCAGGCCGGCCTGCATGGTGCCGTCCACGTGCTGGGCGATGGCAGGCCAGTTCGACGGGACACCGCCGGCGGCGATGCCCGCGATGCGCACGTCCGGCGCGTACTGCGGCTGCATCTGCGCGGCCCACAGGGTGGCGAAGGCGCCGCCCGAATACCCCCACGCGGCAATCGGAGTCGACGGGCCGAGCCCGGCGGCGGGCAGGTCGCGGGCGGCACGGATACCGTCCAGCACGCCGCGGCCGGAATTGACGCCGTCCAGGAACCGGGACTGCGGGCCCTCGTGATCGCTGGTCACCACGGCCCAGCCGCGGCGCAGCGCGTCGGCCATGAACGGGGTGTCGATCAGCGCCTGGGCGCCGCCGGGATCACCGCCGCCGCGCAGCGCGTACGAGGGCGCGCAGCGGGAGCCCAGGCTGTCCTCGGCGACCTGGTACGACAGCAGCGGCCGCGGGCCGGGGCCGAGCCACGGCACCATCGGCACCATGACGGTGGCCACGTCGGCGACCGCCGCGCCGCTCGCGTCGGAGCTGCGGTACTTGACCTGCCAGGTCGACACCGGAAGCGGCAGGCCGAACAACGCGGTCTGCCGGGAGTCCACGATCGCACCCGCGGGATAGGCGGCGAGGTCGGCGGGCGCGGCGTAGAACGGATCGGCGTCGGGTGCGGGCACTTGCGCTTGCGCGGCCGGCGCGGTGATCAGCGTCGAGGCCACGAGCGCCGCCGCCGCGACCGCCGAGGATCCGGCTCTGGCCAGCGCCGCGCCGAGGCGCCGGACCGGTGCTGCGGGTGGTGCACTGCCGAGGAGCGATGTCCCCCTACCGATTCCATGCGGAGTCGCCATGGCAGGCAACCTACCTTGCCGGTGCCCGAACCCGTCAGCACTCGCTCGACGTTTCGCCGACACGCCGAATTCTTTGCCGGAACGACACATTCGGCCGACCGTCGCTGATAGCGCGGATTTATCGTCTCCACCCGCTCCGTGGATGCTGCGCATGGAGCCCTCCGCTGTCCGGCGAGGCGCGACGGAGCGCACCGACGCGACCCTGCGCCCACCAACTCCGGCCTCGGGGGATTGACAGTACGGACCGACCGCCCCCTCCAGCAACGGTCAACCACGGTCATCCCCACCGCCGCAATGTCCGTCCGCGCAGCCGAAAGTCACAGCGCGGTCATCTGGCTGCGGTCCGCCCAGGGAAACTGGGCGGAAATCGAGTCGAGTCAAATGGTCGCTAGCTGATCTTGAACAGCAACCATATGACTCGACTCGATGAGCGGTCGGTGCCGGCGGTCACTTCTGCTGGTGCAGAGCCTTCTTGGCGGCTTCCTGGGCGGAATCGACCTGACTGGCGAACTTGCCGTCGGTCTTCTGGTCGACGAGGTCACCGGCCTTGTCGATGACGGTCTCCACCTTGTCCGCGTTCTGCTGGGCCAGGTCGAGCGCCTTGTTCGCCAGGTTCTTGAAGTCCACCGTGTACTCCTCGTCCGAGATGGGTCCCACCGCGCCTCACTGTAATCGGCGGCGGTGATCCGCCGCCGCCCGG
Source organism: Nocardia sp. NPDC056564 (assembly GCF_042793755.1). NCBI lineage: Bacteria > Bacillati > Actinomycetota > Actinomycetes > Mycobacteriales > Nocardiaceae > Nocardia > Nocardia sp. NPDC056564. The sequence goes on from NZ_JBHTUR010000015.1 coordinate 95,341, forward strand.
CGATCAGTCCGAGGCGCCCAACCAGGCCGGATGCCACAGGCGGCCCGTCTCGGTCCAGTTCATGAAGCGCACCCGGCCATGGATTTTCGGCGTCACCCAGACGGCTTCCTTGCGTTCCTCGGCGGTCAACTCGTTGTCGAACGGGCTGGTCTTGCGTTCGGTCGGGCCGAGGCGCTTGGCCAGCTCCCGCATGTCGGTGTCGTTGAAGCCGGTGCCGACGCGTCCGACGTAGATCAGCCTGCCCTCATAGGGGATGCCGACGAGCAGTGACTTGAAGTCGCGTGCGTCGCTGCGCCGCCAGCCGCCGATCACCACCTCCTGAGTGCGCCAGTTGCGCTGCTTCACCCACGAATGACCGCGCTTACCGGGCAGATACACCGAATCCTTGCGCTTGGCGACCACCCCCTCCATGCCGTGCTCCTGGCTGTAGCGCACCGCGTCGGCGCCGGAACCGTCCAGCCGGGGCGGCACGACCATCGAGGGTGCGGTGCCCGCGAGCGCCTCCAGCACCCGGCGCCGGTCCGAATACCGTTTGCGGACAAGCGAAGTACCGTCCAGGTAGAGCACGTCGAAGGCGACGAACACCGCGCGCGCCGCATCCGCCTGCAACAGGCCGAGATTGGCGACCCCGTGGTCGTCGAAGACCACCGCCTCACCGTCCAGGACCACGCTGTGCCCGGCCAATTCGTCGGCCAGCGCGGCGATCCCCGGATATCTGGCGGTCACCACATTGCCCACTCGGCTACGCAAGGTCATTGTGCCGGAGTCTATTTCGGCGATCAGCCGGAAGCCGTCCCACTTCGTCTCGAACGCCCACTCGGCGGCGTCCTGGTCGGTGACGTCGCCGGGGGTGGCCAGCATGGGCGAGAGTCCGCGCGGGAACGCCGCCGGGCCACTGGGCACCCGGATGATCCGGCCGGACGGCGTATCCGGGTCCGTACCGAGCGCTTTCGCGCGGTCGCCGTGCTGTTCGCGCATCAGATGCATCAACCACTGGTTGCCGTTGGTCTGGATCAGCGCGTACCGCCCGTTGAGCCGCTCGCCGTGGAATTCGACGATCACCTCGTCGTCGCGCCACTTCTCGGTCTCGTAGGTGCCCGAATCCCAGATGGTCATCTCCCCGGCGCCGTACTCCCCCTTCGGGATGGCGCCGTGGAAATCCAGGTACTCCAGCGGATGGTCCTCGGTGTGCACGGCGAGCCGGTTCTGGTTCGAACTGGTCGGCGGTCCTTTCGGCACGGCCCAGGAGACCAGCACGCCGCCGCGTTCCAGGCGTACGTCCCAATGCAGCCGTCGCGCATGATGTTCCTGCACGACGTAGCGATTGCCCGCGCTCGGCGCGGGCCGGTCGGCGGGCACCGGCTCGGGGGTGCGGGCCGGGTCGCGCATCGATCGATACTTCGCCAGCGCGTCGGCGCCGGATTCCGCGGAGGCGGTATTGCCCTCCAGCAGTAGCGGATCCAGCTCGGCGAGCAGGTCGCCATCGTCGCGCCAGCGGGCGAGCACCTCGTCGAAGCGCAACTGCCGCAGCTTCTTCCGGCGCTCGATCTCCTTCCAGCTGCGCGGGGCGGCCGCGTTGGGCTGTTCGCGGCCGCGCAGCGAGTACGGCGCGATCGTGGTCTTGGACGGATTGTTCTGGCTCCAGTCCAGGAAAACCTTGCCGCCGCGCACCGATTTCGCCATCGTGGCGGTCACCAGGTCGGGGTGCAGCTTCTCCAGATTGGTCGCGACCTGCTTGGCGACCGTGGACGCGCCGCCCGAACTCAGCTCCCGATCCAGCGGGACGTAGATGTGAATTCCCTTGCTACCGCTGGTCACCGGGAAGGCGTGCAGCCCGATCCCCTCGACCATCTCGCGCACCGCGAGCGCGACCCGCGCGCATTCGGCCAGCCCGGTGCCTGGCCCCGGATCGAGATCGAACACCAGCCTGGTCGCCGGGCCGACCGCGTCGCCGTCGAAGCGCCATTGCTGCACATGGATTTCCAGCGCCGCCTGCTGCCCGAGCCAGGCCAGCCCGGCCTCGGAGTCGATCACCGGATAGGTGACCTTGCGATCGGAATGCTGGATGGTGTGCCGTTCGATCCAGGACGGCGCGTGCGCGGGCAGGTTCTTCTCGAAGAAGGATGGTTCGTCGACCCCGTTGGGCCAGCGCTTCCTGGTGACCGGCCGCCCGGCGATGTGCGGGAGCATGGCCGGCGCGATCGCCGAATAGTAGGCGATCACTTCGCCTTTGGTGGTGCCGGTGGCCGGATACAGCACTTTGTCGAGGTTGCTGAGCTCAACCTCGATGCCACCGAACTTCCGGCGGGATGCCATGCAATCGAGTCTAGAGGCGGGGACCGACAGAAAGCCGGATCCCCGCCGCTCGTCAGACCTGCGGGCCCGAGCTGTCCATGCCCGGCGCGTCCGGGGTGTCCGGCGTGGTGCCCGGCGCGCCCGCGCCGCCCGGCTGACCCGGCGCACCCGGCTGATCCTCCGGCGGGACCACCTTCTTGGCGGCCTCCTTGCCCTTGGCGATCTTGTCCGAGTACTTGCCCTGGGTCTTCTGGTCGATGAAATCGCCGCCCTTGTCGATGGCGTCGTTGATCTTGTCGGCGTTCTTGGCCGCCGCGTCCTTGCCCTTGCCGACGAGGCCCTTCAGAGTATCCGCGAAGCTCATAGCATTCGTTCCTTCCTCTAGCCCACTAGCAGGATGTCGTCAACCCACATCTTCCCACCACGAATCCCGCGGTGCGGTGCTACCTGGCTCGACCCGCTGACCGGGCATCGGAATCGCGATCGCCGTGCCTGCCGCCTCGGCCGCGGTCACCATGCGCCGCACCGGCTCCGACCAACCATGGAAGGCGAGATTGAAGGTGGCCCAGTGGATCGGCACCAGCAGGCCGTGCCCGGCCGCGCCCGTGCACAGGTCGGCGTGCGCGCGCACCGCCTCCTCCGGATTCATGTGCACGTCGCGCCACCGCTCGTCGTAGGCGCCGATGGGCAGCAGGGTCAGGTCGAACGGGCCGAGGGCCGCGCCGGCTTCGGCGAACGCCTTGGTGTAGCCGGTGTCGCCGCCGAAGTACGCGCGCCTGGTCGGGCCGACGATCGACCACGACGCCCACAGCGTGGTGTTGCGGACCAGGCCGCGACCGGAGAAGTGCCGCGCCTCGGTACAGGTGAGCACCAGATCCGAACCCTGGTGCGCCCGGCCCAGCGCGGACAGCGAAACCGAACCGCCCCAATCCAATTCGATGATCCGGCGCTCCGGCACCCCCCAGTGCCGCAGGTGCGCGCCGATGCCGACCGGAACCAGGAACGGCGCGGTCTGGCGCAGCACCAGCTCGCGGACCGTGTCCTTGTCCAGGTGGTCGTAGTGGTCGTGCGAGATGATCACCGCGTCCACCGCGGGCAGCTCGGACAGCGGCGTCGGCACCGGATGCATCCGGCTCGGGCCGACCAGCGCGGACGGCGAAACCCGTTCGCTCCACACCGGATCGGTGAGCACCCGGTAGCCGTCGATCTCGATCAGCGCGGTGGCGTGGCCGTACCAGGTGACGGCCAGGTCGGCCGCGGTGTCCGGCAGCTGCGGAGTCTGCAGCGGGATCACTCCGGCCGGACGGCCCACGTTGCGCTTGGTGAGCGCCGAAACCAGCAGCGACGGTGCGGATCCCGCGGCCAGCTGGCTGCTCGGCTCGGTGTTGTGGAATTGCCGATTGCGGTAGGTCGCCGCCCCGGCCGCGTACGGCTGGATGGCGTTGATCGAGGCGCCCATCGCGGACGGGATGCCCCACGCCGCGCGAACCACCCAGGTCAGGCCCAGTGCGCCGGCCGCGGCCACGGCAATGCTGCGAATGTTCATCAGCGCCCCAGGAATTTCGCGGCGCGCTTCTCTTGTCTGGCCAGCCGGCCCTCCTGCGCGTCGGCGCTGGTCCAGGCGGCCTCGAGCGCGGCGCGCTGCTGGGCGTTGTCCGGCTCGCGGGTGCCGTCGTCGTTGAGCTCCAGCTTCATGTGCCGCAGCGACAGCGGGGCGAGCTGGGCGATCTGCTTGGCCCAGGACTGCGCGTCGGCCAGCGAGCCGAGCCGGTTGGCGAAGCCGAAGTTGTAGGCGTCGGCCGCCGTCACCTGGTCCGCGCCGAGCAGGATGGTCCTGGCCGGGCCGCCGCCGATCAGCGAGACCAGCCTGCGCACCGTCCACCGGTCCACCGAGATGCCGAGCTTGGCCGCGGGCACCGCGATGTAGGCGTCCGGCGCGACGACCCGCAGATCCGAGGCGAGGGCCACCTGCACGCCCGCGCCGAGCGCGCCGCCGTTGATCGCCGAGATCACCGGTACCGGAACCGACTCGATGGTGTGCAGCATGTCCTGGAGTCCGTCGAGGAACTCCTCGGAGTAGACGCCGGACAGGTCCGCGCCCGCGCTGAAGATCGGGCCGCGCCCGGTTATCACGATTACCCGCGCGTCATCGGCGACGGCGGCGAGGACGGCTTCGCGCAGCAGCGTGATGAGTTCGAGGTTCAGCGCGTTGCGCCGCTCCTCACGCTGAAGTTCGATGGTCACCACGTCACCGTCTCGGCTAACTCCGAGCATGCGACCTCCCCAACTGAACGATCCGTCTAGTTACATTCACTTTGCCACAGCCGACGGCGTAGACCGCTGAAGCGGATACGATCGGCGGCTGTGCCGACAGACTTCGACCTCCTGGTGATCGGCGCTGGTCAGGCCGGGCTGTCAGCTGGCTATCATCTCCAGCGCCTCGGGCTGCGCCCCGAGCAGGACTTTCTCATCGTGGACCACGCGCCAGGTCCGGGCGGAGCCTGGCAGTTCCGCTGGCCCTCGCTCACCCTGACCACGGTCAATCGGGTGCACGACCTGCCGGGCATGTCGTTCGCCGAGACCTTGCCGCCCGGCTCGGAGTCCGCGCCCGCGGCGACCGCGGTGCCGCACTACTACGAGCTCTACGAGAAGCACTTCGATCTGCGGGTCCGCAGGCAGGTTTCGGTGCGGGTGGTCTGCGACCGGACCGAGGACGGAAGCCCGGCCGAGCACGGACCGATCCTCAACGCGGAGACCGACTCGGCGGGCACGATCCGGGTGCGCGGCCTGATCAACGGGACCGGGACCTGGGAACATCCGTTCATCCCGCGCTATCGCGGCGCGGAGACGTTCGCCGGACGGCAGCTGCACACGCACGACTACCGCAGCGCGGCGGAGTTCGCCGGTAAGCATGTGGTGGTGGTCGGCGGCGGCATCTCGGCGGTGCAGTTGCTCGACGAGATCTCCCAGGTCACCTCGACCACCTGGGTGACCCGCACCGAACCGATCTTCCGGGACGCGTCGTTCGGCCCGGAGGACGGGCGCGCGGCGGTCGCCAAGGTCGAGGACCGGGTACGTCGCGGACTGCCGCCCGGATCGGTGGTCTCGGTGACCGGGCTGCGGCTCGACGACCGGCTCCGGGCCGCCCAGCGACGCGGCGCGCTGCACCGCCTGCCGATGTTCGACCACATCGAACCGGACGGCGTGCGCTGGCCCGACGGCACCTTCCAACCCGCCCAGGTCATCCTCTGGGCCACCGGATTCCGCAGCGCCCTGGACCATTTGGCCCCACTACGCCTCCGCGGCCCCGGCGGCGGCATCACCATGACCGGCCAACTCGCCACCCAGGTAGCCGCCGACCCCCGCATCCACCTCATCGGCTACGGCCCCTCCGCCAGCACCATCGGCGCGAACCGCGCAGGCCGAGCCGCAGCCGTAGAACTGACCCGCTATCTGGGTTTGGGTTAGTCCAGGCCTGCGGTCATGGTGTCGGGGTGGGCGCCGACGCGGGTGTTGTTGTCGAGGGCGTTGATGGCGTCCATTTGGTCGCGGGAGAGTTCGAAGGCGAAGACGTCGAGGTTTTCGGCGATTCGGGAGGGGGTGACGGACTTGGGGATGACGATGTTGCCGAGTTGGAGGTGCCAGCGGATGATCACCTGGGCGGGGGTGCGGTCGACGGCGGCGGCGATCGAGGTGATCGTTGGGTCGTCGAGCAGGGTGCCCTGGCCGAGCGGGCTCCACGCCTCGGTGGCGATGGCGTGGCCGGCGTGGAAGTCGCGCAGTTCGCGCTGGGCCAGCCGCGGGTGTAGCTCGATCTGGTTCACCACGGGGGTTTCGCCGGTCTCCCCGATGAGCCGCTCCAGGTGGGCGACGGTGAAATTCGATACGCCGATCGACTTGATCCGGCCCTGTGACTTCAGTGCTTGGAACGCGCGGAACGTGTCGATGTAGCGATCGGCCTGGGCCACCGGCCAGTGGATGAGGTACAGGTCGACGTAGTCCAGGCCGAGCTTCTGCATGCTCGTGTCGAACGCGCGCAGCGTCGAATCGAAGCCTTGGTCGGCATTCCACAGCTTGGTGGTGACGTAGATCTCGTCGCGCGGCAGACCGAAATCACGGATCGCGCGCCCGGTGCCTTCTTCGTTGCCATAGACCGCCGCGGTATCGATGCTGCGGTAGCCGGCCTCCAGCGCCGCGGTGACGACCGGGGTCACCTCGTCGTCGGGCACCTGGAAGACGCCGAAGCCCAGCTGCGGGATCACGTTGCCGTCGTTCAGGATGATCGAGGGTATGGCGGAGGTCTCGCTTCTGAAGGTCACCCTGCGACGGTAGAAGTGTGGCGGCGAGCCGTCAACGCTGCCCCTTGGCGTGTTGAGCCCAGGTTTACCGCCCGACCTGCACTTTCTCACCGGCCGACAGTGACGGTCATGACGCGGTAAGGCGCGCTACGCGACTCGGTTAGCGGCACTGCACACCGAGGTCGGCCATCGCCTCGAAGACGCCGGCGGCCTTGCGGATATCGCGGCGCACGGTCTCCGGGGCGTCACCCGACTGCAACCGACGCCGGATCTCCGCGTGCAGCGCGCGATCGATGCCGGCGAGGACGGCCGCCAGCAACCGTGGCGTCGCGTCCCGTCTGCCCGCGCCGGTCGACTCCGCGATGGCCTCGGCGAGCGCGGCCTCGGTCTGTTCACCGAGCAGCCGCAGCCGCGCCTGCAGCGCCGGACTCGCCTCGACCACGTGCCAGAACGCGGCCGCGTCGGCGGACAGGCCCAAAGTTGGCTCGTCGCGCCGCAGTTCGTCCAGAAACAGCCTGCGCACCGCCGCCGCGGGCGACTCATCGGCGGCACGTCGCCGCACCGCGCCCGCGAGCCGTTCGACCACCTCGGCCTGCCGATCGAAGAAGAGATCCTCCTTGGTCGGGAAGTAGTTGAAGACGGTGTTGATCGACACCCGGGCGGCGTCGGCCACCTCGGCGACGGTGACCCGGTCGAAGCCGTGCGCGATGAACAGCCCCGTCGCGGCATCGGCGATAGCCCGCCGGGTTGCCTGCTTCTTTTCCTCGCGCAGCGCCATGGCCCTCCTTGTCGATGCGCCAAATCATAGCGTCACGCCATTTTTGGTGTGACACCAAATATCGATGCTACGGTCGGCCCATGGCTCTTCGATTCGGGATCTACGCGGGCGGGCTCGGCGCCGACGAACACGGCAATCTCACACCAGGACCGCCGGAGCGGGCCGAACAGATCGGTGCGGCGCTCGACGCGCTGCACGGCGAACATCCGTTCCTGACCCGGGGATATCTGCTCTATGGCGAGGACATCGGCGGCATGCACGAGGCACCGCCGGACGTCGCGCAATACGCGCGGACGAACCGGAAGCTGGACCTGGTGGTGTGCTTTCGCGATCGCGGCAGCGACCTGTCGGGATGGTTGGACTACCTCCGCGCCCAACTCCGGCGGTTCGGTGCGCGGCTCGCGTCGTTGCAGATCGCCGAGGAAGCCAATCACGCGGGTCCCGGTGGGGACGGCGGATTTCCGGCGGTGCGGCAGGCGATCGTCGAGGGGGTGCTCGCGGCGAAGGAAGAGGCCGGACGACTCGGGCTGAATGTGCGGATCGGGTGCAATTCGACACCGATCCTCGAGCCCGCGCAGGAGTTCTGGACCGATCTCGGGCGGCGCGGCGGGCAGGACTTCATCGACGCGCTCGACTACGTGGGGTTGGACTTCTTTCCGGATGTGTTCCGGCCCATCGCTGCCGAGCGGTTGACCGACGCCGTCACCGCGGTGCTGACCGGATTCCGGCGGCAGAGCCTGGCCGCCGCCGGCATTCCGGAGTCGACGCCGTTGCACATCACCGAGACCGGCTGGCCGACCGGGCCGGGCCGGTCGTACGCGCGGCAGGAAGCGGTGCTGGACAGCGTGGTTCGCACGGTCGACGCGCTCGCGCCGACGCTCAATATCGACACCTACGAGCATTTCGCGCTGCGCGACGCGGACACCGGGCGCGACGACATGAACTTCGAATTCGGTTTGCTGCGTTCGGATTACACGGCGAAGCCGGCGTTTGCGCGGTATCGGGAGTTGATCGCGGAGTTCAGCGCGCCGGGTGCCTAGCCGTGCGTCGCGGAGGGGAGGCCGAGGCGGCGGTAGCGCTGTTGGCGCAGGGTGCGCAGTTCGGCGGCGGGGCGCTGGCGGAGCCGGGCCAGTTCGTCGGCGATGGCGGCGCCCATGCGGCGGGCGAAGTCGACCGGTTCGTCGGCGGCATCGGGGTATTCGGGGACGATGCGGTCCACCACACCGTCGGCGAGCAGGTCGGCGGCGCGGATGCGTTGGGACTCGGCCAGTTCCGCGGCGTGCTCGGTGTCGCGGTGGACGATGGCGCTCGCGCCCTCCGGCGGCAGCGGGGCCAGCCAGCCGTAGGTGGCGGCCAGGACCCGGTCGGCGGGGAGCAGAGCCAGCGCGCCGCCGCCGGTGCCCTGGCCGAGCAGCACCGAGACGGTCGGAGTGGCCAATGTCACCAAATCCGCGATGCAGCGGGCGATCTCGGGGGCCAATCCGCGCTCCTCGGCCTCCCTCGACAGGGCGGCGCCGGACGTGTCGATCACCAGCACGAGCGGCAACCGCAACTCTTCGGCAAGCGCCATGCTGCGGCGCGCCTCCCGTAACGCGGCGGGCCCCATGGAGTACCCGCCCTGCTGTCCGGATCGGTCGTGCCCGAACACCACGCACGGCTGGCCGCGGAAGCGCGCCAGTGCGTGCACCACGGTCCGATCGGCCTCGCCCTGCCCGGTTCCGCTCAGCGGAACCCGCTGTGTCACATGGCGTAACAGGTCCCGAATGCCGGGGCGGTCCGGGCGGCGGGAGATCACGACGGACTCCCATGCCGAGACGGCTTCGGGCAGCTCCCGGCGGGGGCGTGAAATCTGTTCGCCCGCAGTCGAATCCGGAATACCGGTGAGGACACTCAGCGCACGATGGGCGATCCGCCGGAAGATGGAAACCGTGATGGCACCGTCGATAACCCCACGGCGGTAAAGGTTTTCGGCGGTCTGCACACCCTCGGGAAACGGCTGACCGTAGAGCGCCTGATAGACGCGCGGCCCGAGAAACCCGATCAGCGCGCCGGGTTCGGCAAAAGTCATGTGCCCCAACGAACCCCACGAGGCGAAGACCCCGCCCATGGTGGGATTGCGCAAGTAGACCAGGTAGGGGTGGCCGGCGGACTTGTGCGCGGCGACCGCACCGGCGATCTTCACCATCTGCACGAACGCGACGGTGCCCTCTTGCATACGGGTGCCGCCGGAGGTCGGCGAAGCGATCAGGGGCAGCCCGAGTTCGGTCGCGCGCTCGACCGCGGACACGATCCGTTCCGCGGCGGCGACCCCGATCGAACCGGCCAAAAAGCCGAACTCGCAGGCGATTACGGCGACCCGACGGCCACGCAGCAGTCCCTCGCCGGTGAGCACCGACTCATCGGTGCCCGCCGCGACCGCAGCCTTCCGCAACGCCTCGCGGTATCGCGTGGTCGCGGCCACCTCGATCGGTGGCCGGTCCCAGCTGACATACGAGTCGGTGTCGAGCAGTTGCCCGAGTAGTTCGCGCGCCGAAATCCTCACCGCGCGAGCACTCAGTAGCCCTGCATCACCTTGCGCAGGGCGTACTCGGTGAGCGCGACCAAGGCCTGCTTGGCCGGCTCGCGACGCCGGGCGTCGATGGACAGGATCGGTACGTCCGCCGGGACCGCGAGGGCCTGCCGGATGTCCTCGATCGGGTATCGCGGCGCGTCGTCGAATTCGTTGAGCGCCACCAGGAACGGTAGGCCGCGCGCTTCGAAGTAGTCGACGGCAGCGAAGCTGTCCTCGAGCCTGCGGGTGTCGACCAGCACCACGGCGCCGATGGCGCCGCGGATCAGGTCGTCCCACATGAACCAGAATCGGTACTGGCCCGGCGTACCGAAGAGGTATAGCACCAGATCGTCGGCGAGGCTGATCCGGCCGAAGTCCATCGCCACGGTGGTGGTCGACTTCATCGGGATGCCCGTCAAATTGTCGATTCCGGTACTGGCATTGGTCACCAATGCCTCGGTGCGCAGCGGAACGATCTCCGAGACAGCACCGACCATCGTGGTCTTACCGACACCGAAGCCACCCGCGACCACGATCTTCGCCGACGTTGGCTTGCTGGTACGGGTGTCGACCTGCGCCGTCGAATCAAATACGCCGGAGTCCACTGAGAACCCTTTCGATCAGCTCGCGACGTTCATCGTCGCTGGAATCGTCTTTCAAAGTCGCCGAAACGCGTACATGCCCGGCCTCGATCAGGTCGGCAACCAGCACGCGAGCCACCCCGATGGGGATACCAAGTCGGGCTGCTACCTCAGCGACGGACGGCGATTCTCTGCACAACTCCACGATTGACGTCTCGATGTTGGTCAGTTCGAACTGCCGCTCCAGGGCGACCGGATGCGATGCGACGAGAGCCTCCAACGCCAACTCGACCGCGGGCCTCGTTCGGCCTGCGGTCAACGAGTATGGGCGGACGAGACTGGGCTCGGCGCTCCCCAAGCGGTGATCTTCTATGTCCATCCCACCATCAGGAACCCATCGTGACGCGTGGCGTGGCCTGAACTGTCTGGCCAACCCGCTCGACCAACAACGCCATCTCGTAGCCGACCTGACCGATGTCGCACGACGTGTTGGTCAGCACGGCAAGGTACGAGCCGTCGCCGACCGCCATGAGTAGCAGGTAGCCGTGCTCCATCTCGACGACGGACTGCAGCACGGTGCCGCCCTCGAACAGGTTCGAGACGCCGACCGAGAGGCTGGCCAGTCCGGCGGTAACGGCCGAGAGCTGCTCGGCACGGTCGACGGGCAGCTGAGCGCTCGCGGCCATGAGTAGGCCGTCAGCCGAGACCAGGACGGCATGGGCTACGCCAGGAACCTCGTTGGCGAAGTTCGAAACCAGCCAATCCAGCTGACGATTCGTACCACCTAGATCGGGGTTCATCGGTCTCCTTTATCTCCGGTTAAGTTCATTGCTCTCATTGCGCGGCCGTCCCGGACGCCCTGCTGATGGCGGCTCAGGCTGGACCTGATTGTTTCTGGATCACGGCTCGGTGCTCGTTCCACCGCACCGTTGACGGCGCCCGGGACCAGCCTTCCGCCCGGATTGCGTTGCGGCAACCCGGCCGCCGTCCTGGTTTCGGATTGTGCCTCGCTGGCCGCTCGAGCCGCCTGCCATCCTTCATCACCGGGTGATTCGAAGGAGGCGGCCACGGTGGACCTGTCCATATTCGGGTCTGACAGCCACGCCGACATCATTTCCGCGAAAATCGGTGTCCCACCCATGACGGAATCGCCGGTCTCGACCGCGGGCTGAAGCCTGGTCTGGAAGAACGACGCCGTCCTGGTCGGGTTGGCGCGGTAACTGTGCCTGCCTGGATCGCCGCCTGCGGCCTCCGCATCCTTCGGCTGCTCGTCGACGCCGGGCAGCGTACCCCGGCCGCGCGGGGACAGGCCAAGGCCCGGCGCGGAATCCCGCTGCGGCAGAGCGTCACCCGGCTCGCGCTGCGGCAGGTTCGGCGGCACCTGGGTGCCCGGCTGCCGTTGCGGCAGGCCGGTCGGTGTCGTCTCCCGCTGCGGCAGGCTCGCGGCGGCGTGCCGCTGGCCACCGGCGTTCGGATCCCGCTGCGGCAGACCCGAATCGCGCTGCGGCAAACCGCCCGCACTCGGATCACGCTGGGGCAGGCCGCTCGCACTCGGATCACGCTGCGGCAAGCCACCGGACGCGGACTCCCGCTGCGGCAGACCACCGGAACTCGGATCGCGCTGCGGCAGGCTCGATTCGCGTTGCGGCAGGCCGCCTACGGTCGGCTCGCGCTGCGGCAGCCCACCCGCGCTCGGATCCCGTTGCGGCAGACCACCGGACGCGGACTCCCGCTGCGGCAGGCCGTTCTCGCCGCGCTGCCGCCGGGGCAGTCCGCCCGCGGTGGGTTCGCGCTGCGGCAGACCACCGGCGGTCGGTTCGCGCTGCGGCAAGCCGCCCACGCCCGGATCACGCTGCGGCAGACCACCGGACGCGGACTCCCGCTGCGGCAGGTCGCCGGCACCAGGATCACGCTGTGGCAAACCACCGGCATTCGGGTCGCGCTGCGGCAGGCCCTCCCGCTGCGGCAAGCCACTCGGCCCGGTCTGCCGCTGCGGCAGACCGCCCGACACGCTGTCGCGCTGGGGCAGGCCGCCCGCGCCCGGGTCCCGCTGCGGCAGGCCACCCGGCGCGGAATCCCGTTGCGGGAGCCCGTTCTCGCCACGCTGACGCTGCGGCAGGCCGCTGGGCGGCTGCGCGAGACCACTGATGCTGGGCTGCGGTACGCCGTTGCTGCCCGGCTGACGCTTGGGCAGCTCGCCCGAATTCGCGTCCCGCGGCGGCAGACCCGTCACGGTCGGCTCGGCCGGGGCGCCCGGCTGCCGCGGCGGCGGACCGCCGGGAGCGAGGTTGCGCTTGGGTAGGTTCGCGGCGGCGAGCTTGCCCCGCTGCGGCCCACCGGACTGCTGGCCACCCGGTGCGGGGCGCAGCGTCGCGCCCGACTGCTGGGCGTTCGATTGCAGCCCGGACGCCATGGAGTTACCCGGCTGCCGCTGCGGCAGCCCGCCGCCGGCCGGGATCGGCCCGCTGGGGTTGGCCTTGGTGATCGGCAGCGGTCCGCTGACGCCGGGATCGACGGTCACCATGACATTGCCGCCGGGGGTCCGGGTGATCGCCCGCATCTGCATCGACGACGGGGCGGCCGGCCGCGGCCGCTCGCCCGCCTGCGGCGACGGGGTGACCGGCTGCGCGGTGATCGGCTTGCCCGCGACGATGAGCCCGCCGGGGACGTGCACGGTCACCGTGACGCCCGGATCGCGCGCGGTGTCGAAGGTCGGGCGCAGCCGCACGGTGAGACCGTGCCGCTCGGCCAGCCGGCCGACCACGAAAAGACCCATGTGCCGGGCGGTATCGGGGCCGGGCTCCGCGGTCTGTTCCAATCGCCGGTTGATATCGGCCATTTCGGACGGCGGCATACCGATACCCCGGTCGGCCACCTCGATGAGCATGCCCTGGTCGTGCGCCTGCGCGAAGGTGAACTTCACGTCGGTCTCCGGCGGGGAGGCGCGCAGCGCGTTGTCCAGCAGCTCGGCGAACAGGTGCGCCATGTCGGAGGCGGCGGGCTCGACCAGCGAACCACGCGGCGTGGCACCCAGTTTCACGCGCTCGTAGTCCTCGACCTCGGAGATCGCGGCCCGCAGCACGTCGGCGATCTCGACCGGAGCCGACTTCGCGCGACGCTGCCTGGTGCCGGCCAGGATGAGCAGGTTGTCGCCGTTACGACGCATGCGAGCCGCGAGATGGTCGAGCCGGAACAGGTTCTCCAGCAGCCGCGGGTCCTTCTCGTCGTACTCCATCGCCTCGATCAGGCTGAGCTGATGGTCGACCAGCGACTTGGACCGCCGGGCCAGCGTCTCGAACATGTCGTTGACCTGGGAACGCATCTGCGCCTGGTCGCTCGCGAGGCGCAGCGCCTGGCCGTGGATGTCGTCGACCGCGCGGGCCAGCTGGCCGATCTCCTCGGTGCTGCGCACCGGCATCGGTTCCAGCGGCACCTCTTCCGGCGAGGCGCCGTTGCGGAGCTGGGCCACCTCGTGCGGCAGGTCGCTCTCGGCGACCCGCAGGGCGGCCAGGCGAAGCCGGTGCAGCGGCACGATCATCGAGCGCGCCACGAACACCGCGAGCAACAGCGCCGCGAGAATGGTGGCGACGACGACCGCGGTGTAGGTCCACGCGTCCCGTTGCGCGGTGGACACCAGCGCGTTCATCGCGCTGTCGATGTCCTTGGTCGCCCGGCTCACCACGAGCTCGTAGACCGCGAGACTGTCGGTGAGCGACTTCTTCAGGTCGCCGACCGGAATCTGTCCGGCCTGCGACTGCGGGCTGTTCAGCAGCGTCACGCGCGTGTCGATGCCCGCGCGCAGATCGGCGATCGAGGTGTCCCCGTCGGCGAACCGGTGCGACAGCACGCCGAGCAGCGAGCGCTCGGTGTTGGCCGCGGTGAGGAAGCCCGGCGTGCCTACCTTCGGGTCCTTCAACACTTCCGGGAACGCGGCGACCTCGCCGACCAGCGTCGCACGCGTGTTGAGCGAGTCGACCAGACGCAGCTTGGCCGTGTCGACCGCGGTGTCACTGACCTGGCCGACCGTCGTCTCGACGATCCGCACGCTGTCGTTGCGTACCCGGTCGATCAGGCCGATGGCGTCCGAGCTGGGCCCGGTGGTGACGTTCTTGCCTTGCTGCCGAACGGCTTTTGCCTGATTGAGCATGCTGTCCAGCGCCGAACGCGCGCCGGACACACCACTGAGCTTGTCGGCGGCCTTCTCCGCGTTGGCAATCGCCTTGTCGAGATCGGCGAGGTTCTGGTCGGTCACCACCGAGACGTTCGGCGCGACCGCGATCATCTGCGAACCGACGGTCGTCGCCGTCTGCGCGCTCAACGCGGTGACGGCCGGAATGGCCTGGACGTTCTCCGCGACGTCGGCGAGCCGACCCGAGTTGGTGAACTCCGATGAAATCCTGGACACGCCAAGGCCTACCGCGACGGCCAGCGGGACGGCGAGCACTGCCGTCACCTTCCAGCGCAGGTCCCAGTTGCCGAGCGCCCAGCGCCTTCTGCCGGACCTAGCGGCCTCACGCATCTCCCACTCACTTTCCAAACTGGCCCCAACCACGCGCCATCAGCGAACCTCCACACGCATACTGGCTCGACAGGCGGAGCTGGCCGAGAACTGCGGCTGGCCGAGAAATTGCGTCTACGACGGCCCAAATAAGTGACATCAGATTCTAACGGATCAATAACTTCTTGGGTGACTCCGAGTAAGCATGCGACCCTTGACCTGGCCGTTCCAGGCAAAACCAAAGGTCACAACACCCACCCGGGCGTCGCGTGAAGTCTGCCACAATCAACCAGATCTATCGAGGCGGGCATCGAGGCGAGGCTAGGGAGTCACGGGTTTGAACGTGCGGCACGAGTACCGACCGGTCTATCAGACCAGCTTGGTCGACCCCGCCGAGTTCTGGGCCGGGGCGGCGGAAGCCATCGATTGGGTGGTGCCGCCGACCCAGATCATCGACCCGGCTGCTCGCCCGGTGGCCAGGTGGTTCACCGACGCTCGCCTCAACACCTCCTTCAACGCCCTCGACCGGCATGTGCACGGCGGCAGCGCGGCGGAGGGGGGCCTGGCGGATCAGCCCGCCTTAATATACGACTCCGCTATGACCGGCGCCAGAGGCGTTTTCACGTACGCGGAGCTGCTGGAAAAGGTTGCCGAGTTCGCCGGCGCGATGAGCAGGCTGGGGGTGGTCGCGGGCGATCGCGTCATCATCTACCTGCCGATGATCCCGGAGGCCGTGATCGCGATGCTGGCCTGCGCGCGCATCGGCGCGGTGCACTCGGTGGTGTTCGGCGGCTTCGCCGCGCCGGAGCTCGCCGCGCGCATCGACGACGCGGAACCGGTGTTGATCATCACCGCGTCGGGCGGCCTGGAACCGGGCAAACAGCTCGAATATCCGCCGATTGTGTTGCAGGCCTTGGATCTCGCCGCGACCACGGTGCCGCGCACGGTGATCGTGAAGCAGCGCCCGCAGTTCCCGACCATCCACTTCTCCGCGCCGCAGGCCGCGACCGAATCGCTGCCGAGCTCCACCGAGACCGTCGCCGCCCAGTGGCTCGATTGGGACGACGCTGTCCGGGATGCGCCACCGGCTGCGCCGGTCCCGGTCGCGGCGACCGATCCGCTCTACATCCTCTATACGTCGGGCACCACCGGGAAACCCAAAGGGGTGGTTCGGGACAACGGCGGACACGCGGTTGCCCTCGCCTGGTCCATGCGCAACATCTACGACATCGGCCCTGGGCAGGTGATGTGGACCGCCTCCGACGTCGGCTGGGTGGTCGGGCACTCCTACATCGTCTACGCGCCGCTGCTGGTCGGCGCGACCACGCTGCTCTACGAGGGCAAGCCGATCGGCACGCCGGACGCGGGCGCGTACTGGCGGGTGGTGGCCGAGCACAAGGTTCGCGTGCTGTTCACCGCGCCGACCGCGCTGCGCGCCATCCGCAAGGCGGACCCGGAAGCCGAACTGGCCCACCGTTACGACCTCTCGTCGCTGCGTGCCCTGTTCTGCGCGGGCGAGCGACTAGATCCAGCGACCTATGCCTGGGCCGACGAGGTGCTGCTCGCCGATCGCACCGACTGCCCGGTCGTGGACCACTGGTGGCAGACCGAGACCGGCTGGCCGATCTGCGCGAATCCGCTCGGCCTGCAACAGCTTCCGATCAAGGCAGGCTCGGCCTCGGTGCCGGTGCCCGGCTACCGGCTGCGGGTGCTCGATTCCGAGGGCAACCCGGTGGCGCCGAATGTCGAGGGCAACATCGTGATCGGGCTGCCGCTGCCGCCCGGCACGCTCACCGGCCTGTGGAACGACGACGAGCGCTACAAGCGTTCGTATCTGACCGCCTACCCGGGCCACTACCTCACCGGTGACTCCGGCTACTTCGACGAGGACGGCTACCTGTACGTGCTCGGCCGCAGCGATGACGTGATCAATATGGCCGGGCACCGGTTGTCCGCGGGCAGCATCGAGGCCGCCATCGCCGGGCACCCCGCGGTCGCCGAGTGCGCGGTGATCGGGCTGCCCGACGAGCTCAAGGGCCATCGGCCACTGGCCTACGTGGTGCTCAAGTCGGGCGTCGAGGTCGATCCAGGGCAGCTGCGCGACGAGCTGATCGAACGGGTGCGCGCGCAGATCGGCGCGATCGCCACGCTGCACGACGCGGTGATCGTCACCGCGCTGCCGAAGACCAGATCGGGCAAGATCCTGCGCAAGACCATCCGGCAGATCACCTCGGGCGAGCCGTACGAGGTGCCCTCCACCATCGAGGATCCGACGGTGCTCGAGGCACTGGAAGAGCAGATCCACGCGGCGCGTCCCGCCTCCCCGAGTATGTAGGCCGGACTCGGTGCCGCGACCGGGACACCGGTCGGCGAGTTACCCGTGTGCGCTTGAAATCAGTTGTCCTGCTGAATATTTCCGTTGTGCACCGCGCACATCGGAGCAGGTGCTCAGAGATTCCTTAGGGAACGTTCACCAACGTGCCAGTGCGGCGGCCTAGCGTCGAGGGCGCTGGTAACCACCCCTCGACGAACTGGAGTCACACCATGAAGCGTTCCGTTGGCCGTCCCGCCGTCGCCGCCCTCGCCGCGGGCGGGCTGGCCACCGTCGCCGTGTTCCTCAGCCCGGCGATCGCCTCCGCCGACCCGATGGAGCTGGCCGGCCCGCTGCTGAACTCGGACTGTTCGTTCACGCAGGTCGACGCCGCGCTGCACGACAAGGCCCCGCAGCTGGCCAAGATGCTCGACGCGAATCCCACGCAGAAGGCCGAGCTGCAGCGCAAGTTCGATCAGCCGGTCGAGCAGCGCCGCGCGGAATTGCAGCGGGCGATCGACGCGAACCCGGACGCCGTGCAGCAGGCCCAGAACGACCCGCGCTACGCCCAGCTGCGCGGGACCATCCAGGCGGTGGCCGACTCCTGCCACAGCTACTGACGACCGTCCCTTCCCCGATGATCACCGGTCGGCCCGGCGCGACACGCGAGTCTGGACCGAAGCCGCGCGGCGGCGGGGAGCAGAATGACTGAGGTGACACCAACGACCCCGACCGTCCTCGTCGTCGATGACGACGAGGACGTGCTCGCATCGGTCGAGCGCGGCCTGCGGCTTTCCGGCTTCCACGTGCTGGTGGCCAGGGACGGCGCGCAGGCACTGCGCAGCGTGAACGAGCACGCGCCGGACGCGATCGTGCTCGATATGAACATGCCCGTGCTCGATGGCGCCGGCGTGGTGACCGCGTTGCGCGCGCTGGGCAACGAGGTGCCGATCTGCGTGCTCAGCGCGCGGGCCTCGGTGGACGATCGGATCTCCGGGCTGGAATCGGGGGCCGACGACTATCTGGTCAAGCCGTTCGTACTGGCCGAACTCGTCGCGCGGATCAAGGCGCTGCTGCGCAGGCGCACCGACACCCAGTCGCAGGCCACGCCGGGGGCGATCACCGTCGGGCCGCTGGAGGTCGATGTCGCCGGCTATCGCGCGCTGCTGAACGGCGCCGAAATCGAGCTGACCAAAAGAGAATTCGAGCTGCTGTCCACGCTGGCCCGCAATGTCGGCGTGGTGCTGAGCCGGGAGCGACTGCTGGAACTGGTGTGGGGCTACGACTTCGCGGCCGACACCAATGTGGTCGACGTGTTCGTCGGGTATCTGCGGCGCAAGCTGGAGGTGGACGGCGCGCCGCGGTTGCTGCACACGATCCGCGGGGTCGGGTTCGTCCTGCGGGCGCCCAAATGACGCAGGTCGCCGCGCCGAAATCCCGTCGGCGCCGGGCCTTTTCGCTCCGCACCAGGGTCGCGGGCGCGGCGGCCGCGGGCGCGGTCATCGTCGTCGCGGTGATCAGCGTGATCAGTATTCACGCGATCGAGCGCAACAACATGCGCCAATCCGATCAGCAGCTGGCGATCGCCGCACGCCTGGTGCTGATCGAACCGGTCGTGGTGGTCCGGGTCATCGGCTTCGTGCCCGGGCTGAACAACGACATCGCCGTCACCGTTCGGGTAGACGGCAATGTCATCGCGAGCACGCCGACCCAATTGCCCGATCTGGCACCGGGTTCGCGCACGGTGCCGGTCGGCGGCACGCCGTACCGGATCCTGTCGACGACCGAGAATCAGCCCGCGGGCCGGGTGGTCTCGATGGGCATCCCGACCGCGTCGGCGGCCGCCGCCACGGCCGAGCAGCGGCGCTGGGTGCTCGGTGGCGCCCTGTTCGCCATCGCGGCCTCCGCGGCGCTGGGCTGGCTGCTGGCCGGGCGCGCGGTGCGCCCGATCGTGCGGCTCACCCGTCAGGTCGACGCGCGCAGCGGCCTGCCCGATCCACAGAATCCACAGACGCCGGTGGACGGCTCGGGCGTGCGCGAGGCGGAAAAGCTGGCCGACGCGGTGAATACGATGTTGCAGCGGGTGGACCAGGCGCAGTCCGAAACCGCCGCCGCGCTGGAGACCGCGCGCGATTTCGCCGCCGTGTCCGCGCACGAACTGCGCACACCGCTCACCGCCATGCGCACGGACCTGGAGGTCTTGCGCACTCTCGATCTGGACGAGGCACAGCGTGCGGAGATCCTCGCCGATCTGCAACGCAGCCAGGGGCGGGTGGAGACCACCCTCGCGGCGTTGGAACGGCTCGCGACCGGTGACCTCACCGACGAACGCGACCACGTCGCCACCGATGTCGGCGACCTGTGCGACCAGGCCGCGCACGATGCCATGCGGCACTTCCCCGGGTTGAAGGTGCGCATCGACAGCGACACCGAGCTGGTAACCCTGGGCCTGCCCGCGGGCCTGCGCCTCGCGGTGGACAACGCGCTGGCCAACTCGGTCAAGCACGGCCGCGCCACCGAGGCGCTGGTGTCCGCGCACCGGGCGCCGAACGGGCACATCGTGATCAGCGTCGACGACAATGGGCGCGGTATCCCGGCGGACGAGCGGCAGGCAGTCTTCGATCGGTTCTTCCGTGGTAGTCAGGCGAGCAAGGGCGGGTCGGGCCTTGGCCTCGCCTTGGTCGCCCAGCAAGCCCAATTGCACGGCGGCCGCGCCTATTTCGACGACGGCACGATGGGCGGCATCCGTCTCGTGCTGGAGCTGCCCAGCACCGCGCCCTGATCGCCGCGCACGGTCCCCGGGCACAGACATGCACGGGGCCTTAGCGAACTCTCATAGAAACGCCAGCGCTGAGGCCATGTACGGGTTCTAAGGTCAGCGGGGTGACCGGAAAAAGTGCCCGCTTGGCCCTGCTCGTCGTTGCCCTGGTCGGCGCTGGTGCGCTCGGCGCCGGAATCACCGCGTGCGGCCGATCCGACGACGGCCCGACCGGCATCGCCCTGGTCAACGCCGACGCCGGGCCGACGGGCGCCCGGGTCGTCAAGGCGTTGCAGGACGCGGGCGGTTATGAATGGACCGCGGCGAAGCCGGGCGAGGCGAGCACCGACGACTACGCCGCGGTGATCACCCTGCCCGCCGACCTCACCGAATCCATGGGCTCCCTGGCCGGCGCGGAACCCCGGCGCGCGAAGGTCACCGTGGCGACGCACAAGGGTGCGGACAGCGGGCTGGTGAACGGCGCGATCTCCGAGGTCACCCATCGGGTCGGCGCGGCGGGTGTCGACGCGGCGCTGTCCGCGGTCGGGCAGGCGCGCAGCCAGATGACGCAGGCGCAGTTCACTGCCCAGTTGCTGAAGGCCGGGGTGACCGCGGCCGCATCGGGCGCCGAGCAGTTCAGCTCGGGCGCCGACCAGCTGCTCGGGTTCCTGAATTTCGCGAAAGAGGGTTCGGCCCAGCTGACTTCGGCGATCGCGCTGCTGAACTCGACCGTCGACGGCGCGGCCAAGCAGGCGAATCAGCTTGCCGTCGCGCTGGATTCGACCGGCATCACGATCGCGCAGGTGGAGCAGGCGGCGAACACGGTGAGCTCCGGGCTCGACCAGATCCTGCCGCCGCTGCGTGCGCTCCCGTTCGCCGGCGATCCGGCGCTGGCCGACATCATCAAGAAGCTAGAAGCGCTGCAAGGGATTTCGGGACAGGCCGGATCACAGCTCACCGGTCTCGGCGCGCTGGTCGGCGGCGCGGTCGACCCGAGCACCGACCTCGGCACCCTGCTGCACACCGTGGTCGACCGGATGACCAGTGCCAGTGCGCAATTGACCGAGGGCGCGAAGCTGGCCGAGGACCTGCCCAGGCTGGCCGACCAGGGCGGCGCCCAATTGGTCAGCGCCATCAGCCAGCTCACCGGCGGCGTCACCCAGTTGCAGACCATCGTCGGCAACCTGAGCACACAGACGGACAAGGCCGTCCAGGCCCTCCCCCAGCGCAGCACCGCCCAGCAGTCCGCGCTCGCCCTCGCGCTGACCGATCCGGTCGAGATCGTGCACCGGTGAACGCGCCGCGGCCCGTGCCCCACCGAGGTGGAACACGGGCCGCGGTCGGCGTTTTCGGACTAGCTCGCGTCCAGCAGGTCGATGACGAAGACCAGGGTCTTGCCCGCGAGGGCGTGCCCGGCGCCGGCCGGGCCGTAGGCCAGGGCCGGCGGGATGGTGAGCTGGCGACGGCCGCCGACCTTCATGCCGGGGATGCCGTCCTGCCAGCCCTGGATCAGGCCACGCAGCGGGAAGTTGATGGATTCGCCGCGGTTCCACGAGGAGTCGAATTCCTCGCCGGTGTCGAATTCCACGCCGACGTAGTGCACCTCGACGTTGCCGCCGGGCACGGCTTCCTTGCCCTCGCCCT
The DNA here is from genome assembly GCF_042793755.1 of Nocardia sp. NPDC056564. Classification (NCBI taxonomy): domain Bacteria; kingdom Bacillati; phylum Actinomycetota; class Actinomycetes; order Mycobacteriales; family Nocardiaceae; genus Nocardia; species Nocardia sp. NPDC056564. The sequence goes on from NZ_JBHTUR010000015.1 coordinate 117,055, forward strand.
CGATGATGTCCTTGATCACCAGCTCGGCAGGCGCGGGGCCGCCCTGGAATTCGATCTCCGGCTTGGTCATTCGGCTTATCCCCTTCGATAGGTGATGGTGGGTGAAACGGTGGAGCTAACGATTGGTGATCTCGCGGTAGTCACGCGCGCCGTAGCCGGTGTAGATCTGCCGCGGGCGGCCGATCTTCAGTGGCTCGCTGTGCATTTCGCGCCAGTGCGCGATCCAGCCCGGCAGCCGGCCCATGGCGAACAGCACGGTGAACATGCGGGTCGGGAAGCCCATGGCCTTGTAGATGACGCCGGTGTAGAAGTCGACGTTCGGGTACAGGCGACGCTCGATGAAGTACTCGTCGGTCAGCGCGGCCTCCTCCAGCGACTGGGCGATGTCGAACAGCTCGTCGTTGCCCAGCTTCTGCAGGATCGCGTCGGCGTGCTTCTTGGCGATCGCGGCGCGGGGGTCGTAGTTGCGGTAGACGCGGTGCCCGAAGCCCATCAGCTTCACGCCGTCTTCCTTGTTCTTGACCTTGCGGATGAATTCCTTGACGTCGCCGCCGTCGGACTTGATCCCGTCGAGCATCTCCAGCACGGCCTGGTTCGCGCCGCCGTGCAGCGGACCCCAGAGGGCGTTGATGCCGCCGGACACCGAGGTGAACAGGTTGGCGTCGGAGGAACCGACCAGCCGCACCGTCGAGGTGGAGCAGTTCTGCTCGTGGTCGGCGTGCAGGATCAGCAGCATGTCCAGTGCGGCGGCGACCTCGGGGTCGACCTCGTACGGCTCGGCCGGGAACCCGAAGGTCATCCGCAGGAAGTTCTCCACCAGGCTCAGCGAGTTGTCCGGGTAGAGGAACGGCTGGCCGACCGACTTCTTGTACGAGTAGGCCGCGATCGTCGGCAGCTTGGCGAGTAGTCGGATGGTGGACAGCTCGACCTGTTCGGGGTCGCGTGGGTCCAGCGAGTCCTGGTAGTACGCCGACAGCGCGTTCACCGCGGAGGACAGCACCGGCATCGGGTGCGCGTTGCGCGGGAAGCCGTCGAAGAACCGCTTCAGGTCCTCGTGCAGCAGGGTGTGCCTGCGGATCCGGTCGGTGAAGTCGTCCAGCTGGGCCTGCGTGGGCAGCTCGCCGTAGATCAGCAGGTAGCTGACCTCGATGAAGGTCGAGGTCCCGGCCAGCTGGTCGATCGGGTATCCGCGGTAGCGCAGGATGCCCGCCTCACCGTCGATATAGGTGATCGCCGACTTGGTCGGGGCGGTGTTCATGAAGCCCGGGTCGTAGGTCACGTAACCCGTGCTGGCCAGGAGCTTTCCCAGCTCGATTCCGTCGTTGCCCTCAGCGGCCTTGGTGACCGTCATCGGGAACTCCCCGCCGGGGTAGGTAAGCACCGGCTTGGCGTCTTCGTCGACGTTGATGATGTTCTCAGCGGGCACGGAAGGATCCCTCTCAGGCTAGAACCGTAGGCACCGTCGCGGTCGGCGCACGATGCACTTGTCTCAACGCTAGACGTTCACCGACGCGGACAACCAGGAGGGTAGTCCTGCGCGACCGCACATTCATCTCAAGGCCACGTGCGGGGGTTGCCGCTCACCGAACGGCGGTTGCCAGATATTCGCAGGCTTATGGTGCCACTATTTCCGCATGTGCGCGGCCTACTCGGTATCGGAGGAATGCCGGGAATGCCACGGCGGCGATCAGCACGCCGATCACCACCAGCGCGCCGCCACCGGCCGCGGCCACAGCGGTACCCAGACTGGCTGCGGCAAAACCGTGGGCAACATCACCGATTCGCGGCCCACCTGCGACAACCACGATGAACACGCCCTGCAGCCTGCCGCGCATCGCATCGGTCGCGACCTGCTGCAACATGGTCACCCGCAGCGCCGCCGACACCATGTCCACCGCGCCGCCGAAGGCCGAGCAGATCAGCGCTAGCCACAGACCCAGGCCGAGACCGAGCCCGTGTCCGGTGAATCCGACGGCGACCCCGAAGCCGACCATGGCCACGCCCCACAGCGCGATGCAGATCAGCACGGCCAGGCCCTGGCGGCGAATCCGCGGAATCCAGCCGGAGAACACCCCGCCGAGCACCGCGCCCGCCGACATGGACGCGAACAGCAGGCCGAGCGCGACGCCGCCGGTGGTCGGGTCGCCGAACGTCTCGTGCGCGATCTGCGGGAACAGCGCGCGCGGCATGCCGAACACCATGGCGATCACGTCCACGGCGAACGACGCGAGCAGGATCCGCTGCGTCGCCAGATACGCGAAACCGTCCAGCACCGTGCGGAATCCGGCCTTGCGCGCGGTCCCGGTCGGCGGCAGTGCGGGCAGCCGCCACACCGCCCACACCGTGGCGAGCAGCGCGATGGAGTCGATCAGATAGAGGGTGGACAGCCCGACCACGGGGATCAGTGCACCCGCGAGCACCGGCCCGGCGATGGCGCCGAACTGCATCACCGTCATGCTCAGCGAATTGGCCGCGGCCAGTTGGTCTTCCGGCAGCAGGCGCGGGATGGTGGCGCTGCGGGTCGGCTGGTTCACCGCGAAGAATGCCTGCTGCACCGAGAACAGGCCGAGCACCACCCACACGTTGTCGATGCCGGACACGGCCTGCGCCCAGAACGCCACCGCGGTGAGGCCGGTGCCGACATTGGTGATGAGCATCAACTTGCGCCGGTCCATCACGTCCGCGAGCGCGCCGCCCCACAGCCCGAACACGATCAGCGGCACCAGGCCGAAAAGCCCGGCCAGGCCGACATATCCGGAGCTACCGGTGATCTGGAAGATCTGCTGGGGCACCGCGACGATGGACAGCTGCGCGCCGATGATGGTGACCACGCCGGAGGTCCACAGGCGCCGGTAGTCGGGATTTCGCAGCGGTGTGGTGTCGGCCAGCAGTCTCACCGGCGGCAGCTTAGCGAGTGCGGACCGTAGGTCAGGGTTGTAGTCGCTCCACCGTCATCGCCCCGTCCGCGATGAGCACCCGAATCCGGTTGTGCAGCCTGCCCCGCCGGCCCTGCCAGAACTCCACCTCGTCCGGGCGGAGCAGGAACCCACCCCAGTGCGGCGGCACCGGGATCTCGTCGACGTCGTCGAAGCGCGCGATGGTCTCGGCCATCGTGCGGTCCAGCTCGGCGCGCGACCCGATCGGCTTGGACTGCCGCGACGCCCAGGCGCCCAGCTGCGAGTCGCGCGGGCGGGAGCGCCAGTAAACCGCGGTCGTCTCGGCGCCGACCCGCTCGATCGCGCCGCGCACATGCACCTGCCTGCCGAGCGCGGGCCAGACGAAGGTGGCCGCGGCGAACGGGACCGCCGCGAGCTGGCTGCCCTTGGCCGAGTCGTAATTCGTGTAAAAAGTCACACCCTCGGGCGAGAGGCCTTTACACAGCACCGTCCTGGCGACCGGTCGGGGCGTGCCGCCGGCCAGCGAGACGGTGGCCAGCACCATGGCGTTCGGCTCGGCGACGCCGACCGCGGTCGCCTGCTCGATCCAGTGGCGTAACAACGGCTCCCAGCCGCCGGCCAACCAGGTTTCGTCCAGATCGACGTCTTCGCCGCTGCCGAACGGGGCGCCCCCGTACTCGACGCGCATGCCCGCGAGATCGGTGCTCGGCGGGAAATCGGCCGTCTCCTGGCCGCCGGGTGAATTGTCCAGGTCACGCATGGGCCAGACGTTACTCCGCGGTAGCAAGGATCTAAGGTGTTGGTGATCGGCATGTGCTCGAAATTGCAAGGAGAAGTCACAACATGACTACCAGCCCCGCGGTGCCTACCGGCCAGACCGCCGTACCCAGCGATTTCGTCAGCGGCCTGGAGGGTGTGGTGGCCTTCACCACCGATATCGCCGAGCCGGACAAGGACGGCGGCGCGCTGCGCTACCGCGGCGTCGATATCGAGCAGCTGGTCGAGGGCCGGGTGACCTTCGGTGACGTCTGGGCGCTGCTGGTCGATGGCGAATTCGGTCGTGGCCTGCCGCCCGCCGAGCCGTTCCCGCTGCCGGTGCACACCGGCGACGTCCGCGTCGACGTACAGGCCGGCCTGGCCATGCTCGCCCCGATCTGGGGTTACCAGCCGCTGCTCGACATCGATGACGAGACCGCGCGGGACAACCTGGCCCGCGCCTCGGTGATGGCGCTGTCCTATGTGGCGCAGTCCGCGCGCGGCATCTACCAGCCCGCGGTGCCGCAGAAGAAGATCGATGAGTGCACCACGGTCACCGAGCGGTTCATGACCCGCTGGAAGGGTGACCCGGACCCGAAGCACACCGAGGCCATCGATGCCTACTGGGTCTCCGCCGCCGAGCACGGCATGAACGCCTCCACCTTCACCGCGCGCGTGATCGCCTCCACCGGCGCCGACGTCGCGGCCTCGCTGTCCGGCGCGATCGGCGCGATGTCCGGCCCGCTGCACGGCGGCGCGCCCGCCCGCGTGCTGCCGATGATCGAAGAGGTCGAAAAGACCGGCGACGCGCGGGCGCTGGTCAAGGGCATCCTGGATCGCAAGGAGAAGCTGATGGGCTTCGGGCACCGGGTGTACCGGGCCGAGGACCCGCGCGCCCGCGTGCTGCGCGCCACCGCCAAGCGGCTGGCCGCCCCGCGCTACGAGGTGGCCGCCGCGCTGGAGCAAGCCGCGCTGGCCGAGCTGCGCGAGCGCCGTCCGGACCGGGCGATCGAGACCAACGTGGAGTTCTGGGCCGCGGTGATCCTCGACTTCGCCGAGGTGCCCGCGCACATGATGCCCGCCATGTTCACCTGTGGCCGCACCGCGGGCTGGTGTGCGCACATCCTCGAGCAGAAGCAGCTCGGCAAGCTGGTGCGCCCGGCGGCCATCTACACCGGGCCCGCCCCGCGCGGCCCGGAGGAGGTCGCGGGCTGGGCGGCCATCTCGCACGCCTAGCGCGATAGATAGACGGTATGACCGCGAGCCGAATGTCCTGCACCACTTGGGCGTTCGGCTCGCGTAGCATCCGGGGCTGACTTCGGAAAGAGGGCTTACGGATGATGGAAAAAGGCATGTCTCGCCGGCGGATGTTCGGCGTCGGCGCCGCGCTGGCCGCCGGGCTGGCCACCACCGGATGTGGCACGGCGCAGAGCGAAACGTCCGCGCAGCCCAGCTCGACCGGTCGCACCCCGGTCGCGGGCAATTCCACCGCGGTCGCCAAGAACGCGCCGCCACCGCCGGCCAACTCCCCCGCGGCGGTGGTCGCCCGGCACGCGGGCGACCACCCGCAGCAGTGGGGCGTGGCGATGCCGGGCATCCTCAGCACGTTCGCGGCCACCGGCAAGCAGATGGCGCTGACCTTCGACGCGTGCGGCGGGGCGGGCAACAACGACATCGACGAATCGCTGGTGAACTTCCTGATCGCCCAGCAGATTCCGGCCACGCTGTTCCTGAACAAGCGGTGGATCGACGCGAACCAGCAGCGGGCCGCCCAGCTGGCCATGAACCCGCTGTTCGAGCTGGCCAATCACGGTGTGGCGCACAAGCCGCTGTCGGTGAACGGGCAGTCGGCCTATGGCATCGCAGGCACCGGTTCGGCGCAGGAGGTCGCGGACGAGGTCTGGGCCAACCACGAGCGACTCACCGGACTGGTCGGCCGTCCGCCGCGGTTCTTCCGCGCGGGCACCGCGCACTACGACGACGTCGCGGTGGCCATCGTGAACGAACTGGGGGAAACCCCGGTCGGTTTCAGCATCAACGCCGATTACGGCGCGACCGCGAGCGCGGCCAAGGTGCAGGGCGCGATGAATGCCGCCGCGCCGGGCGCGATTTCGCTCGCGCACATGCATCGGCCGCAGTCCGGGACCGGCGCGGGGATGATCGCGGTGCTGCCGACGATCCGCGCCATGGGTTTCACCTTCGTGCACCTCTGACCGCGATCAGTCCTCCCCGAGCGAGGCCGCCCAGTCGACCGCGACGGATTCGCCGTGGTCGACGGTGAAGAAGGCGACCTCCAGGTGCTGGCCGAGATCGACGAGGCCGATCGCGGACAACGGCACCGGCTGCACGAGCCGGACCAGCCACGGGGTCGGCTCGTCCCAGGCGCGCAGCTCGAGGTCGAGCCGGAGCACCGGGTCGTCGCGGCCGGAGTAGTCCGCGGCGACCGGGGTCGCGGCCAGCACGGTGGCGTCGGCACGGCGGCCGTCGGCGAGGATCTTCGCGCTGCTGGCCCGGCCGGTCTCCGCGAAATCCGGCACATACAGCACCAATCGATCCCGGTCGCCCGGATCGACGCGGCAGCACACCACGTCGCCGGGTTGCATCCACTCCAGGTTCGCCGCGGACACGCGCTGGCGAATCCTGGTCTCGTAGGGCGGAATTCCGTCGACCAGCACCCGGACCCAGAACACGTGCCCCGGCGCAGCGGGCTCGCCGGGCGCCGCCTTCGAACTCGCCCGCACGCCGAGGATGGTCGCCGAACCCTGCGCGCCGCGCATCAGCAACTCCCGCCGCGCGCCATCGGAGATCGCGCCGACGCGCAGCCCGAAGGACCGTGGTCGTCGACCGAGCAATCGCCACCCCGAGTTCGCCGGCGCCATGTTCATGGGCGCAAAGGTTAGCCGGAGTGTGGTCCGCGACACAGCAATTCCACTGCAACCGAAGCAGACCGGGACAATTCCGGCGTGGCGCGGCGAGGTCGGCGTCCGTGGCCTCGAGCACAGGTGCCGACCCACACGAACCGGGCAGGTCCGGCACGCTTTACCCTGTTCGCATGACCACTGCGCTCCCGACGATTCCCGCCGACCTCAAGCCCGCCGACGGACGTTTCGGCTGTGGCCCCTCCAAGGTGCGCCCGGAGCAGTTGCAGTCCCTGGTGACCGTCGGCGCCTCGGTGTTCGGCACCAGCCATCGGCAGAAGCCGGTGAAGGATGTGGTCGCGCGGGTGCGTTCGGGCCTACGCGAACTGTTCGGCCTGCCCGACGGTTACGAGGTCGTGCTCGGCAACGGTGGCACCACCGCGTTCTGGGACGCCGCCGCGTTCGGCCTGATCCGGGAGCGCTCGCTGCACCTCACCAACGGTGAGTTCAGCTCGAAGTTCGCGAGCGTGGCCAAGGGCAACCCGTTCATCGGCGACCCGATCGTGGTCTCGGCCGAGCCGGGCAGCGCGCCGGAGCCGGTGTCGGACCCGTCGGTCGATCTGATCGGCTGGGCGCACAACGAAACCTCCACCGGCGTCTCGATTCCGGTGCAGCGCCCGGCGGGCTCGGAGAACGCGCTGATCGCCATCGACGCCACCTCGGGCGCGGGCGGCCTGCCGGTGAACATCACCGACGCCGACGTCTACTACTTCGCGCCGCAGAAGTGCTTCGCCGCCGACGGTGGCCTGTGGGTCGCGCTGATGAGCCCGGCCGCGCTGGCCAGGGTCGAGGAGATCAAGGGCTCGGGCCGGTGGACGCCGGAGTTCCTGTCGCTGCCGATCGCCATCGACAACAGCACCAAGGACCAGACCTACAACACCCCGGCGCTGGCCACCCTGCTGCTGTTCGCCGACCAGATCGAGTGGCTCAACGGCAACGGCGGCCTGGACTGGGCGGTCAAGCGGACGCTGGATTCGTCCTCGCGCCTGTACAACTGGGCCGAGTCGAGCGAATTCGCCACGCCGTACGTCACCGATCCGGCGCACCGCTCGCAGGTGGTCGGCACCATCGACTTCGCCGACTCGGTCGACGCGGCCGCGGTGGCGAAGGTGCTGCGCGCCAACGGAATCGTCGACACCGAGCCGTACCGCAAGCTGGGTCGTAACCAGCTGCGCGTCGGCATGTTCCCGGCGATCGATCCGGAGGACGTCAGCCAGCTCACCCGCAGCATCGACTGGGTCGTGCAGAATCTGGGCTGACGCACTCGGATTCGAGCACGACACGCCGAAAATGACACGCCGCACCGCAGGGTGCAGTAAGTCGAACAGAGCAGATTAGCGGGGCGCGGGAGTCTTTTTGGAGATTTCCGCCCCGCGTGTCTCGCCCCACGGATCCCAGAAGTGCACTACTGTTTCGGAAAGGTGGCGGTGTCGCGGGTCGACGCGGTAAGGAGGTAACGGTGCGTGAACTTCGAGTGATCGGGGTGACGCCCGACTCCACGCACATCGTGTGTATCGACACCGAGTCCGGCGCGAAGTACCGGCTTCCCGCCGACGACAAGCTACGAGCCGCAGCGCGCGGAGACCTTGCCCGATTCGGCCAGATCGAGATCGAAATGGAAGCAACTATGCGTCCTCGCGATATCCAGGCTCGTATCCGTGCCGGTGCCTCCGTCGACCAGGTCACCGAGGAATCCGGGATGCCGGCCAGCCGCGTCGAGCGGTTCGCCTACCCCGTGCTGCTGGAACGTGCCCGCGCGGCCGAACTGGCCCAGAAGGCGCACCCGGTCCGCCCCGACGGCCCCGCCGTGGAAACCCTCATCGATGTCGTCACCGCCGCGTTCACCGAACGCGGGCACAACATCGAGGGCGCCGAATGGGACGCCTGGAAGGACGAGAAGGGCTTCTGGGTCGCCCAATTGCAGTGGCAGAACGGGCGTTCGGAAATCGCGGCGCACTGGCGCTACCAGCCGGACGCACACGGCGGCTCGGTCTCCCCGCTCGACGACCCCGCCTCCGACCTGATCGATCCCGACTTCGGCCGCGCGCTACGCGGTCTCGCGACGATCCTGCCCGCCGAGCCCGAGGCCGCCGCACCCGCGCCGCAGCCCGAGCCCGCGGTCGAACCGCGCCCGGCGCCCACCGCACCGCCCGCCCGCCCCGCGGCCCGCCAGCAGAGCCAGCCCACCCTGGACGAATACTACGAGCAGCGGGCCGTCGCCGCAGGCGGCGCGAACACGCCTGCCATCACCGCCGGTGCGACCGCGACCCCCACCGCCACGGCGCCCACCGCGCCCAGCCCGGCTCCCGCACCGAGCGCACCCGCGCCGACGACGCCGAGCGCACCGGCGGAACCCACCGCCCCGCCCGCGCCCGCCGCGTCGGCCAAGCCCGCCGCCGAAGAACCGGCCAAGCCCGCCGCCAACGGCAAAGCCCCCGCTAAGTCCGCGCGCACCAAGCGCGGCAAGGCGCCCATGCCGTCCTGGGAGGACGTGCTGCTCGGGGTGCGCAGCTCCGGGCACTGAGTGTGCTTGACGCCGCCCGCATTTCGATCGCCCGGCGGCACCGGGGTGTCGGCCGCGCCGCCCATCCGGGATGCGCGAACCTTCCGCTCGACGAGTTAGCCAGCGGTATCGCCGAGTTCCGGGCACCGAATCCGCCGACCGATTTCTGGTACGCATTGGCGTGTTCCGGGGCCGAAGGGCCGCCCAGCGCCGTGCGGGGCGAGTAGATTTTTGGGTGTGTTGTCGACTGCGCGCGACGGTTCGGACATTCACGAGGGCGATGAATTGTTCGACACCCCAGTGCGTTGCTCGAAGTTCGCGGAGCTGATTCGTGCAACCATCGGGAGGTGCCGGAAATGCTATCGAAAGCTTCGACGCTCTGGTACGTCGACGCACCCGACCCGTTGACGGTCCTGCGGGCCAACCACGATCCGGATCCGGATGCCGCACTGGCGCTGGCGAAACAGTTGCACAGCGACCGGGACGTGCTCCCGATCATGGTCGGCACCCTGGCCGGCTGCGCGGGTCCCGACCTCGACGAGGTCTACATCGGCTGCTACCCGGGCGTGACGGTGGTGTGTTCGGCGCAGGCCGCGCGGGTGCACCCGACCGAGATCCCCGAGTTGCTGGTCCGGCCGCTGGCCTCCGAGCACACCTTCCTGGTGTCGTTCGACGCCGCGCACGGCTGGGGCGCGTTCGCGCATTGGGAGCGCGGCGAATTCCGCCGGGCCTTCAGTTCCAGCCGGGTGAACATCCTGGAGGACGAGGGCCTGCCGCTGGTGTGGGAGCGGCCGTACTGGGCCGGCGAGCATCCGGTGCGCTGGCAGGCGGGCGAACTGCCGGACCCGCAGACCCTGCCGTTCGACCCGCCCGATTTCGCCGACGCGGCGAACAACGAATGGCTCGGCTTCCACTACCGCTCCCCCGCCGCCGAGGGCGCGCTGGTCCCCGGCGATGTCGCGGTGTGCGGCTTCACGCTGTACCCGAAAGGCCAAGCGCCGGACCCGGCCACGCTCGTCCCGCCGCAGCACGAGCCGGACCTCGGCGCGCGCCCGAGGCGCGGCCTGTTCGGCTGGCTGCGCGGTCACGACCGGGTCTCCTAGGCCGCGATCCCGCTGATCAGCAACGCCACCCAGCCGAGCAGCACGCCCACCGCCGCGCCGCCGACCACCCACCTGGTCACCGGCGTCCAGCGCCAGCGCCAGGCGGTCGGCGCCGCCCCGCCGGCCGCGACCAGGTTCACCGCCACCGCGAGCAGCGGATGCACCTCGGCGAGCGCGCGGCCGAAGGAGTACACCGCCACCGCGGCGAGCAGCCCGACCATGATCGAGACGGTGATCCCGGCGCCCCAGGGCGTCGGGCCGCGATGCGGTGGGTAACTCACGTCCGGACCCGCTCGTAGAAGGCCATCGCGGCCGCGGTGGCCACGTTGAGCGAATCGGTGCCCGGTGACATCGGAATTCGCGCCCGCACATCGGTGGCTCGCATCGCGTCCTCGCTCAACCCTGGACCTTCGGCGCCGAGCAGCAAGGCCACCCGGTCTCCGGTCATTGCCGCGGCCAGCGTCACCGCGGCCGGGTTCGGAGTTAACGCGATGATCTGGAACCCTTTGCGCCGCAGTATATCCAGACCCTGCGGCCAATCGGGGACGGAAGCGAAGGGCACCCGCAGCACGTGGCCCATGGACACCCGCACCGCGCGCCGGTAGAGCGGGTCGGCGCAGCGATCGCCGAACAGGATGGCCTCCGCGCCGAGCCCGGCCGCGTTGCGGAACATCGAGCCGAGATTCTCGTGATCGTTGACGCCCTCCAGCACCGCCACCGTGCGGGCGGGCGCCAGGACCTCGTCCAGGGTGAGCGGCGCGGGCCGCTGGGCGACCGCGAGCACCCCGCGGTTGAGGTGGAAGCCGACCACCTCCGCCATCACCTCGGCGGAGGCGCGGTAGTAGGGCACGTCGACGCCGACCAGATCGGCGGCCAGCTCCTCGCGCCGCTTGTCCACGCCGAGCAACGCGGTCGGCGCGAAGCGGGAATCCAGCATCCGCTGCACGACCACCACGCCCTCGGCGATCACCAGGCCCTTGCGGCCCGGCAGGTCGGGCCGGCGATCGGCGGACTTGAGGTCGCGGAAGTCGTCGACCCGCGGATCGGCGGGGTCGACGATATCGATCACTTCGGCCACGGATACATCCTGCCTGGGCCCGGCGCGCACCGCCGCCTCCGGTGCGGCCGCGTCGCCCGGCACTAATTCGAATGCGGCGCCGCACGCCGCGTGGGAGTGTCGTGCCATGACGCTGCCAAACGGAATCACCATTCGGTCCGCCACTCCCGCCGACGACGCCGCGATCACGCTGGTCGCCGATACCGCCTTCGGCATGCGGCTGCCCGAGGCGTTCCGGGACCCGGCGAACCGGGTCTTCGCCGTCGAGGACGCCATCGTCGCGCTCGACGGCGAGCGGATCGTCGGGGCGACCAAGGCGGCCAGGATGACGCTGACGGTGCCCGGCGAACGCACGGTCGAGGCGTGCGGGATCGCGGGTGTGGTGGTCGCGCCGACGCACCGGCGGCGCGGGATCCTCCGGGCGATGTACACCGAGCAGCACCGGCGGACCGAGGCAGAGGGCGTGCCGCTGACCATCTTCACCGCCAGCCAGGGCACCATCTACGGGCGCTTCGGCTACGGGCCGACGATCCGGGAGAACGCGGTGCGCATCGATCGACGATTCGCCGAGTTCCGGCCGACGGCACCGGATCCGGGTGGCGTGCTGCTCGCCCCGCTCACCGAGGTAACCGACCAGGTGCGGGCCGTCTACGACCGCTGGCGCAGGCTCGTGCCCGGCGCGCAGGCACGCCCGGAGACCAGCTGGCGGATGCTGTTCGCCGACCCGGCCGAGTACCGCGGCGGTGGCACCGATCTGTTCACGCTGCTGCACCCGGACGGCTACGCGCTCTATCGCTACAACTACACCAAGGACGTCAAGGTCGCCGAGGTGGTCGACATGCGCTCGGTGACCACCGACGCGCATGCCGCGCTGTGGCGGGCGCTGGCCGGGCTGGAGCTGGTGACGCACATCGACGCGGCGCTCAGCGACAACGACCCGCTGCCGTATCTGCTCACCGACATCCGGCTGGTCGAGACCACCGCGCGCTACGACGCACTGTGGTTGCGGCTCATGGACATTCCGGCCGCGCTGACCGCCCGCTCGTATCAACGCGACCTGGATGTCGTGCTCGCGGTGACCGATCCGTTCCGCGACGCGGGCGGCAGCTTCGCCCTCACCGTGCGCGACGGCATCGCCGAGTGCGCGCCGACCAACCGTCCGGCCGACCTCGAACTCGGCATCGACGTGCTCGCCAGCGTGTACCTCGGCGCCTACCCGGCCCGGGTCTTCGCGGAGGCAAACCGCTTGCAGGCCAAGGACTTCGCCACGGTGCGCGCGTTCGGCGACGCGTTCGCCGCCGAACGCGACGCGATGCTCGGCTGGTTCTTCTGACGCGGGCCTGGGTATCGCGGCTGTGGTTCACGTCGCACCGGCTCGGGGGAAACCCTGATGCCGGTGCCCCGGTTCGGCTGGCATCCTGTTCACATGGCGCCGATTCGTTTGATCCTCAACGTCCTGTGGCTCGTGTTCGTCGGGGTGTGGATGGCGCTGGGCTACATCCTGGCCGGGATCATCTGCTGCATCCTGATCATCACCATCCCGTGGGGCATCGCGTCGTTCCGGATCGCGGCCTACGCGCTGTGGCCGTTCGGCCGGACCACGGTGGAGCGGCCGGGCGCGGGTGCGGGATCGCTGATCGGCAACATCATCTGGGTGATCGTCGCGGGCTGGTGGCTCGCCCTCGGCCACCTGCTGACCAGCATCCCGTTGTTCGTCTCGATCATCGGAATCCCGTTCGGCTGGGCCAATTTGAAGCTCATCCCGCTGTCGCTGTTCCCGCTCGGGCGCGACATCGTGGACAGCGACCAGCCGTTCGGGGCGCGTTAGGCGGAGGTCAGGAGCCGACGGAATGGGTGCACACCGCTCATTCCGATTCGGCGACTATCTGCTTCATGATGGCGACGGCTTGGGTGAGCACGTCGATCTGATCGTCGGTGAGGCCGGAGAGCTGCTCGGTCATCCAGGCCTCGCGGGCGTGCGTCTCGTCGGCGATGAGCGCGGTACCCGCCTCGGACAGCGACACGATGATCTGGCGACCATCGGTGGGGTGCGGCTTGCGCTCGACCATTCCCAGGTCGGTGAGCGAGGCGATCACCCGCGTCATCGACGGCGGCTGCACGCGCTCGCGGGCGGCCAGCGCCCCCGGTGTCATCGCGCCGTCCCGCGCCAGGGTGGCGAGGGCGGAGAGCTGGGTCAGCGAGATCTGGGAGTCGGCGCGGCGTCCGCGCAGATGACGCGTCAGTCGAACCACTGCCAGTGAGAGTTCACCGGCGAGGGCTCGAACATCGGATGGCGTTGTCACAGAGCTGAACGATACGGGACGGCTGCGCGTCGGACGCGCGTTCGCGCAGCTACGCTGGTGCCGTGACCGAGAATGTGCCGCAGATCCCGCCCCGGCTGACCGATCCGCGCCCGGTGCTCGCGGTCGGCAGCGCGCTCTGGCTGGTGGCCACGGCGGTGGTCTGGGCCAGTGGTGACCGGTGGGCGTCGGTGTTGCCGGTCTGCCTGATGGGGCTGGTGGTCGGCGTGCTCGCGCTCGGGATTTTCCTCATCCAGCGGCGGGCGGCGCGCCGGGGCGACAAGGGCGCGCAGACCGGTCTGTAGCGCACGCACGAGGGTCAGCCGACCTCGAAGTCGTTGGTAGTGCCGGTGAACGGATGCAGTGCGCCGTCGGGGCTCAGGCTGTCGGCGTAGTGCTGGAACCGATAGCGACCCGGCGCGGCGTCGGCCGGGATGTCCCAGGTGAACCGCGCCACGGATGTGGCCGCGCCGCGTTTGCTCCAGAAATACTTCACCGCCCATTCGCCCTCGTTGGCCACCCGCGTCCACTCCCCTGCCGCGTTGCGCCGCTGCACCTCCAGGAACGTGCTGTTGCGGCGGGTGTTGTGTTTCGGGTGGGCAGAGACGAATTCGGCGACGACCTGGGCGCCGGGGGCGTAGGCCGGGGCGGGCTGGATCAGCACGTCGCCGAAGTCGCGGCCCGGCGGGGTGGTGTCCGGTCCCGCGCCGGGCTGGAAGTTCGGTTGCAGGTTCGACACGTCGCGCGGGGCGGGGCCGCGCGGGACCACCTGCCGGGCCGCGAATGCCGTTGCCAGCCGGGTGAATTCCTGTTGGTAGGCGCAGAGGGTGTAGCGGCCGAACAGGGTCGAGGCGCCCTCGTACTGCTGCGAGTCGTATTCCTCAGGGGTGGTGACGTATTCGTGGTAGGCATTCGCGTACCCCTGCATGAGCACCTGCTCCAGCGGCACGCCGAGCGCGTCCGCCACCGCGCGGCGCACGCGCAGGCCCGCGGTGATGGTGAATTCCCCACCGGCGGCGGCCAAGTAGAGCTCGCCGAGCCGAACGATCTGCACCGGCAACACATTCGGCACCCAGGCCACCGGCGGCATCAGCCCGAGCGGCGCGGCGATCGCCTTGGGCGCCTGGGCATCCGCGAGCCACGCCGGCGCGGGGGTGCCTGCGCCGCCCAATGCATCCAGGAAGGGGTTGCGCACGCCTTCCGGGATGGGGGCGCCGGGGAAGCCGGGTCCGTCCTCGATGCTGCCTGCGATGAGCGAGACCCCGGCCGCCGCGGTCGCGGTGTGCCGCGGCTGCCCGTCCGGGGTGAACCGGCCGTCGACGGCGATGTCGGCCAGGTCGATGTAACAGAGCATCGCGTCGACCGGCCCGCTCATCGACCGGGCCTGGGCCAGTGCGTCTTTCGCCGCCTGATACTGGCGCTCGCCGATGATGCGGGTGTTGTCGAACTCGTTCTCGGTGGGGCCGGAGCCGGGGCGCAGGTTCAGGTTCGGGGACATGTCGCCTGCGTTGGTCTGGGCGAAGGCGGCGACGAAATCCGGTGCGCCGTCGAGGTAGCGCACGCCGTGTTCGAGGTGTTCGTAGGCGAACGCCGCGTACCCCTTGTTGTCCGAGCTGATCAGCCGGTTCTCGTTGGTCATCGAGGTGCAGTGGGTGGAGAACCAGGTGATGGCGCCGACCTGGCGGCCACCCTTGATCAGGGACAGGGCGGTGACGGCCGGGTCGATCGCCGCGGGAAAGTGTTGTTTGTCGGCAACGGGATTGAGTTCCCAGGCCACGCGGGACCGGTTGACGCTCGCGTCGTGCAGTTCGCCGTGCCCCAGCGCCAGCGAGCCGGGGCCCAGATCGGCGTCCGCGGCGGCGATGGCCTCGACGATGCCGTTGACCTCCGCGTCGTACACCTGCTGCTGAAAACCCAAGATGGACAGGTTGTATGCGTAATCGTTACTCGAGCCGCCACAGGTCGCGTGCGAGTGCGTCGAGGTGAGCACCACGTTCTGCTCGGTGTACCGGTCGCCGAAGCGCCGCGCCAGCTCCGCGAGCACGCCGCGGTGCACGGACTGGAAGATCATCCCGTTCTCCGCGACCACGAAAACGATGCGCCGCCCGGCGCTCCCGATGATGAACGCGCGCGCCCGCGGCCGCAGGTGGATACCCGCCGTCTGCTGTTCGAGCTGGGAATATCCCATCATTCCGCATTCCGCGGCAGGACCGGTGATGTCGGATATACCGACACCGAGCTCGTAGCCACCGGAACCCGGCGCGGCCGCCGCCTCGGCGCCGAGCGCGCCGGACATGGCGGGGACCGCCGCGGCGGCGGCGAGCGTCGCCGAACCGGCAACGGTTCGGGCAAGAACGGTTCTGCGCGACAGCGGCATACGCGTCTCCTTCGATCTGATGGCAGCGAACCACACAACTGGTCACTCGTCCAGTCGAGATTTTTCCACCGGCGAATTGACTGCACGCTCCCCGAGCGCTTAACTCCCTTGGGTGTCCTCCCGATTGAGCGTCGAAGAAAGACGGGCCCACCTTATCGAGGCCGCTATCGGTCTTGCCGAAAAAAAGGGCGTTGCGGGCGTGACCACGCGCGATGTCGCCCAAGCGGCAGGAGTCTCGCTTGGAGTGGTGCATTACTGTTTCGAAAACAAGGACGCGCTGATGACCGAGCTGGTCAAGGCGTTGTCGATGGAATTACGCGATTCTGTCGACGCCAATGAAACGGTATGGCAAGACGTCGGAAGTGGAAAAGAAGCGCTTCAAAAATTGATCCGCGCGGGACTGGAACTGATGTGGCTCAACATAGAAGCCACTCCGGAACGTCAACTGCTCACTTACGAAACCACCACTTACGCACTGCGCGAGGGTGAGCAAACTCCAGCGAAACTCGCAATCGCCAGGGAACAGTACAACTTCAACGACTCCACCGTCGCCGACATCCTGGAACACGCGCGCGACGCGACCGGGAACCAGTGGTCGGTTCCGCTGAAATCGTTGAGCCGGTTCACCTTGAATGTGATCGACGGAGTTGTGCTGCGGTGGTTGGTGGACAACGACAGTGAGAGCGTGCGCTCGCAGCTCGACCTGCTCAGCCAGATGATCGCGGAGCACGCCGCTTAGCGATCACCGCTGCGGGACAGGCGGATTCGCCGATCAGCGCGGTGCCCGGACGTGCACGGTGTCGCCGTCGCGCCACCACGGAACCGAGGCGGTGGCCTCGATCGCACCGTGCAGACGGACGCGCAGATCGTCGTGCAGCACCAGATCGCCCGCCTGCCGGGGCAGCGAGAAGAGTTGCCGCAGTACGACTCCCAGCGGTTCGTCGGACCACGTGGTACGGCGGCCGGTGGACGAGATCTCGGCGGTGACCGACTCGGAGACCAGGGGCAGATCGAGCAGGTTCGCCAGGGCGGGCGCGGTCTGCAGGTCGCCGGCTACCAAGCGATTCGGTGGCACGGCCAGGCCGAACCAGGGCTGATCCAGGACAAGCGCCTGGGCCGGATCGATGACCTCGCCGGACAGCGCGCGCACCCGATCGGGCAGCGCGAGGTCGGTGAGATCCAGGAGTTCCTCGGCCACCGCGGCGGCCAGCGTCCCGTGCGTGCGCGAAACCACTTCGGGGGTAGGGGTTTTCGACGGATCGGCAAGGGCGTTGAGCAGGGCCGTCGCCAAGTCGGGGGTGATCACGGACGAGTCGGCCAGGATCGCGCGCATCGCGGTGGCGTCGTCGGCCAGACCCGGAACCGCGAATGTCGGCAGCAGCCCGGCGAATTCGGTGTCCGAGGGATGCCGCATCAGGCCCAGCGGGGTGCCGTCGATGCGCGCGTTGGTGCGCAGCCACCATGCGGTGTAGCCGTTGCGATCGGTGAGCAGCCGGCGGGTGCGCGGCGCGGAAGCCAACTGCCACAACGCCTCCGGCCAGGCGGCGTCGTCCACCAGGTCGAGATCGCGGATCGCGGCGAACTCCGGCGGATCGTCGGCCAGCGTCGACCACCAGCGGTCCTCGTCGTCCAGATCGTGGTCCGGGCCGGTCGGATCGGCCTCGGTGACCACGGTGAAATCCCAGCCGACGCCGATGGCCCGCAGCGCTTGCGCGCCATAGCCGTCCACCACGGCCGGATCGATCGCGCGGAACGGCGAATCCTCGACCAGCAGCTCGCGCAGCGGGGCGTCGGGCAGCAGCAATTCGTCGGCCGGGCGCAATTCGCCGTCGACGTCCGGCAATTCGATCAGGCTGAGCCAGGCCGGGAGGGCGGTCGGATCGGCGAGCACGGCCAGGCGCAGGACCGCATCGATGGTGTCCGCGTCGTCCGGGTGATCTTCCAGTTCGGCACGGAGATCGGGTTCGCTCAGCAGGTCCTCGGCGGTGGCCGAACGCGCGCCGAGCCGGGCCAGCAGCGGATGCGCCGCCTCGGGATGCACCAGCCGGGCCCAATGCACCGGAATCGCGACCTCGAGCTGGTCGTCGAGCACCGTCGTGCGGGGGCCGGTGACCAGACGTCCGTCGGCGAGCGGAACGGCAAGCGCACCAAGTTCTTCGGCGGCCAGGGGGTCCCCCACGAAGAGCTCCAGCGCCGTATACAGCTGGTGCCACCAGTGCGGGGCCCGCTCCAGCCCGCTGGACAACTCGGCCAGACGCGCCAACCCGATCCGATGCACATCCAGCACACCCAGTGCCTCGGCATGCCCGGGCCTGGACAACTCCGGAATCACCAACGGCCCGACCACATCATCGAGCAAGCGCGCCAGGTCGTCCGTCAGGCCGGTGAACACACTCGCCCGCGTCGGGACCGCCACGTCGGTGGAATCGGTCGCGGTTGCGTCGAATAGGGCCGAGTCGTCCAACAGTTCGGTGCCCGTACCGGTGGATACCGCGTCCGGCCATACCGGTGCGCTGTCGGTGTCCCCAGCTACCGACGAAGAGGGGTCGCCGACTGTCTCGAATAAGCCTGAGTCGTCCAACAGTTCGGTGTCCGCAATGGTGGACACCGTGTCCGGCCGTGCTGCGCTGCCGGGGTTGGCGGTTACCGACGAAGAGGGGACGCTGGGCGAAGTCTCGGCACCTACGGGCGAATCCTCGTCCGGTGCGGCCGACAGCGGCGTTTCTGCGGTGCTGGGCGCAGTGGCTGAGCCGGGTTGGGCCACCGGGGCGAACAGGGCCGCCGCGGCGTCCTCAGCCGCCTGGCCGGCCGCACCGGGGGCGACGACGATCGGCAGCCACGGCTTGGTCTGGAGTTCGCGGATCAGCGCTTCGCGGAGCAGGCCGTCGGCCTCGCTCCGCGCGAAGCCGGGCGTGGGGACGAGGACCAGGCGGTCGCGAGGCGGGAGGGCGCGGGCGAAATCCGCGTAGCCGGTGGCGAGTTCGGTGAGGCGGGCGCCGGGGAGAAGGCGGCGGCGGTCCGGCTGCATCGCGATGTCGGCGATCAGCAGGGCCGGGAGGGACAGTTCCTCGTCGGAGCGGGTCGGAGCGCGCAGCACGTCCGGCGCGGCGGCGATCGGGCTGCCGTTGCGCAGCGGGAGGAGCCAGCGGGCGTGCGGTGCCCGGTACTGCCACCAGGTCCGGTGCGTGTCGCCCGGGCCATCGACGCGGATCGCTTGCAAGCCGTTGCCGAGATCGGTGGTGGCGCTGGTGAACTCCGCCGCTTCGATCGTGATGTGTCGCAGTGCGGGCAGTTCCAGCAGCAGGTCGACGGCTTCGTCATGCATGCCGCCGAGCAGCGCCGCGGCATCGATGTCCGGGCGCAGGCGCAGCACGACTTCGGTGTCGAAGCCGGCTGCCGGAGCGGCCTCGGTCGGCCAGGCCATCCGCAGCACCGGCGGCGCGAACTCGCCGGCCTGGTCCTTCGCCGACTGGTCGGGGATCCGGATGTCGTTGCGCCGCAGCGCTTCCCAGGTCAGGTCGCGGGAGAACCGGAGCGAGCCGGTGGTCGAGCGCAGGTCGATCTCGTCGCTGACCGACAGCACGGCGGTGAAGCCGACGCCGAACCGGCCGACGGCCGTGACATCGGACTTCCCGGACGCGCGCAGCGCGGTGAGCGCGTGCACGCCGGAGAGATCCAGCGGCGCACCGGCATTGGCGATGTGCAGGTGCGCACCGTCGAGCCGGACCACCAGCCGGCCCGCGACGCCGGCCTTGGCCGCCGCGTCCGCCGCGTTCTGCGCCAGCTCGGTCAGCAGCCGGTCGCGGTAACCGGCGCGCACCAGGTCCGCCTCGGTCGCCGCGTCTTCGCGCAGCCGGGTCGGCGAATCACGCCAGGCGGCAAGCACGCCCGCCCGCAACGCCGAGGTGCCGAACGGATCGGCCGTCTCGGTCAGCTCTGCGGCGATGAGTCGGCCCCGCCGTCGACAACGTGCTCGTCCCCGGAGGCCGCCTGCGCATCAGCCTCCGCGACGCCGCCCTCGGCGACCACGGTAACCGAACCACTCGGCTCCACCACGACATCGAAGCTGGGCTTGGCCTCCACCACATCGTCTGCCGCGGAACCACTTTCGCCGACCCGCACATCCGCACCCGGCGCGACCTCGGCACCTGCCGATTCGGCCGCAACCGGCCCATCGACAGATTCGGTCCCAACCGCCGGAGCTTCCGCGACCGGCGCGGCCGCGACATCGCCCGACTCAGCGACTGCCTCCGCACTGGGCGCAACCTCAGCCGTTGCCGCCTCGACATCCGCGACGACTGCCGCATCCGACGCAGACGCGGTCTCAACCGCCACCTCGGCCGATCCGGCCTCGACGCTCGCCGCTGCCGTATCGGCCACCGGTGCAGTCGATTCGGCTACTGCTGATGCGTCCGACGAATCAGCGGATTCGGTCTCGGCCGCCGGAGTTTCCTCGACCGGCGCGGCCGCGACCTCCGCGCCGGCATCTGCCACGGCTGCGGTGTCGGCGGGCGCGGCCCCGGCATCGGCCTCGAGCGGCTGGGCTGACTCGGTCGCTGCCGCGTCGGCAACCGGCGTGACCGCATCCGTCGCGAGCGGTGCGCCCGCCTCATCGGTGGATTCGGTCGCGACGGTCTGCGCGTCCTCGACCGGTGCCGCGTCGACATCCGTCGCCACCGATTCGACCTCGGCGACAGATGTTTCCGTTGCCTCGGCGGATTCGGCGCCAGCGGACGGAACTTCCTCGACCGGTGCGGTTGCCGTATCCGCTGATCCGGTCTCGACGGCAGGCTCCGGGGCGGTGGGCGCGTGGAGTTCCTCGGCCGGGATCAGATCCACGGCCGCGTCGTCGAATGCCTCGTACAGGGGTGAGCCGCCGCCGGTGGGGGCGACCGTGTCCGAGTGGGCGCCGCAGCCGTAGGCGACGTGCACGACGTGTCCGTCGGCGCCCATCGCGTTGCCGCAGACGCCGAAGGCCGCGCGCATCGAGCCGGCCAGCGGCAGATAGAAGCCGCACAGGCCGCAGGTGGACGGGGCCGCCTTGGCCATGTCCGCGTCCGGGCCGTATTCGGCGTACCAGCGTTCGGCGGCCTCCTCGCGACCTTCGAGGCTGAGCACCTGGGTGCGGCCGAGGCCGATCTCCAGGGCGACCTCGTCGACCGCCGGGTCGCCGGTGGCGACGTAGCCGGGCACCAGGCGCGGATCGTTCGGGGGCGGCGCGAGCAGGTCACCGGGCGCCAGGTCGCCGGGCCTGATGCGCTGATCCCACGGCACGAAGTCGGGCGCGACCAGGGCGTCCGGCCCGGGCAGCAGCGCCGATTCGCTCACCGTCGCGTAGTCGGCCTCCGGTGGGGCCGCCACGACGACCGCCCACTGCCAGCCGCGATAGCCGGGCAGCGTGGCCTCGAAGTGATGGGTTGCCGCGCTCTCGTCCTCGGCAGCCACGCCGAGATGCGCCCCGACACCGGCTGGTTCCAACTCCAGGAGCGCACGGCGGGCCAGATCGACGGCATCGGCCAGAATCGGCCTGACACCGGACTCAGAAACAGAAACTGCGCTCACGGCCTACATTTTGCCGTATGAAACGCAATCGGCAGACGTTGGCCATCGGTGTGCTGGTCGGTGTGGTCATCTGGGGCGGGTGCGCGGCGGCCGATGATGCGTCGCCCGCGATGAATGTCGAGGTCGTGGCCACCCGGTCGCACGACCCGCGCGCGTTCACCCAGGGGCTGGAAATCGATGGGGACATTCTCTACGAAGGGACCGGGCTGTCGGGCGCGTCGAGCGTGCGGGCGACGAACCGCTTCACCGGCGAGCAGCTGGCCCGGGTCGATCTGCCCGCGCCCTACTTCGGCGAGGGACTCACCCTCGCCGGCGACAGGCTGTGGCAACTGACCTGGCAGGACCACACGGCCTTCGCCAGGGATCCGAACACCTTGGCCGAGATCGGCCGCGCGTCCTACGAAGGCGAGGGCTGGGGCCTGTGCACCCGCGCCGGGCAACTGGTGATGAGCAACGGCACCGACGCGCTCACCTTCCGCGATCCGGTCACCTTCGCGCCGACCGGCACGATCCGGCTGACCAGCCACCAGAACGCGCGGCTCAACGAACTCGACTGCGCCGAGGACGGTTCGATCTACGCCAACGACTGGCCCAGCGACCGCATCCTGCGCATCGACCCGGACAGCGGCCGGGTGCTCGCGCAGATCAACGCGGCAGGCCTGCTGCCGCGCAGCATCATCCCGAACGGCGAGGACACGCTCAACGGGATCGCCCAGATTCCCGGCACCGACCGGTTCCTGCTGGCGGGTAAGAACTGGCCGACCACCTTCGAGGTCCGCTTCGTGCCCGCCTGATCGCGGTGAGTTCCCGCACACCGATTCGCATGCGATTCGCCGCGCGGGGAAGTCCAGGGAGATGCACCGCCGTCAACGACGCGACGAACGTCACCTTCCGCCGACACCTTCGACAGCGAGTGAACGCCCAGCACCGAAGTACGACAGAATTGAGGATGTGACTACTCCCCGCGAACCTTCCGGTCCCGACCGTGATCGGTGGGACGGCGCGGAGTATCCGCCAATCGAACGGCACCCGGGTTTCGACCGATATCCGCCGCCGAACACGCCGTCCGGCCGCAGGCCGCTGCCGCCGCTGGACCCCGACCGGCTGGCCGGGCACGCGGGCCCGGCCGACCCCGCCGAGGCCGAGACCCGCAGACACGCCACCCCGCGCCGAGTCTTCCCGCATCGCCCGGAACCACCGCACCAGCAGGCACCCCAGCGCCCGGAGCCGAAGGCCGCGATCCCGCCGCCCACCGCCCCGCTGCCCGAGCAATCGCCCGAACCCGCCGACGACACGCCGGTTCCGCCCGGCACCCAGCGCGTCCCGCGCAAACTCACCGTCACCCGCGTCGCCGCCATGCGCGGCCGCCAGCTGACCGAGAAGGGCATCGCCACCTTCCAGCGCGCGGCCAAGGCCGACGGCGCCGACAAGTCCGGCCTCACCGCGCTGACCTACGCGACGATGGCGAACTTCGCCCTGGACGCCGCGGTCGCCGTGTCGCTGGCCAACACCCTGTTCTTCGCCAGCGCCACCGCGGAGAGCAAGACGAAAGTCGCGCTGTACCTGTTGATCACGATCGCCCCCTTCGCGGTGATCGCCCCGCTGATCGGCCCGATGCTGGATCGGTTGCAGCACGGACGCCGGGTGGCGCTGGCCACCTCGTTCGCGTTGCGCGCGGTGGTCGCGGTGGCACTGATCCTCGAGTTCGACAGCTGGGCACTGTATCCGCTGGCGCTGTGCATGCTGATCGGCAGTAAATCGTTCTCGGTGCTGAAGAGCGCGGTGACGCCGCGCGTGCTGCCGCCGGATATCGACCTGGTGCGCACCAACTCCCGGCTCACGGTGTTCGGCCTGGTCGGCGGCACCATGGGCGCGGGCGCGATCGCCGCGCTGGCCGCCGCCATCGCCGGCTCCAGCGGCGCGCTGATCTTCGCGGCGGTGATCGCCTGTGCCGGAACGTATCTCAGCCTGCGCATCCCGTCCTGGGTGGAGGTCACCGAGGGCGAGGTGCCCGCGACACTGAGCTATCACGCGCCCACCGAGGTACTGACGCCGGAGAAGGAATCCGCGACGCCGCCGCGCAAACGCAGGCAGCCGCTCGGCCGCTCGGTGGTGACCTCGCTGTGGGGCAACAGCGCCATCCGGGTGCTGACCGGCTTCCTCACCTTCTATGTCGCGTTCGTGGCCAAGGCCACCGAACATCGCCCGGCCCAGCAGGCCGCGATGCTCGGCGTGGTCGGCGCCATGGCCGCGCTGGGCAACTTCGCCGGCAATGCCACCGGCGCCCGGCTCAAGCTCGGCAAGCCGACGCTGATCGTGCTCGGCTGCACCGCGGCCTGCACGCTGGTCGCGCTGTTCGCCACGTTCGCCAACAACCTGCTCGGCGCGGCGCTGGCCGCCCTGATCGCCTCCTGCACCAGCGCGCTGGCGAAGGTGTCCCTGGATGCCTCGATCCAGGACGACCTGCCGCCCGAATCGATCGCGTCCGGATTCGGCCGCTCGGAGACGGTGCTGCAACTGAGCTGGGTGGTCGGCGGCGCGGCGGGCGTGCTGCTGCCGACCGACTACTGGAAGGGCTTCGCGGTGGTCACCGCGATCCTGGTGATCGGCCTGGTCCAGACCTTCGTCAGCTACCGCGGTCACTCGCTGCTGCCCGGCCTCGGCGGAAATCGTCCGCAACACGCGGAGCAGGAGGTTCCCGCGACCCGGCCGATGCCACAGACTTCGAACGCATACCGTCGACCAGGGACGAGCGGCGGCGAAACCAGCCGTATCCAACCAGGAATAGGAGACCCGAGCCAGTGAGCGAGAAGCTCAGCCCGCGCGCGATCGGCGCACTCGTCGTTGCCGCACTACTCGTGTTCACCGTCGCCTTCGTCGGCGTCCTGGTGGTGCTGGTGCGCAACGCGGACGAGCACGATCCGGTGATCACCGCCTACGCCCACGGCAAGACGGTGGACGTCACCCCGTACGTGTACTGCACGGTGACGATGGAGGACTGCCGCTACGGGCAGACCATCGAACTGAAGGTGCCCAAGGACTACCCCTTGCAGCTGTCGCTGCCGAAGCAGGTCGCGGACGCGCCGTGGCTGGCCCAGCTGGTCTACGCGCTGCCCAACGGCGACCGGATCGACCGGGTGATCAGCCACGCCAACTTCGACGCAGGCGCGCTGGCCGTCACCATCGACTCGCATCCGGAACCGGATCTGCGACTGGTCGGGGTCGAGTTGCAACTGCCGATCCTGGCCAGGGACAAGGACACGGGCAAGGAGTTCTACCTGCCGCACGCCGCGTGGTCGATCAGCACCGCTGCGTAGGGCAGACAACCGACTTTGTGACGTCCCTCGATAACCGAGCCGGCACAGCGCGAGTTCTGCGAGCGCCGTTCGTGGCCCGTCCAGGGCCACGAACACGCCGCGGCCACACGGCCGATACTTCAGTGGTCGAGTTCGCGGGCAACCGCGCGGACGACCTCTGAGATGCGCTGCGCCGTCTTGCGATCCGGGTAACGACCCTTGCGCAGGTCCGGCTGCACCGTCGCCTCGAGCAGGGTGATCATGTCCTCAACCATCCCGTGCAACTCGTCCGGCGTGTGCTTGCGCGCGACCGGCTCCTTGCGGACGCGCTCGCGCTCCTGACGCTCCTGGCCCTGTCGCACCGATGGCGGGGCCTCGAGCAGCTTCAGGCTCAGCGCCTGCGGGCCGCGACGGCCCGCGGCCATGCCGAATTCGACGCGCTGCCCCGGCTTGAGTCCCTCGACACCATCGGGCAACGCGGACGAACGGACGTAGACATCCTCACCCTCGTCCTGGGAAAGGAAGCCGAAGCCCTTTTCGACGTCGTACCACTTCACCCTGCCGGTCGGCACTGCGCTCACCCGTTCATCATCGAAAACTCGAACCCCACCGGCCCGAGCACATCTGTCCACGGAACCCGCTGCGGCACAACACCCGGAACAGGTTCTCTTCTGTTTGCGAAAAGAACGCGCCCAGCAGTGATGCGGGACGCGCTTGCCTACGAGTCTACCCCGGTGCCTATTACGCAAGCACATCAGTTTTACGGTCGTCCGGTGACGAACCCTTCCGCTTCACCCCCGCCGCACGACGCCGATCCCTCGTCGACCGGGGGCGGGCAGCGCAGGCCGGGCAACTGGTTGCTACAGCTCGCGCTCGGCCTGTTCGCGCTGGGATTGCTGGCGATCGTCGCCATCTTCCTGACGCCGGTGCTGTCGGACGGATCGCCGGGGCTGTGGCTCTACTTCGCCGCGCTGCTCGCACCGCTGGGATTCCTGGTCGCGATCGTCTTCGCCCTGCGATCGGGGCGGCGCTCGCGCTGATCCGACCCGAAGGTCGCCGGTGCGCTGCAAACGGGTTACCCGGGTCTGTCGTTACCAAATCCTGGATGTGATCCTCGTCACATAACGGAGAGGTCACGGACCGGTGACGGCCCGGCCCCCGTCTGAGCGCACTGCGTCTAGCTGCGCAGAAGGTGCTACGCCCGCGCCGAGACCGGGCCGAGACCCGCTCGTACACGCCGGTTACCAAATGGTGATTTTTCCCGCCGATCGTCGTACCGTTCTTAGCGAGCCGGGACAACCGGCACACACCGGCCCGCCGCACCGAACCTCGCCCCGCGGGACACCGGAAACCCGACGGAAACGTAGGGGCGAGGGCGGGCATGACGACCTCTCAGTCCAGCCCGACCGATGACCTCGCAGGTGCGTCGAGAGGAAGACGAACCCGATATGAGTGGACGCCATCGCAAGCCAAGCTCCACCGGACGCACGGTAGCCAAGGTTGCTGTCACCGGTGCGATCATCGGCACCGCGGGTGTGGCCCTCGCTGGCAATGCCAGCGCGGCACCCGACTCCGACTGGGATCGCCTCGCACAGTGTGAGGCCGGCGGTAACTGGGGCATCGATACCGGCAACAGTTTCCAAGGTGGACTTCAGTTCTCCCCGAGCACCTGGAGGGCCCATGGCGGCGGCGAGTACGCGGCCAGCGCCAACCAGGCCACCCGTGAGCAGCAGATCGCCGTGGCCGAGAAGGTCCTCGCCTCCCAAGGTTGGGGCGCCTGGCCGAGCTGCTCCGCCAAACTGGGTCTGAGCAGCGCGCCCACCCCGCGCTCCGCCCCCACCACCAACGAAACCCCGCGCTGGAGCCCCGAGCCCGCGCCGCAGGCCGCTCAGGCCGCGCCGGACAGCACCCAGCAGATCTTCTCGGCCGTCGACCGCGCACTCGAGGTCGTTCAGGGCCAGGGCGTCCAGGTGCCCAAGGAAGCGTTCGACTTCTTCAACGCCGCCAAGGCCAGCAACACCAAGCTCGATCCCGCCATCGTGAACTTCTACGAGGCGAACAAGAGCCTGCTGCCCTCCTGATCCACTGCCCTTCGATCAACAACGAATAAGCCCCGCATCCTCGAGGATGCGGGGCTTATTCGTATCTTTCGGACTTCCCGTCCGGAAAATCAGCGGTTGATGACCGTGTTCGGGTGCATGTAAGGCAGCTGATCCGCCGGCAGCGGGAACTCGGTGTCCTCACCGTACGGTGAGAGCCCACCGGAACGGGTCGACGAGAGTTCGGTGACCGCGTGGTCACCTTCGGCGACCTTGGGCCAGCCGTTGTCGACATACGGTTTCTTCGATTTGTTCACCACGCCCCCATTCTGGCACGCGCCGCCCGCTGAGCAACTTTGCCGCTGCCGGTTAGGCCGCCTATCTCCGCACAGCGGCCGACGGACTGCGTCGATTACGCTGAAGGATCGGATTGAGACGCAACGACTGATCTCGGGAGCACATGGGTAACTCGCCGGGCACGCCCGAAACCAAGCCAGAGACCCAACCGCCGGCCCGCAGCGGCAGGCTCGACGCACCCACGACCGGCAAAAGACGCGGAGAGGCGGGGGAGCCCGCGACCTCCCTTGCCGGATGGCTCGGTGCACGCAGTGATGCCCAATTGGTCACGCTGCTCGAACTCCGCCCGGATCTGGCTGTGCCGCTGCCCTCGTCGATGGCCGTGCTGGCCGCGCGGGCCGAGCAGCGTGCCTCGGTGCTGCGCGCCACCGACGACCTGGACACCCTCGACTTCGCGATCCTGGAAACCCTTGCGGTGCACGGGGTGACGCGCACCGAGAGCAACGGCGCACCGCTGACCCGCGCCGAGTTGCACGTGCAGCTGAACGAACGGGTGAGCGCCGCCGCGATCGATGCGGCGATCGAGCGGCTCACCGCCCGCGCCCTGGTCTGGACCAGCGACGATGGGCTGCACCTGGTCACCGCCGCGGTCGAGGCGCTGCCCTGGCCGATCGGCAGCACCACCGAGATTCCGGACTCGCTCACCGAGCCCGAGGTCCGCGAGGTCCTACCCGAACTCGGCTCGCCCGCCCGGGCGCTGCTGGACAAGCTGGCCAGCACCGGCCCGCGCGGGCGCACCAGGGACGCCGCGCCGGGCACCCCGGCGGACCGCCCGGTGCAGCAGCTACTCGCCCGCAGGCTGCTCAACCGGATCGACGACGAGACGGTCGAACTGCCTGTCACGGTCGGTCAGGTGCTGCGCAACGAGCCGGTGACGCACCCCCACGCGCTGACCCCGCCCGCGCCGAAACCGAAGAAACAACCCGCCGCCGACGTGAACGCGGTTGCCGCGGGCGAAGTCGGCGAACTGCTGCGGCACTGCACCGCCATCCTGGACATCCTCGGGCAGGCCCCGGCCCCCGCCCTGCGCGCGGGCGGGCTCGGCGTGCGCGAGCTGCGCCGGATCGCCAAGCAGGCGGGCATCGACGAGCAGCGGGCGGGTTTGCTGGTCGAACTGCTGGCCGCCGCGCGACTGATCGAAAAGGGTTTGCCGGACCCGCCGCCGGAGGTGGACTCGACCGACGACTTCTGGGCGCCGACCCCGGCGGTCGACGCGTGGCTGGAGGCGCCGCTCGCCCGGCGCTGGGCCGTCCTGGCCCTCGCGTGGCTCGAACTGGACCGGATGCCGTGGATGATCGGTCTGCGCGACGCCAACGACAAACCCCTCGCGGCCCTCTCGCTGGAGCTGCGCACCCCGCACGCGCCGCGCGACCGGCACGCGATACTCGGTCTGCTCGCCGAATATCCGTCCGGCAGCGCCCTCACCCCTGCCGACCTCGGCCGCGTGCTGGCCTGGCGGCAACCGCGCTGGCGCAGGCACTTTCGGCTGGAGGCGGTGGAACACACGCTGGCCGAGGCCGCGGCACTCGGCTTCGTCGGCCGCGGCGCGCTCGGCTCCCCGGCCCGCGCGCTGCTGCACGGCTCGCCGACCAGTGCGGCCGATGCCGAGGCGGCGATGGAGTCGGCCTTGCCCGCGCCGGTCGATCACGTGCTGGTCCAGGCGGACCTGACGGTGATCGCCCCCGGCCCGCTCACCGCGGATCTGCAGCAGCGGGTCGAATTGGTTGCCGATGTCGAATCCGCCGGTGCGGCAACGGTTTACCGAATCAGCGAGACGTCAGTGCGGCGTGCGCTCGACGCCGGGCTCACCGCCGCCGAACTGCACGCGCTGTTCACCAAGCACTCGCGCACGCCGATCCCGCAGGCGCTGACCTACCTGATCGACGACGTCGCCCGGCGGCACGGGCAGCTGCGGGCGGGCATGGCGCAGTCGTTCCTGCGCAGCGACGACCCGGCGCTGCTGGCCCAGGTGCTCGCCGCACCGGTGGCGGGCACGCTCGCGCTGCGGGCCATCGCGCCGACGGTGGCGATCGCCCAGGCACCGCTCGGCGAGGTGCTCGAACAACTGCGCGCGGCCGGTTTCGCGCCCGCGGGCGAGGATTCGGCCGGCATCATCGTGGATCTGCGGCAGCGCGGCGCGCGGATCTCCGCCCGGCCCAATGCCCGGCCGCCGTGGCGGCCGATGCCGCCGAGCACCGAGCAGCTGGAGCTGCTGGTCACCGAACTCCGCGCGGCCGAACGCGCCACCAGCGCGCGCTCCGCGCAATCGGTGCGCATGGACGGCACCCGCACCAATACCGCCGCGACCCTGGCGCTGCTGCAACTGGCGGCACGGGTGCGGCGCTCGGTGAACATCGGCTACGTGGACGCGTCGGGTGTCGCGACCCAGCGCGTGGTGGAACCGCTCAAGGTCGGCAACGGACAGCTGGACGCGCTGGACCCGGTGACCGGCGCGGTCCGGCACTTCACGCTGCACCGGATCGCGTCGGTCGCCCTGCTCGAATGATCAGGCCTTGGGTTTGGCCAGGCAGAAGGTGGTCTTCGGCGCCTCGGAGATCAGCCGGAAGCTGTCCGCGTCGGCCCCGCACAGCAGCTCGTCGGCCTCGCCGTCGATCCGCTTCACCACCTTGAAGGTGGCCTCGGTGGAACCGCAGTCCACGTTCTTGACGCCGGCGGCGCTGCTCTCGTTGTAGCAGCTGCCCTGCTTGAAGTTGGGCGCCAGGCACAGGAACGCGGTGCCGCCTGCGAGGTTCGCCTGGTAGGCGGTGTAGTCCGTCGCGCAGTCGACCTTCTTGTCGGAGCTTTGCGCGATCTTGTAGACCGCCTTGTCGGACGAGCAGTCGACCGTCTCGGTCTTGGCGTCGGCCGAGGCACCCTTGACGATGCAGTCACCGACCTTGGCCGATCCACCGGACTTGCTGTCATCCTTGGCCGACGAACAACCGACCAGCGTGACGATTACCGCCGCCACCGCGACGAGGGCAAGCACCACGCGTGCCAGCAGCCTCGCTCCTGGAAACTTCACCTGAAAACCTCTCTCACCGAACACATTCACGCCGCTCGCGAACGCGGTGAGGATACCCGGACGCCGAGTGCGACCGCATCAGCTCTACGGGTGACATCGAAACTGGGGGGACGTGCCGGTTACCAGGTGCCCCACATGCCGAGCAGGGCGTACCCGAGGATGCTCGGCAGCAGGCGGCCGAGCAGTTGGAATCCAAAGCTATTCACTAGCAATGCCTTTCGCGTAAACCCAGAACGTGGACATTCGTCCAGCACGTGGTTTCTTTCGCTCCGGCGGACCGAGTCGTTACGCTTGGCCAGTATGACGCTGGACGAGGTTGCCCGCGACTTGTACGGACTCGCCCCGGGCGAGTTCGTCGCCGCCCGCACCGCCAAGGCCGACGCGGCCAAGGAGGCGGGCGACAAGGAATTGGCGACCGCCATCGGCAAGCTGCGCAAACCCACGGTCACCGCGTGGACGGTAAACCTGCTGGCCCGTGCCGCGCCCGAGGAGGTGGACGCGCTGCTCCAGCTGGGTGCGGCGCTGCGATCGGCGCAGCGAACACTGTCCGGCGCCGAGCTGCGCAGCCTGACCGGGCAGCGGCAGCAGGCGGTCAACGCCCTGGCCAAGAAGGCGGGCGCGCTCGCCGCGGAGCACGAGCGTCCGGTGAGCGAGAGCGTGCTGCGCGAGGTCGGGCAGACGTTGACCGCGGCGCTGGCCGATCCGCAGGTCGCCGAGCAGGTGCGGACCGGAACGGTGGTCACCTCGGCGACCTATGACGGGTTCGGTCCGGCCGGACCGGGGCTGGTCGCCGTGGACGACGCCGCCGAACCGGCGGAAGCCCCCGCCGAGGACAACCCGCGCCGCGACCTGGACGACGCGCTGGAGTCCCTCGAAACCGCGCGCACGGCAAGGGATTCGGCGCACGAGGAAGCCGACCGGGCGGCGGATCAGCTGGGCGACATCGACTCCCGGATCACCGAACTGAAGGAAGCGCTCGCCCAGGCCGAGCAGGAGCGGCAGTTCGCCCGCGCCACCGAACGCGCGGCCCAGGACCAATTACGTTCAGCCCAAAAACAACTCGACCGCGCCGAACGATGGGTAGAACGAGCACGCAACCACGTCGACGGCGAATAACCACACCACCCGCCACGCCCGCCCGCAGACCAAGCGACAAATAGGTTCGCCCTCGCATACCTGATTCATCTTTCGCATACCCCTCAACACTTCAACAGGTATGCGAAGGATGAATCGGGTATGCGAAGAAGTCTCGATAACGCAACCACAGCCAGATGACCACGCCGGAACGCGACGCCGCATCCTGACATGCACCTAAAGCCGGGTACGGCAGGCGACGTGCCCAGCACTACTCCAGTGAAAACCTGGGTAGGTCTTCAGCTTTCCCTCGCCAGGTCGCGCTGGGACAAGCCGGGAGTGCACCTGGCAATCAGGTGCGCCTGCTCCCGGAGATGATCGATAGTGCTGAGCACGTCAGGTGGGGTCCCCGACCTGCTTACCCAGTTGGCATGGGCAACGCGGGAGTTCCAGCGTGGTCATCGGGTTGTGGTCCGGTTCAAAGAAGCTGGGAAACGAGGGGCGTTGCGTGAGCCGTTCGGTCATCGAGGCCAGCCAAGCGGTTGGCCCTGCTCGTCGAGTCGAGTCAAAAGGTCGTTTGCTTGTCGAGTCGAGTCAAAAGGTTGCTGTTCAAGATCATTCAGCGACCTTTTGACTCGACTCGATGTCAGCTGCGGAGGGTGCCGGGGTAGAGGTACTCGTCGGGGGGTGGGGTGTTCTGGTTCAGCCAGGCGTCGAAGAAGGCGGTGAGATCCGTGGGGGACTTCGACTGTACGAAGGTGCGGAATTCCGGCATCGAGGCGTTGGCGAATGCGTGCGCGGCGTTGAATTCTCTTACCGCGGCGAAGAATACGGCGTCGCCGAGTTGTCTGCGCAGGGCGTGCAGGAACAGCGGACCGCGGTAGTAGACCGACGTGAATTCCCTGCCTGCGCCGGGGTTTGCCAGCGGGATCTCCCAGAACTCGCTGTTGCCCAGGTAGGTCTGGAGGGTCTGCCGGTATTGCGCGTCGACGTCCTTGCCCTCCTTGTGCTCCGGCCACAGGTAGTCGGCGGTGTAGCTGGCGAAGCATTCGTTCAGGCACACGTCCGACCACTGCCGCACCGACACCGAATCGCCCCACCACTGGTGGGTGATCTCGTGCACCGCGGTCGGCAGGTCGGTCCACGGAGCGTAGATCGGCCGGGTCTGGGTCTCCAGCGAGAACATGATGTCGGCGTCCACGTAGATGCCGCCGGAGGACTCGAACGGGTAAGGGCCGTAGAGGCTTTCGATGAAGTCGAGGATCTCCGGCAGGCGCTGCTCGGTCTCCCGGTTGCGTTCGGCCTGCGGGGCGAACGCGCTGATCAGCGGGGTGCCGTTGGCCCGGCGCTGCTCCAGGAAGCTGAACTTGTCGATCGCGATGGTGGTCAGGTAGCCGATCACCGGCTGGTTGGCCGCCCAGCTGACCGTGCGGCGCTCGCCGCGTACCTCGTCCTGGGTGCGCAGGCCGTTGGAGACGACCTCCCATTCCGCGGGGACGGTCGCGTGCAGCGCGAAGGTCGCCTTGTCCAGCGGGGTGTCGTTGAGCGGGTACCAGCTGGTCGCCGAGTGCGGCTCGCCCGCGGCGAACGCGCCGCCGCTGGGCGCGTAGGTCCAGCCGTTGCCCTCGGTGTTCTGCGCGATGCCCGCGTAGTCCACGGTCACCGTGAACGGCAGGCCGGGCAGCAGCGGCACCGACGGGGTCACGGTGAGTTCGTGTTCGCCGTGGCGATCGAACCCGGCGGGCAGGTTGTTCACCGTCACCGCGCGCACGTCCGGGCCGGCGAAGTCCAGGTTGAACGCGCGCAGCGCCTGGGTCGAGACGGCGTCGACGCGGGTGGTCCCGGTGAGCTGGTGGCTCGCCGGGTCGTAGTCGATGGTGACGTCGTAGTGGCGGGCGTCGTAGCCGCCGTTGCCGTCCTCCGGGTAGTACGGATCGCCGAGGCCGGACGATCCGGTGAACGGATCGGGCGGCGGGTCCGCGGCGGCGGGCGCTCCCGCGGCGACGACCGCGCCCACGACCGCCGCACACATCCAGCCGGACAACCTCATTCGACAACCACCCCTCTTACTTCCGGTACAGCCGTACCAACCCGATGGATGGTAGCCGGTTCAGTCCGTGCTTCCGGTCAGTGCCACCGACGCGCCGAGCCCGACGATCATCATCCCGCCTGCCCCGCCGACCGCCTCCAGCCTGCGCGGCGAGCGGGCGAACCAGCTGCGTGCCGAGGCCGCGAGCAGCGCCCACGCGCTGTCCGAGACCATCGCGATCGCCAGGAAGATCGAGCCCAGGATCAGGAATTGCAGCGGCAGCGATCCGGCGTCGGGATCGGCGAAGTGCGGCAGGATGGCCGCGAAGAAGATGATCGCCTTCGGATTGGTCACGCCGACGATCACGCTCTGGCGCAGCACCTTCGCGTCCGGCACCAGGTCGACCTTGGCGCCGAGGGCGTCCAGCAGCGTCTTGCGCTCGCGGATCGCCTGCACGCCGATGTACATCAGGTACAGCGCGCCGGCGAACTTGATCACGGTGAGCGCGAGCGCGGAGGCCATCAGCAGCGTGCCGAGCCCCACCGCGACGAGCAGCAGCGCGACGAACACGCCCAGGCAGTGCCCGAGCACCGACAGCAGCGCCGCGCGCCGGCCGAGGGTGAGCGCACGCCCGATGGTGAACAGCACCCCGGGGCCGGGGACGATGATGAGGACGGTCGCCGCCGCGAGAAACGCCAGCAGGTTGGACATCGGAACCATCTTCGGAGTCTAAGCGGCGGCGCAACCCGAAATAGGCGAATGTTCCGGCGTCAGGAACCGAGATCGTCGGGCAGCTGGTGCGGATCGAGCAGCAGCCGCTTGGCGGGCGCGCGCCGGACCTTCTCGGTGAGCGCGAGATTGTCGGTGAGCAAACGCCATTCGGCGTCACTGATCGCGGCGCGGGCGCGCTCGATGACCTCGTCGTCGGTGGTGCCCCAGGCGATCGGCATGGCACTGACCGACTGCCAGCGCTCGCCGACCTGCCGCGGCGCCCGATCGGTGCGCACCGCGACCGCGGGCACCCGCTCCCCCGCGGACATCTCGTGCCCGGGCAGCGTGCGGACCCGGCGGATGACCAGCGCGTAGCGCGGATCGGTGGCGTCCGGCTTGGCCACATCGACCAGCGCGAGCAGCACCACGCTGGCCGGATAGGTCTCCGAGACCACCGCGGGCACCAGCTCGCCGTCGGTGTAGAGCTTGTCGATGCTGGCGTGCCGGGCGGTCCAGAAGGCCACCCACAGCGAGACCACCGCGCCGAGGATGAACGCGATGGTCAGCAGGTAGGCCCACGGATGGTTCAGGTAGATCAAATACGCCGCACCAGCGGTCGCGATGACCGCCGCGGCCAGTGCCCCTATCCGCAGTCGACGCTGGTCGGCGAAGACTTCGTTGACCGCGCGGGCATGCTTGCGGTCCACCGGGAATTCGAAGCGTCGCACGTCCCTATTCCTAGCACAGTTTACGGAGGAGTTGCCTCCACTTATCCGATGGGCGGACCGAGCAGGTCGTCGGCGTCCATGATTCGGTAGGCATACCCCTGTTCGGCCAGAAAACGCTGCCGGTGCGCCGCGTATTCGGCGTCGAGGGTATCCCGGGCCACCACCGAGTAGAAGTGCGCTTGGCCGCCATCGTGTTTCGGCCGCAGCAGCCGGCCGAGGCGCTGCGCCTCCTCCTGCCGGGAGCCGAAGGTGCCCGAAACCTGCACCGCGACCGAGGCTTCCGGCAAGTCGATGGAGAAGTTCGCCACTTTGCTGACCACCAGCACGGGGATGTCGCCCTGCCGGAACGCTTCGAAGAGTTCTTCGCGCTCTTTGGTTTTCGTCGACCCCTGGATCACCGGCGCGTTCAGCGCCGCGCCCAGCTCGTCGAGCTGGTCGAGGTAGGCGCCGATCACCAGGGTCGGCGCGTCCGTGTGCTTGGCCAGGATCGACTGCACCACCGGGATTTTCGTGCGCGCGGTCGAGCACAGCTTGTAGCGCTCCTCCGGCTCGGCGGTCGCGTAGGCCATCCGCTCGGCGTCGGTGAGCGTCACCCTGACCTCGATGCACTCGGCGGGGGCGATCCAGCCCTGCGCCTCGATGTCCTTCCACGGGGCGTCGTAGCGCTTCGGCCCGATCAGCGAGAACACGTCGCCCTCCCGGCCGTCCTCGCGGACCAGGGTGGCGGTGAGGCCGAGGCGGCGGCGCGACTGCAGGTCGGCGGTCATCCGGAAGACCGGCGCGGGCAGCAGGTGCACCTCGTCGTAGATGACCAGGCCCCAGTCGCGGCTGTCGAACAGCTCCAGGTGCCGGTATTCGCCCTTGGTACGGCGGGTGATCACCTGGTAGGTCGCGATGGTGACCGGGCGGATCTCCTTGCGCTCTCCCGAGTATTCGCCGATCTCGTCCTCGGTCAGCGAGGTGCGCGCCAGCAGCTCGCGGCGCCACTGCCGGCCCGCGACGGTATTGGTGACCAGGATCAGCGTGGTCGCCTTGGCCTTCGCCATGGCGGCGGCGCCGACCATCGTCTTGCCCGCGCCACACGGCAGCACCACGACCCCGGAGCCGCCCGCCCAGAACGAGTCGGCGGCCATCTCCTGGTAGTCGCGCAGGTGCCACTTGTCGTCGGAGTAGTCCAGTTCGATCGGATGCGCCTCGCCGTCGACGTACCCGGCCAGGTCCTCGGCCGGCCAGCCGATCTTCAGCAGCATCTGCTTGATCCGGCCGCGCTCGGAGCCGTGCACGATCACCGTGTCGTCGTCGAGCCGGGCGCCGAACATCGGCGCGAGCTTCTTGTGTCGCAGCACCTCCTCCAGCACCGCGCGATCCAGGCTGACCAGCACCAACCCGTGCGCCGGATGCTTGACCAGCTGCAACCGCCCGTACCGGGCCATGGTGTCGACGATGTCCACCAGCAGCGGCTGCGGCACCGCGTACCGGGAGAAACTGACCAGCGCGTCCACCACCTGCTCGGCGTCGTGCCCGGCCGCCCGCGCGTTCCACAGCGCCAGCGGCGTCACCCGATAGGTGTGCACGTGCTCGGGCGCGCGCTCCAGCTCGGCGAACGGCGCGATGGCCTGCCGCGCCGCGTCGGCCAACTCGTGGTCGACCTCCAGCAGCAGCGTCTTGTCACTCTGCACAATCAGTGGACCGTCGGTCACAGCCCCTCCTCGCATCGATTCCGGACCATTCTTCCTGAGACCCCCGACAGCCCGGCACGGCCGGTCCCCTGACCACGGCAATTACCGTTGCAGCGCCCGGTCGAACTCGGCAGGCCAACCCTCCGCGGGGCCCGGTGGATCGGTGGGCAGGCGGGCGGCCAGCCAGTGGTCGCGGCTGCGGCCGCGCTGCAGGCTGCCCTGCCGGGCCAGACCCTCGTAGCGGAAGCCGGTGCGACGGGCCACGGCGGCCGAAGGGTAGTTGCCGACGAACGCACGCCAGCTGATCCGGCGCAGCGCCATGCCGTCGGGCCGGAAGGCGTAGTCGCAGACCAGGTTCACCGCCTGGGTCATCAGGCCGCGCGAGCGTTGGGCCGGGGCCAGCCAGAAGCCGATCTCGGCCGAGGACTCGTCGCGTTCCCCGAGGCCGATCATGCCGACGACGGTGCCGCCCGCCCGCAGGCGCAGCGCCCAGGTCGGGCTGCGGCCCGCCCAGCCGGGGCGGACGATGTCGTCGACGAAGGTCTGCGCGTTATCCCTGGTGTAGGGCACCGGGATGGTCACCCACTCGCCGATGGACGGATGCTGACAACATTCGGTGATGGCGTCGATGTCCGCGGCGGTGGGGATCGATAGCCAGACCGTTCCGTTCGACAGCGCGTGTGCGTCCATCGAGTCATGTTGTCACGGATCGCCGGAGCTGAGCATCGGCTTTCCCGCGCGCCGGGCCGGGGCACCGCGGTGAACCGACCGGCCCGGAGATCGTAGAATCCTCCTGATGGTTGCCGCTCTGCTTGCCGGATTGTTCGAATCACATCGAGCGCATCTGCTCTCGGTCGCGTATCGGCTGACGGGCAGCGTCGGCGACGCCGAGGACGCGGTGCAGGAGAGCTGGCTGCGCCTGGCCGGCGCCCACCAATCCGAGATCGACGACCCGCGCGCCTGGCTGACCACCGTGGTGAGCCGAATCTGCCTGGACCGCTTGCGCAGTGCCGCGGTGCGCCGGGAAAGCTATGTGGGGCAATGGCTGCCGGAACCGGTGGTGACCGCGCGCACGCCGTCGAGCACGCCGGACCCGCTGGAGACGGTGGTCCGCAGGCAGGAATACCGACTCGCGGCCATGGTGGTGCTGGACCGCCTCACTCCGCCGCAACGGGTGGCTTTCGTTCTGCACGACGGACTTTCAGTGCCGTTCGACGAGATCGCCGAGATCCTCGACGTGTCGGCCGAGGCCGCGCGGCAGCTGGCGGTGCGGGCGCGCAAGGCGGTGGCGGACACGCCGCCGCCGGTGCCGGACGCCGAGCACGAGGCCGCGGTGCAGCGCTTCCTCAGCGCGCTGCGCTCCGGTGACGTGCGCGCGGTTACCGCTGCGCTGCACCCGGATTCGGTGGTGATCGGCGACGCCGACGGCACCACCTCGACCGCGGTGAACATCCTGCGCGGCGCGGATCGGATCGCGCGCTTCTACGTGGGGCTGGTGCGCAAGTACGGCCTGGACGGCAGCGCGGTGGATCCTGCGTACAACTACGAATTCGCCTCGGTCAACGGACAACTGGGCATGGTCGTCACCGCGGGCTACGGACATCCGCCGCGGGTCATGGGTTTCACCGTCCGCGACGGACTGGTCTGGGGCACTTACGATCTCGCGAATCCGGCCAAGCTGACCGGCATTCGGCTCGGCTGAGCCCGCCGGGCAGGCCCCCTCACGACCGGCCCGGCGGGCCACCATCAGGGAGTGGCCGAGCCGGCGAACCAGTTGCCGGTCGAGGAGCCGAGGCCGGGGTTGCCGGTCGAGGAACCCAGACCCCAGTCCGGAGTAGAGGAGCCGAAGCCCGCGATGAAGTCCTGCATGACGTGCCGAAGCAGACCGAGTGCGGATCCGGCGACCTCCGACGTGGCCGGATTCACCACAAGGTCGAGATATGAGGCCATGAATGCCCCTTTCGAGATACCCGCGGATCGCGGGACTGTGAGGTAGAACACGGCGAGGCTAGCCGCCACTGGGAAACCACACAACCATGCAGGTAGACGGCCCAAACTTGAAGTGAAGCATAGCTATTCGCTATTGAATGGCAACAATAGCGAATGCTGGGCTAGTCTCCGACTATGCCTCCGCAACCCGCCACCGTTGCTCGCCTACGCCCCTTCGCCTCCACGATATTCGCGGAGATGACCGAGCTCGCCGTCCGGTTCGACGCGGTCAATTTAGGTCAGGGATTCCCCGACACCGACGGCCCGGCCGGCATGCTCGAGGTGGCCAGGCAGGCCATCGCCGACGGCCTCAACCAGTACCCGCCCGGGCGCGGGATGCCGGTGCTGCGCCGCGCGATCGCCGACGACCGGGCCCGCCGCTACGGCACCCACTACGATCCCGACACCCAGGTGCTGGTGACCGTCGGGGCGACCGAGGCGATCGCGGCCGCCATCCTCGGCCTGGTCGAGCCGGGCTCCGAGGTCGTGCTGATCGAGCCGTACTACGACTCCTATGCTGCCGCAGTCGCTTTGGCCGGTGCGCGGCGGCGCACCGCACGCCTGGTCGCCGACGGCGATCACTTCGTGCTCGACCTGGACAGCCTGCGCGCCGCGATCACGCCGGCCACCAGGATGCTGGTGGTCAACTCGCCGCACAACCCGACCGGCACCGTGCTCGGCCGCGCCGACCTCGAGGCCATCGCCGAGATCGCCTGTGCGCATGACATTCTGGTGCTCACCGACGAGGTCTACGAGCACCTGGTCTACGACGGCACCGAGCACATCAGCCTGGCCACGCTGCCCGGCATGGCCGAGCGCACCGTCGTGGTGTCCAGTGCGGCAAAGACATTCAGCGTCACCGGTTGGAAGACCGGCTGGGCGTGCGGCCCGGCGCCGCTGATCGACGGGGTGCTCGCCGCCAAGCAGTTCATGACCTTCGTCGCCGGTGGCCCGTTCCAGCCCGCGGTCGCGCACGCGCTGAACCACGAGCTGGAGTGGGTCGCGGGGCTGCGGGACACGCTGTCCGAGAAACGACTTCGGCTCGCCGCCGCGCTGGCCGACACCGGGCTGGAGGTGAAGCACAGTCCGGGTGGCTATTTCGTGTGCGGCGACATCACGCCGCTCGGCGCGGCCGACGGCCTCGCCTTCTGCCGCGAACTGCCGAAGCGGCTCGGCGTCGCCGCCGTCCCGGTCAGCGTGTTCGCCGACGACGCCGCGGCCTGGAGTCACCTGGTGCGCTTCACCTTCTGCAAGCGCGACGAGACGCTCGACGAGGGCGTGCGCAGGCTCCGGGCAGGCGGTCGCTGAACCTTGACATACCCTGTCAGGTTTCGCTGACAGGGTATGTCCCATGGCAACCCAATACTTCACCGCGACCAGCCTCGACGGGTACATCGCCGACGAGCACAACTCGCTCGGCTGGCTGTTCGAGGTCGACGACGACGGCACCGCCGAGCACAACATCACCGAGTTCCTCGCGGGCGTCGGCGCGATGTGCATGGGCGCGACCACCTACGAATGGATCATGGCCAACGACCCGCCGGAGAACTGGGCCAAGGTCTACGGGGATCTCCCGTGCTGGGTGTTCACCCATCGCACGCTGCCCGCCGTCCCCGGCGCCAACCTGCGGTTCGTGTCCGGCCCGGTCGAGCCGGTGCACCGGGACATGCTGGAAGCCGCGGGCGGGCAGCACATCTGGATCGTCGGCGGCGGCGAGCTGACCGGACTGTTCGCCGATGCCGGGCTGCTCGACGAGATCATCGCGGGCGTCGCACCGGTGACCCTGGGCGCCGGTGCGCCCGTGCTGCCGCGGCGAATTCCGGCCTCGCGCATGCGACTCGTCGAGGTCGCACAGATGGGACAGTTCGCGCAGCTGCGTTATCGGTTGAAGTAGCGCGCCCCTGATCTCCCGCGCTCGGCGCGGGAGATCAGGACGGGTGCGGCGAGGTCGGATCGGCCGGCGGCCTGGTCCGCGGATACCGGCGTGCCTGCGGCGCATGCCAGCCGAAGCGCAACGCGAGCAGCCGGAAGACGATCGCGCCGAGCGCGGCCAGCGCCCCGGTCCACGCCTGATACACGCCGAAATGCAGCAGCGTCGCCGTGGCGACGGCACCGGCCAGCGCGGGCACCGCGTAGATCTGGTCCGGCCGAAGCACATTCGGCGTCTGCCCGCCGAGCAGGTCGCGGATCACGCCGCCACCGATCGCGGTGACCAGGCCGAGCAACGCGGCCGAGGGCGCGCCGAGCCCGCGCGAGTAGGCGATGACCGTACCGGTCACACAGAACAGGCCGAGCCCGAAGGCGTCGGCGACCTCGAGCGGGCCCCTGGTCAACCGCCGCGACGGATGCCAGAAGAAGATCACCGCGGCGGCCAGCACCGCCGTCCACAGATAACTGAGATCGACGAATGCCGCGGGCGGGGTCCGGCCGATCAGCAGGTCCCGGATGATGCCGCCGCCGAGCGCGGTGGCACAGGCCAGCACCACGATGCCGAAGATGTCGAAGTCGCGCCGCACGGCCAGCAAGGCGCCCGAACTCGCGAACGCGAACACCCCGAACAACTCACCCGCGTGCAGCACCGCGCCCGCCGCCGACCCGAACGGGCCGGCCAGCACCGCGGCCTCGAAATCCACCATGCCGCTCACGGTGTCATACCCGGGCGCGCGCTCCGCGCCGACACGGCCCGTGGCTCTGCCGAGGTCAGGCAGGGGTGGGGCGGGCCCGGTCGGTGGCGAGCAGGACGGCGATGGCGCCGAGCATGGTGCCCATGAGGTAGCGCTGGACGCGCAGCCAGAGCGGCCTGCCGGTGAGGAAGGTCGCCAGGCCGGCCGCACCGAGCACGATCAGCCCGTTCACCGTCAGCGCCACCACGATCTGCACCGCGCCGAGAACCAGGCTCTGCAACCAGATCTGCCCGTGTTCGGGCGCGACGAACTGCGGGATCAGCGCCATGTAGAGGATCGCGATCTTCGGATTCAGCAGGTTCGTCAGGAACCCCATCAGGAACAACCGCCGGGTCGGATCCGCGGGGACCGTCGCGGGCTCGAATATCGACGTGCCGCCGGGCCGCAGCGCCTGCCAGGCCATCCACAGCAGATACGCGGCGCCGAGCAGTTTCACCCCGAGGTACAACCCCGGCACCATCGCGAACACCGCGGTGATGCCGACGGTCGCGGCCACCAGGTACACCGCGAATCCCAGCGCGACACCGCCGAGCGACACCAAACCGGCGCGCCGCCCCTGCGACACGGTCCGGGAAACCAGGTACATCATGTTCGGCCCGGGCGTCAGGACCAGGCCCAACGCCACCGCCGCGACTCCGAGCACTGCCGCCATGTCGATCACGCTGTCGATCCTCGCCGACCGGCGGCGCCCGGTCGCGGTCCACTTGACGGTTGCTGGTCTGGTGATCACCGGGTTCCCGGCTTCCCGCACGAGACACCGTGCGGGAGGCCGAAAGCCGGTGTGGCCGTCAGGGGTTGCGGCGCTGCCGGACCGCGTCGGCCAGGCGGTCGAGCTGGCCGGCGGTGGTGTCCCAATCGAGGCAGGCATCGGTGATGGACTGGCCGTAAGTCAGTTCGCTCGCGTGCCCGAGAGTCAGATCCTGCCTGCCTTCCACCAGGAAGCTCTCCAGCATCACCCCGACCACGCCGGGTTCGCCTGCGCCGAGCCGGGCCGCGATGTCGGTGACCACGTCGACCTGCTTGGTGTGGTCCTTGTTGCTGTTGCCGTGACTGGCGTCGACGACCACCCGCTGCGGCAGCCCGGCCTTCTCCAGCCGCACGCACGCCTCGGCGACCGAGGCCGCGTCGTAGTTGGTGCCGGAGGTGCCGCCGCGCAGGATGACGTGGCAGTCGGGATTGCCGGTGGTGCGGATCAGCGCGGCGCGCCCGTCCAGGTCGGTGCCGGGGAACACGTGGCTGGCCGCGGCGGCGCGCACGCCGTCGACGGCCACCTGGACGTCGCCGTCGGTGCCGTTCTTGATGCCGACCGGCATGGACAGCGCGCTGCTCAGCTGCCGGTGCACCTGGCTGGCCGCGGTGCGGGCGCCGATCGCGCCGTAGGCGACCAGGTCCGCGATGTACTGCGGGGTGATCGGGTCGAGGAACTCGCACGCCACCGGCAGGCCGAGGCCGGTGATGTCGACCAGCAGCTTGCGGCCGATGCCGAGTCCGGTGTTGACGTCGAACGAGCCGTCCAGGTGCGGATCGTTGATCAGCCCCTTCCAGCCTAGGGTGGTGCGCGGCTTCTCGAAGTAGACCCGCATCACCACGTGCAGGGCGTCGTCCAGCTCGGCGGCCTTGGCGGCCAGGCGGCGCGCGTAGT
The DNA here is from genome assembly GCF_042793755.1 of Nocardia sp. NPDC056564. NCBI lineage: Bacteria > Bacillati > Actinomycetota > Actinomycetes > Mycobacteriales > Nocardiaceae > Nocardia > Nocardia sp. NPDC056564. Next base: position 159,781 of record NZ_JBHTUR010000015.1, read on the forward strand.
CGAGGGCGGCGGCGGGGTCGTGCACCGAGCACGGGCCGACGATCACCATCAGGCGATCGTCCACGCCGTTCAGCACGTCCACGGTGGCCGCGCGGCCGCGGCGAACCGTGTCGGCGAGGGCGTCGGTGATCCGGTGTACCTGGCGTACCTCGGCGGGCGATCGCAGCGGGCTGACGCTCAGGGTGCGCTGATCGTCCAGGTCGGAATGCCGTGGATCGACATCAACAGCGGTGGTCATGTGGGTTCCTTTTCTTCGGCCGACCCACGGACGCGAAACCCCGTCGAGCCGGTCTTCCGGCTCGGGGTGGAATGTCGTCAGCGCAAGTGGTTGCCGCAGACCAGCCCACCCGGGGCCGGCTTGCTAAACCAGAAATACACGCGCTGCACGTCAGGCACTGTACCAGGCAGCTATCCGGGGGTGGCTCGACCGTGCCGCATGCCACAGCACGGTCGATCCGGTATGCCTCACCCCCACTGGCCGGGCTGGTAGTCGCCGGCCGGGGTGCGGGCGATCACGTTCAACCGGTTCCAGGCGTTGATCATCGCGATCGCGGAGATCAACGCGGCGGCCTGGTCCTCGTCGTAGTGCTTGCGCACCTCCTGCCACACCTCCTCGCTGACACCGGCGCTGTCCGCGATCCGGGTGGCCTCCTCGGTCAGCGCGAGCGCGGCCCGTTCGGCCTCGGTGAACACGGTGGCCTCACGCCAGGCGGCGACCAGATTGAGCCGCACCGACGTCTCGCCGTGGTGCGCGGCGTCCTTGGTGTGCATGTCGGTGCAGTACCCGCAGCCGTTGATCTGGCTGGCCCGGATCTTGATCAGCTCGTGCGTGGCGGCGGGCAGGGTGGAGTCGTTGATGATCCGGGCGGCGTTGTTGAGCCGCTTGATGAAGCTGCCCGCGACCTGGTTGCCGAAGAGGTTGATACGAGCGTCCATGATGGTGCCTTCCTTCGTGGTTGTTCTGCGTCTTCGTAGAGAGGACGACACGGGTAGGCGATGTGTGACATCACTGGCCGGGGTGACCCGAGTCACCCTCGTATCGATTCATCGTCGCAGCTCAGCGCGCCGCGTGTCCACGGCAGGCAGCCTCGATCGGGCGCGTGGCTATTTCGCGAAAGCGTAGGTGACGCCGGTCAGTTGCTCCGACCGCTGCCACAGGGCGCGGGCGACGTTCTCGTCGCGCGAGGCCCTCGTCGAACCGGAACGGCCCGGGTAGCCGCGCAGGCCGCGCCAGCCGGTCGGGCCGTAGTAGCGGCCGGGCTCGACGTCGGTCGTCGCGGCGTAAAGCGTAGGCAGCGCGCCCATTTCGGCGCTCTGCGCGAGCAGCAGGTTGCCGAGCCACATCACCGCGTCCTGGATCGACTCGGTGTGCGACATCAGCTCGGTCGCGGCATAACCGGGGTGCGCGGCGACCGAGATCTTCGCCGAGCCGGCCGCGCTCAACCTGCGCTGCAACTCGTAGGCGAACATCAGGTTGGCCAGCTTCGCCTGCCCGTAGGCCTGCCAGCGTCGATACCGGCGCCGCTCCCAGTTGAGATCGTCCAGATCGATCTTCCCGATGACGTGCGCACCGCTGGCCACCGTGACGATCCGCGTCGAAATCTTGTCCAGCAGTAGCCCGGTCAGCGCGAAGTGACCGAGATGGTTTGTGCCGAACTGCATTTCGAAACCGTCCGCGGTGCGCGACTCCGGCAGCGCCATCACCCCGGCATTGTTGATCAGCACATCGGCTCGATCCGTCGCCTCGGCGAACTCCCGGACCGACGCCAGATCCGCGAGATCCAGCTTCCGCACCACCGCCCGCTCGCCCAGCTCCGCCGCGATCCGCTCCGCCTTGGCCACGTTCCGGCAGGCCAGTACCACCTCGGCCCCGGCCGCCGCCAAGGCGCGCACGGTGGCCGCCCCCAGCCCGCTGTTCGCGCCGGTCACAATGAACCTCCGGCCGGTCTGATCGGGCATCGACGAGGTATCCCACCTGCTCATGGCGGGGAGTTTAAACCGAGACGTGACGGCATACCCGGGCCAGCACGGCGTCGATCGAGACGTGCTCGAACCGGCACACACCGTTGAGATAGGGTTGCCTTACCTATCTTCACCGGGCTCGGCCCGGGTTAGCCGTGAGGTACGACCGTGACTTCGACATCCACCCCGCATCGCGATGGTTATGTGCCCGTTCCGGCCGAGGCCGGCGAGGCCTATCGGGCCGCCGGCTATTGGGCCGGGCGCACGCTGGGTGAGCTGCTGCGGGACACGGCTCAGCGGCATCCGCATCGGCCCGCACTGCTCGATGCGGCGGGTCCGCGCAGCTACGCGTGGCTGGACGCGGCGGCCGATCGGATGGCGCACGGGCTGCTCGCGCTGGGCATCGCGCCCGGCGATCGGGTGGTGGTGCAGTTGCCCAACGTGCCGGAGTTCGCGACGGTGCTGTTCGGGTTGCTGCGGGCCGGGATCATCCCGGTGCTGACCCTGCCCGCGCATCGGCGGGCCGAAATCGAGCATCTGGCAGCGCTTTCCGAGGCGGTGGCCTACATCGTGATCGATCGGCTCGGGGATTTCGACTATCGCGACCTGGCCGCGGCCGTGCGGGAGTCGGTGCCCTCGTTGCGGCACGTGCTGGTGCTCGGCGAGCCGGGATTCGGCATCGACTTGAATTCGATTCCGCGCGCCGGAGATTCGCTGCCGACGAGAGACCCGAGCGATATCGCGCTGATGCTGGTCTCCGGCGGCACCACCGGGCTGCCCAAGCTGATCGCCCGCACGCACGAGGACTACGTGTACAACGCCACCGCGAGCGCCGAAGTGTGCGCGCTGACCGCGGACGACGTCTACCTCGCGACCTTGCCTGCGGCGCACAACTTCCCGCTGGCCTGCCCGGGGATTCTCGGCACGGTGAGCGTCGGCGGCGCGGTCGCGTTCGTCACCGATCCCAGCCCGGAGAGCGCCTTCGCCGCCATCGAGCGGCATGGCGTCACGGTCACCGCGGTCGTCCCGCCGCTGGCCCAGCTGTGGTGTGCCGCAACCGAATGGGAGGAGGCCGACCTGCGGTCGCTGCGGCTGCTCCAGGTCGGCGGCGCCCGGCTGGCCGAGGTCAACGCCAAGGCGGTGACCCCCGCGCTCGGCGCCACCTTGCAGCAGGTGTTCGGCATGGCCGAGGGGCTGCTCAACTTCACCCGGCTCGACGACCCCGCCGAACTGCTGCACACCACGCAGGGGCGGGCGCTCTCACCCGCCGACGAGATCCGGGTGGTGGACGCGGACGGCAACGACGTCGCGCCGGGCGCCGAGGGCGAGCTGCTCACCAAGGGGCCGTACACCATTCGCGGCTACTACCGCGCGCCCGAACACAACGCGCGCGCCTTCACCCCGGACGGCTACTACCGCAGCGGCGATCTGGTGCGCAGGCTGCCGAGCGGGCACCTGATCGTCTCCGGACGGATCAAGGACGTGATCAACCGCGGCGGCGAGAACGTCTCGTGCGACGAGCTGGAGGAACACCTGCTCGCACATCCGGCCGTCCGGCACGCGGCGGCGGTCGGACTGCCCGATGCCTCGCTCGGCGAGAAAGTCTGCGCCGTACTGGTTGTCGACGGCGAGATGCCAACGCTGGCCGAGATCAAGGCCTTTCTTACCGAACGTGGCCTGGCGACCTACAAGCTCCCCGACGTCCTGCGCCGCGCGGACCGGCTGCCGGTCACCGCCGTCGGAAAGATCGATAAGAAGGCGCTACGCGCCGCCGCTGGGTGAGCCGCTCGATCGGAAACACAACGGGCAGCGCATCGTTCGATGCGCTGCCCGAAGATCCGATCGAACGTCTACCGCGCCTGCACGACGTACGGCGCGATGCTGCCCAGCTTCTCGCAGGTCTCCTCGAATTCTCGCTCCGGCCGCGACTGCGCGACGATGCCGGCCCCGGCCCGCAACCAGGCGCCCTCGGTCGTCTGATAGATCGCCCGCAACACCAGCGTCGCCTCCAGCGCGCCGGTCGGCGAGATGGTGACCACCGCACCGGAATACAGCCCGCGCGCGTCGTGGTCGAGCCGGAACACCGAGTCGATGCCCTCGGCCTTGGGAATGCCGGACGCGGTGACCGAGGGAAACAGCACCTCGAGCGCGTCCCAGCCGGTCCGGTCCGCGGCCAGGGTGCCGCACACGGTGGAGGAAATATGCTGCACGCTGCCGCGCTCGCGCACCGCCATGAAGTCGGTGACCGCCACGGTGCCGCGCTCGGCCACCGAGGTCATCTCCGCGAACGAGGTCTGCACCGAAATCGCGTGCTCCACGATCTCCTTGGGGTCGGCGAGCAGGTCAGCGCGGGCCGCCGCGTCGATCTCCGCGCCCCGGCCGAAGGCCCGGGTGCCCGCCACCGGTTCGGTGGTCACCATGCGGTTGTCGTCCACGGAGGCAACGAGTTCCGGGCTGAACCCGGCCGCCTCGAGCCCGCCGAGCCGCAGCAGGAACGAGCGCGCGGGCGTGTTGTGCGCGCGGCCGAGCCGGTAGGTGGCGGGCACGTCCACCACGAACGGCAGATCGACCTTCCGCGACAGGATGACCTTCTGGTACTTGTTCGCCCGGATCTCGCTCACCGCCTCGGCGACCCGGCCCGCATAACCGGTCGGGTCGAGCCGGATGTCCGCCGGATGCGGTTGCGGCAGTTCGCTTTCCTGCGATTCGGTGATCAGGTCGTGGATGTCGCCGGTCTCGGCCGGGGTGGCGCCGGAGACCCGGATGCCGTACTCGCCGATCCGCACCTCGATGCGCGGAATCATCAACTGCACCAGCGTGGTCCGCGGGTCCAGGTGCGCGGTCGCGGCATAGGCCCACGCGCAGAACTCGAATCCGATCCAGCCGTAGGCATTCCGGCCATCGAGCGGCAACCCGGCCAGCGCCCGATCGACGACTCCCGCCGGACGGCCCGTCCACGGGGTCGCGGTGGTCTGCCCGTCCCAGCTGACCCGCAGCTCCTCGACATCCAGCTCGATCCCGCCGATCGGATCGGCGGCGAATACCCACTCACCCGGTCGCTCGTACATCACGTACTCACCGAACCGATCTGCCCCCGCCAGCCGGGACATCGCTGCCGCCGGATCGGTCACATACTCCACCCGCAAGCGTTCGTCCGTGGTCGACAACGATCCTCCAAAGTTCGCACTGGCTCTACTTTGGAGGTAAGGTTAGCATTACCTGACTAGCTTGGAACTGTGCCCGCAACCACAACGATCGACCCCAGAACGGTCAGTTCGAGGGGACCGCCAGGGCCGAACGCTCGACACTCAGCAAACTCTCCGCGCTGTGCTCCGCGTGGTACGCGGCCGCCCCGCCGCGCAGTCCGAACAGCCGCTTCGAATAGAGCAGCCAGACCACCGCGGCGATGTTGACCAGCAGCGCGCCGATCCGCAGCACGGTGACCTTCTCGGTCAACTCGTAGATCTCCAGCGGCAGAAACAGACTCGTCGCGACGACCGCGAAATACTCACCCCAGCGCTTCATCAGCCACAGCCCGAGCGCCTCGATCCCCTGCAACCCGGCGTAGACGAAGATGCCGACGGCCACCCACAGCAGCGTCGTATTCGACAGCGAGAAGGCCTGATCGATCAGGTGCACGATCTTCGATCGGTCGACATCCCAGCCGAATTGGTCGGCCAGCGGGCGCAGCAGCGGCAGATCCTGATCGAACGCGGCCCGCATCGTCTCCCGCGACGTCCGGAACTTCAACACCGCGAACGCCACACCGACCAGCACCAGCCCGCGCAGCAACCGCTCGATCGCCAGCGCGCGCATCAACCAGCGATCCCGCAGCAGCCGCCCGCGCGGCACCTCGGGCGCGTGGTCGGCCGGGCCGGATCCGACCGGATCGCCGGGCACGAAGGTCCCGCAGCGCAAGCAGCGCCAGGCGACCCCGGCCACGGTCTCGACCCGCAGCCGATCGGCCAGGTCGGTCTCGTCCGGTGCGTAGGTGTAATGACCGTGCCAGCCACACGCGCGCAGCGCCCAATCCATGAACGCAGCGTAAACCGCGGCCCCGCCACAGCACCGGATCGAACCCGCGGAAATACCACAACTGGCGACTCTGTCCAGCCCCCGCGCCTTATGATCCTGTCCAGCGCACTCCGCGCTGGACCTCTCCCGACTCAACACCTGATCACGCAAGAACATGGGTAACTCACCGGGTACGGGCCGAGCCGAACCCAACTCCTGACCGCCGGTCGCCGACGCAACCGCCATGGCACGCGAGTCTGGCTTGAATACTCGGAGAGGCGGGACAGGAGGGAATCGGTAATGATCGAGCACCGTGGCGGATCGCCCGCGGATAGTGAGCGAGCGTCGGCACCGGGGTCGGTGGTGGCGCTGGTCGACGCGGCCTCCGGCGTGGAGCGCGAACTCATCGGCGCCTGGCTGACCGAGGGCGGAATCGCCAAGGAGTTCGGCACCGACGCGCCGATCACCCAGTTGGATCTCGACGCGGGCGCGGTGGCGTCCCGGCTGGTCGGCCGCCGCGACGACCCGCTGGTGGTGCCGGTGCGGGTGCTCTGGCGGCCGCCGGAGCGCGATGGCGTACGCCGGATCACCTTCGCCGACATGGCGCTGCTGACCAACCCGCGCAAGCCGAATCGGCTGGCCCAGCGCAAGCTGGCCGGCCAGCCGAACCGGCACGTGGTGCTGGCCGGGCAGCCCGCGCTGCTCAGCGAATTGCGCACGAACAACCCCGAAGCCGCCGCCCTGGTCGCCAAGGGCACCGCCGAGCCGTTCGCCCGCGCCGTCGTGCGCGCCGCGGTGGTGGCGCTGGAGCGGGCCGAGCGCACCATCATCGGCGACCGATACAAGGTGCCCCGGCTGGTGGCCGAGGAGATCCTCGACTCCCCCGACTTCGTGCGCAGGCTCGAGCTCATCGCCGACCAGATCGGCGCCAGCCCGCACGAGGTGTACCGGCGCGCGGAGAAGGCGTTGAACGAACTCGTCGCCGCGCAAAGCAGATTGGTCTCCGACCTGTTCACCCAGGCGATGCGGCCGATCCACGCGTCCACCTGGAAGGTGGACTCCGACGATTCGGGGCTGGCCGGGCTGCGCGACCTCAACCGCCGCTACCCGCTGGTGTTCCTGCCGTCGCACCGCTCCTATGTCGACGCGTTCGTGCTCGGTGATGTGCTGGCCCGCAACGACTTCCCGCCGAACCACGTGATCGGCGGCGCGAATCTCAGCTTCTGGCCGATGGGGCCGATCGCCCGGCGCACCGGAACCGTGTTCATCCGGCGCAGTTTCGGCGACGACGAGGTGTACAAGGCGGTGGTCGAGGAGTACTTCGCCTATCTGCTGGCCAAGCGCTTCAACCTGGAGTGGTACTTCGAGGGCGGCCGTACCCGCACCGGCAAGCTGCGCCCGCCGCGCTACGGGCTGCTGAACTACCTTGCGGCGGCGGTACGGGCGGACCGGGTCGAGGACGTCATGCTGGTGCCGGTGTCGATCACCTACGAGCGGCTCAACGAACTCGGCGCCATCTCCACCGAACAGGTCGGCGGCAAGAAGAAGCCGGAGGGGCTGGCCTGGCTCGCGCGTTATGTACGCAGCCAACAGCATTCGGCCGGGCACGTGTATGTGCGCTTCGGCGAACCGCTTTCGGCCCGCGATCGGCTCGCCGCGCACGGCGATCCGCTCACCACGCCGCCGCTGACCATCCCGCTGCACCGCACCGAACCCGCGCCCGCCGGGCTCACCGAGACCGGGCAGGGCACACCGGACGCGCCCGATGTCACGGAGCTGGAGCGCAAAGCCGTGCAGCGGTTGGCCTTCGAGATCGCCGTCGGCATCAACGCGGTCACCCCGGTGACGGTCAACGCGCTGGTCACCCTCGCCCTGCTCGGCGTGCACGAGCGCGCGCTCACCCTCGGCGAGGTGCGCACGGTGCTCGCGCCGGTGCTCGGCTACATCGAGGAGCGGAACCTGCCGCACGGCGAGCTGGCCGCGTTGCGCGACGATCAGGGTCTGGCCGTTGTGCTGGAGCAACTCTCGCTGGCCAAGGTGGTGACGGTCTATCGCGGCGGGCTGGAGCCGGTCTATTCGATCGAGGCGGGCGCGCACCTGGAGGCCGCGTTCTATCGCAACAGCGCCGTGCACTGGTTCGTCAATCGCGCCATCCTCGAGCTGTCCATCCTGGCCGCGCTGGACAGCGACGGCGCCGATCAGCTGACCACCGGCTGGGACGAGGCGTTCCGGCTGCGCGATCTGCTGAAGTTCGAGTTCTTCTTCCCGGAGCGGGCCGAGTTCGCCGAGCAGATGACCGCCGAGATGCTGCTGCTCGATCCCGAGTGGCACAGCCACACCAGGGACAACACCCTCGGCTCCGAGGTGATGGCCAAGCTCACCGGTTCCGGATTCATGATGGCGCACCGGGTGCTTCGCTCGTTCTTCGACGCTCAGCTGGTGGTGGCCGAGCGGCTGGCCGACCGCGACCCCGAGGTCGAACTCGACCGCAAGCAGTTCATCGCCGACTGCGTCGCGGTCGGCAAGCAGATGATGCTGCAGCAGCGGCTGCACAGCCCGGAGTCGGTCTCCACCGAATTGTTCACCAGCGCACTGAAACTCGCGGACAACTACGGGCTGCTCGAAGCGGTGTCGCACGACTCGGCCAAGCGCCGGGCGGAATTGACCGAGCGGCGGGTGGAATTCGCCGATCAGCTGCGCACCATCGGCGCCCGCATCTCCAGGGCCGCGGCGCTCGATCCGTCCAACCGGGAGACCCGGTGAGCGCGGAGCTCGACGGCGCGCTCGCCGAGATCCGCTCCGGGCCAACGGGTCCGGAGGTCGCCGCGATCTTCGACTTCGGCGGCACCCTCGTCGACGGGTTTGCGCGGGCCGGGTTGTTCCGGCGCCTGTTCCGCGGGCGCGGTACCGAGGAGGTGCTGCTGCGGGGCATCCGCAACGGCACCACCGACGGCGAGTACGGCCGGTTCCTGAGCCAGCTCGCCGCGGCGCTCGCGGGCAGATCCGAGGCCGACCTGGATGCGCTGGGCGAGCGGCTGTTCCGGCGCACGGTGTACGGGCACCTGTATTTCGAAGCATGGCAACTGATTCGGACGCATCAGGCGGCCGGGCACACCATCGTGCTGGCCAGCTCGCTGACCCGCTTTCAGGTCCTGCCCGCGGCGGCCGAGCTCGGCATCGAGCACGTGCTCTACACCCCGATGGCCGCCGAGGACGGCATCCTCACCGGCTATCCGGACGGAAAGACCCGGTGGCGCAACGGCAAGGCCGAGGCGGTCCGGGAATTCGCCGCCGATCACGGCGTGGATCTCACCCGCAGCTACGCCTATGCCGACAGCACCGCCGACCTGCCGCTACTGGCCCTGGTCGGTCATCCGGCCGCGGTGAACCCCGATCAACAGCTGACCGCGGTCGCCGCCGACGGCGATTGGCCGATCCTGCGCTTCCACCCGCGCCGAGACCCGCGCCCGGCCGACTACGCCCGCACCACAGCGGGTTTCGCCGGCCTGCTCGGCGGCGCGTGCTACGGCGTCGCGGCCAAGTCGCCGACCAGGGACCATCGGCAGATGGCCGACGCACTGCTGGAGCACGCGGCGGGCAATACCTTGAGCCTCGCGGGCGTGCACCTGCGCGTCAGCGGCGCCCACATCGCGCGCGCACCGCGGCCCGCGGTGTTCCTGTTCAACCATCAGAGCCAGTTCGACATCATCATCGTTCCCGAGGTGCTGCGCGGCGGGGTCACCGGAATCGGCAAGAAGGAGCTCACCCGCAACCCGATCTTCGGGCCGCTGATGCGCTTCGTCGGGGTGACCTTCATCGATCGGTCGAGCACCGACAAGGCCAAGGCCGCGCTCGCACCGGTGGTCGACACCTTGCGCGGCGGCCTGTCGATCGCGGTCGCGCCCGAGGGAACCCGTTCCTACACACCGGAAGTCGGGCCGTTCAAGAAGGGCGCGTTCCACATCGCCATCCAGGCGGGCGTGCCGGTCATCCCCATCGTGATCCGCAACGCGGGCGAGATCTGCTGGCGCAACTCGATGGTCGCCCGGCCGGGCACCGTGGACGTGGCGATCCTCGACCCCATCGACGTCAGCGACTGGGACCCGAATCACCTGGACGACAAGGTCGCCGCGGTCCGGCAGCTGTACCTGGACACGCTGCTCAACTGGCCGAAGCCCGACTGATCCGCGCGAACCCCCGCGCGCCGCAGCGAATTCCGTCGCGGCGGTGTCTCGCCGAGTGATCCAGGCCACATCTACGACGAATTGACCTCAATAATTGTTCAGGTTTCATGATTGTTCTCGACAGCGAGCACCACCGCTTCGGATGAGGAGAACATCATGACCACCGCCCAAACCTTCACCCCCACACTGCGCATCCCCGCGGTCGGCCGGCCGACCGCCGTCATCGGCAGCGTCGTTGTCGCGGTCGCGGTCAACCTGATCGTCTGGCTGCTCGGCGAGGCCGCCGGCGGCTCGTTCGAAGTGGTCGACCAGGGGGTCACCACGTCGGTCGGCGCGGGCGGGGTGATCGTCTCCTCCGGCCTGCCGCTGCTCGTCGGCATGACCGCGGCCGCGCTGGTGTCGTACTTCTGGACCGGCGCGCTGCGGGTGGCCCAGATCGTCGGCGCCGTGCTCGCCATCGCGACCATCGGGTTGACCATCGCCGCACCGTTCGACGCCGTGACCACGGTCGCCCTGTCGGTCATGCACGTGGTGCTGGCACCGGTGCTCGTCGTCGGGCTGGAAGCGATGCGGCGCGGGCTGTCCGCCAACTGAACCCTCGACGACGAAGGGCCCCACATCCATCGCGGGATGTGGGGCCCGTACGCGTATCCGTCCTAGACCGAGCGGCCGAAGAGCAGCTTCCACGGCATCAGCGCGGACTCCAGTTGCACCTTCAGGCTCATCTTCGAGGCGCCCAGGGTGCGCTCCTCGAATCGGATCGGCACCTCCGCGATCTCGATGCCCTTCTTGACCGTCCGATAGTTCATCTCGACCTGGAACGAGTAGCCGTTGCTGCGGATCGAGGCCACGTCGATCGCGCGCAGCGTGTCCGCCTTCCACGCCTTGAACCCGGCGGTGGCGTCCTTCACGCCGAGCCGCAGGATCAGGTTCACGTAGAAGTTGGCCCAGGCGGACAGCGCCTTGCGGTGCCACTTCCACTCGTCGGCGGTCGAGCCGCCCGGCACATAGCGCGAGCCGAGCACGACGCCTGCGTCAGTGGTGGTCAGCTTCTCCAGCATGGCCGGAATCACCTCGGCCGGATGCGACAGGTCGGCGTCCATCTGGATCACCACGTCCGCGCCCTCGTCCAGCGCCCGGGTGATGCCCGCGATGTAGGCCCGGCCGAGGCCGTCCTTCTCCGTGCGGTGCAGCACGCCGACCACGTTCGGCAGCTCGGCGGCCAGCTTGTCGGCGACCTCGCCGGTGCCGTCCGGCGAGCTGTCGTCGACCACGAGCACGTGCAGGTCGGGTACCGGCAGCGCGGTCAGGCGCTCCACCGCAACCGGCAGGTTCTCCCGCTCGTTGTAGGTCGGCACAACAACGGTAACCCTCAAGGGTCGCCCTCCCTGCTGATCCTGGTCCAGCTCGCAGCCCACGTCAGGACCACCGAGCAATCGTTTGAGTTCGGAGAAACCGTACTTGATCCAGCTGAAGCGGGCCTGAGTGGATCTACCCGCTCGCCGATACCGGGCGTGCATCGGCGCACGTCACAAGATCAGTCCTGCCGTGCGGCGCTGCGCCCCGCGCCCACCGTCGCGGTCAGATCAGTTGTCGCACACCGGACTACCGGCCCTGGTCAGTCCTCATCCCGCGAATCGGCCTGCGCGTTGCGCGCCTTCACGATCTCCAATGCCCGCTCCGCGGTCGCCTGGTCCGGATACGGGCCCATCCGATCCTGGAACCAGCACTGCCGCCCTTTTTCGGCCCGCTTGTGCTTCAAGCAGTAATACCAGCGCTCAGCCATGCCTCCAGCATTCCACCGTCACCGCCCCTTCAACCCCATTTCCAAGATCATCGACGGCCCGGGGTCCGGCATCAGGGGGTTACCAGAGGTGGCGGAAGTGGACGAGCGCGTCGATCACCAGAACTGTGCCGAACACCACGAAAAGGACGCGCAATGCGGGCGGCGCGCATCGAGTGAGGATCCGCACCACCAGCCGGTAGGCCCGCCGCGCCCTGGTGGTTCGGCGCAGCGAGAGCAGCAGCACCAGCAACGGCGGCAGCAGCGCCAGCGCGCAGTAGGCCACCACGATCAGCGGCCACAGCGTCGGCAACGGTGCTTGTGCCGAGATCATCGCCAGCCCCGCCAGATACGGCACCGCCGTCGGCGCCTGCACCAGACCGATTGCCATACCGACGAATCCGAACAACCACGGCCGCCGCCGCACCGCCGCCGCCCAGGCGGGGGGCTCGGTCCGACCGCCCACCGGAACCCGGCTGACCGCGATCAACACCACCCCCAGCGCCAGCTCACCCCAGTACCGCACCCCCGGCGTGAGTTCGAACTCCACCAACCCGGTCAGGAAGTTCAACCCGAGCACCGTACAGATGCCGAACGCGGTGGTAACCGCGAAAACCCCAGCGAGGAAACTCACCCCGCCCGGCACCGGCGACCGCCGCCCGACCCGGCTGTCCGCCACCACCGCCGTGGTGACCCCCACCAGCAGCACATCCAGCGAATCCAAAAACGCGAATCCCGCGAGCGCTAGCAGAAGGGTCAGCATGACCCGGCCAGCCTACGGGAGCGACATCCCGCCCCCACTCGACCGACAACCACCCCACCGAGCGGGACATGACGCCGGCACTACTCGCCGTTCGCCACCACCATGTCCCACTCGCCGTGCATCAGTCGGTGGGCGGGCCCGCTTGGGGGCCGATGAGGGGTTCGAAGGTCGCGGCGTAGGTGTCGAAGTGGGATTTCCAGTCGCCGGGCTCGAGGCCGGCGAGGCGGTCGAGGCACACGTCCCAACCGGCGGCATTGCGCGCCGCGGCCTCCCCGGGCAGCTCATCGGTCAAGACCAGCAACGTCCCGCTGCCGTGCGGCGCCAGCTCGAACCGCAACCGTTCCTCGCCCCAGCTGAACGCCAGGAGCTTCGGCTCGTCGACCGCGAATACCTCTCCGGTAAGCGTCATTCCGCTCATCTCGGTGCCGAAATCGAAGGTGATCGCCGCCCCGACCTCCCACACGCCGCCGGCCACCTCCACGTCGCACGGAAACCACGCCCGCAACTGCTCCCGCTCGGTGATCGCCTGCCACACCACGGCGGGCGGATCCGCCAGCCGCCGTTCCAGCCGCACCGCCGGCCGTGCCCCATCCGTCCGAAGCTCCGCCTGACTCATTCCTGCCTCCGTCGCTCGAGATGTTCTTCCAGTAGATCGAGATGCCTGTTCCACAACCGGCGATAAGGCGCCAGCCAATCGTCGACCCCCACCAGCGGTTCCGTCCGGATCCGATACAGCCGTCGCTGCGCGTCCACCCGAACCTCCACCAACCCCGCCTCCCGCAACACCCGAAGATGCTTGGAAACCGCAGGCTGACTGAGCCCCACCCGCCCCACCAACTCCCCCACCGGCTGCTCCCCCTCCCGCAAAACCTCCAGGATCGCCAACCTGCTCGGCTCCCCCAACACCTGAAAAACGCTAGCCGTGGTCACCCCTTCATATTCCGCCACAGTCATATAACTGTCAAGGCATATATGGCACACAAGACAACACCGCCAGCCCAAAGCCAGCTCGCGCAGGCATGCACACACAGCCGACGAACAGCCAGGTTCATCGGCCCACTTCGCAAGAGCGGCACTGCGCGTCGGTAACCGCGCTTACACTCACAACTGCGACTCCATTGGTCGCTTTGGGCATATCTGAGTAGTGCTGAGCACGGCGTAAGCCGCCCCCGGCCTACCTCCGCAGCCGATCACGAATCGACCGGCGCCGTACGGGGTGACTGGCCGTGGTCATTACGGCGGCGCGGTTCCGGCCACGTCGCGCAGCTCAGCCTCAGCGACTACCCCGCCCCGTTGACACCAGCCGCAGAGCCCGCACGACTCATCCTCTCCGGCCGTGCGGGACAACAGCAACCGCTACTCGCAGCCGTCCGGCCTGCTCTGCTGCAACTGCACGAGCTTCCTGCTGGCGTCGTTGTACTTCATCCGAGAGCGGTTCCGCTCGGCTTGGGTGCTCTTGCTATTGGAAGCCGCGGCCCTCGCGTCTTTCTGTTCCTTCTTCACTTCCTGAACGTCGGCCTTCCACTCGGCGCAGGAATCCGCGTCGTCTCGCACGAGGACGAGTCCGGGGACAGAAGTACGCAGATCCTGCGCACACGCCGCGCCGGTGCCTGATACGAGCGTTGCCGCACAGACTCCAGCCACCACCAGCAGGTTCAATCCGTGGACGAACATCGGGTCGCTCCTTCCATCCCCGTCACCGAATCAGCCAGTCTGATCACCGCAAGGGCATATTCGAAGCCATCCGCCACCCGGATGGGGCAAGGCTCGACTTGCGGGAGGCAGAGGAGGGGGTCCGGGGGCGAAGCCCTCCGGGCGGGCGTGGGGTTGCACCCCACAAAATAAAAAAGACGAGGAAGCCATCGCGCGCTCTCCGCACGCAGGGCTTCCCCGCTTTCGAGTGGCCAGGGCCGGGATCGAACCGGCGACCTTCCGCTTTTCAGGCGGACGCTCGTACCAACTGAGCTACCTGGCCGCAGGCACCCGAGTTGAATGCCATACGCGAAACGCCGGATTGCTCCGGCGCCTCACTTGCGACCCTGACGGGACTCGAACCCGCGACCTCCGCCGTGACAGGGCGGCGCGCTAACCAACTGCGCCACAGGGCCTTGCATACTACCAACGGTCCGAAGACCGTACCCCCTACGGGATTCGAACCCGCGCTACCGCCTTGAAAGGGCGGCGTCCTAGGCCGCTAGACGAAGGGGGCTCGCCTCCGGATTTCTCCGGAACCGGCTTCAACGGCTTTCCGTTGGGAGCCCGGTTAGCTTATGACAGACCGGACTCGATTCCCAAATCGGCTGTTCAGAGTCCCAAACTGAGCTCTTCGAGGCGGGCGTGGGTGCGCCAGCCGTCGTTGCGGAACTTCTCCGCCCACTCGGAGGTGGCCATGGATTCGATGACCACCTCGAGCGCCTCCTCGAAGCGCGCGCGCAGATCGATGCCGGTGCCGTGCGCGTCGACCATGTAGCGCTGGCCGGCCAGCGCGGCGGTCAGCGTGCGGGTGAACCGGTCCGCGTCCGCGTCGGCGCGCAACTGCCCCTGATCGATGGACCGGACCGCGAGCGCGCGGATGGCGCGCCCGAGTATTCGCCCACCGCCGGTCTGCACGTCCCGATAGAAGTCGGGCTCGATGATCAACCGGTATTCGGCCTGCACGATGATGTCGTGCTCGAGCCGCAATGCCATCTCGTCGATCATGCCGTGCATGACGTCCAGTGGTCCGAGATCCGTTCGGCCGAGCCAACGCTCGGCCGACGCGCGATAGCGTTCGACCGCCGTCTCCAGTACGGCGCGCGCGAGATCTTCCTTGGAATCGAAATGGAAGTACATGGCGCCCTTGGTGGCACGCGACCCTTCCAATATGCGGTTGAGCGATGCAGCGGCATAGCCGCTCTTCCCGAACTCAACGGCGGCGGACCTGATAATCGCCGCACGTGTCCGGCGGGCCCGCTCTTGCTGCCGTGCCATGCTCGAAACGCCTCCGAAGCCTACTCGCCGCCAAACAGCCACCCCCAAAGGAACAGGCCCTTGGCGCGAAGTTATGAGTTTTATCAATACTTCAAACCGGGTTTTCGCCCAGTTTCAAACTTTCGGTACGAAAACTTGCGAAAAACCTGAAACACACCAGCTGGTATAGTTTTCCTGCCCGGGTGCGCCGCAGGGGGTGCGCACCCGGGTATTTCTTCGTCTCGGATCTGCCTCCTGCGGCGTTGTCTCCAGGGAAGTCACGATCGGCCGGACCGTTCGCGACACGTTCGGGCACATCAACGATAAGCCGAATTCCGAATCACCGGACGAGTAGACGATTCTTACGGAATTCATCAAGTCGTCACCGTACCCGGAATCCCCTTCCGACACGCGGCAAACCGACGAGTCAGGTAACTGACCGGTTCGGTTTACTGTTACAGCAAACATCAAGCAACCAAGCTTCCCTCTGTGCTCGTTCCCCCAATTCGACAGCGTCCCAGCAACGTTCACCCGAGGCGACCGGCCGACCGGAGCGCAGGCCATCGCGGGCAGCCCACCCGCTCACCCCACCCCCATGCGCGCCCGAGCTCAGACCCCTCACCCCCCGCAAATCCAAAGACATTGCTAGCCAACATGATTGGATGGTAGCCAATTATCGGCGCAATGAACAAAGTTGGGTACCAAATGTTTACCGGCAAGATCGCGGGCCACACATCTCGCGTTACCAGGCGCGACAACAAGTCTCGGCGTCAGATTGCCACCACCGGTCAACCCTCGCGATCCGGGCCGCGGCCGGCCCGCGACTCGCCTCGCTCCCCCATTTGGGCCAGCGCGCCGCGCCCACTACACTGGCCCACCGCGCCCCTATAGCTCAGTTGGTAGAGCTACGGACTTTTAATCCGCAGGTCGTAGGTTCGAGCCCTACTGGGGGCACACGTCGGGCGCCCGGTCTACCGGGCGCCCGCTCTCGTTTCAGCGGAGCTGTCGCCCGCTCGCGCGCCGGAGCCATTGGGCGTGCTTGCGAGCACGTATGCGCGAAGCCACACTGGCAACGCGCCCCTCGGCGCGCGGGCTCGAAAAACCACACTCCCTCCGGGCATTCCCCTACTGTGAGCGCGACACGGGCAATCCCGGTCATCCCTCGACAAGGCGGAGCTGATGACTTCCTTCGATGATTTGCTCTCCCAGGTACCGATCGGTCAGATCGCCGCGAAGCTCGGCGTCGACGAGAGCACCGCGACCAACGCGGTCAAAGCCGCGCTGCCCACCCTGCTCGGCGGCCTGCAGGCGAACGCGACCCAGCCCGAAGGCGCGGCCTCGCTGGTCGGCGCCCTGGACAACCACGGCGACCTGGTCGAGGGCGAAGGCCAGGTCGACATCGACAAGGTCGACGTGGCCGACGGCTCGAAGATCGTCGAGAACGTCTTCGGCCAGGAGAAGAACACGGTGATCAGCACCCTCGGCGCGACCGAGGGCACCGGCGGCAACGACCTGATCGCCAAGCTGATGCCGATCCTCGCCCCGATCGTGCTCGCCTACCTGGCCAAGCAGATGACCGGTGGCGGCGGCAACGCGGCGCCGCAGACCCAGCCGGCAGGCAACGGCGGCATCGGCGACATCCTCGGCGGCCTGCTCGGCGGCAGCAGCAAGAGCGGCGGCATCGGCGGCGCCATCGGCGAGGCGCTGGCCAAGAATGCCGGCGGCGCACTCGGCAACGTGCTCGGCGGGCTGTTCGGCGGAAAACGCTGAGCTGGGCCCGCTATGCAATTCGCGCCGGCGTGTGCAGTACAGCACGCCGGTGCTAACACCCCGCGGCCCGCAGCGATAGTCCCCTAGCTGCGGGCCGAAGCCATACACTCGACAGTGGTCGCCGAACGCCAACGACGGCGTATGACGTGCATCACGGGGCATCAACAGGCATTCGGATGCGTTTCGCATCACACCTACGGTGCCGTAAGGTATGGCCGCACGGCATCGGTCTACCTTGGGGGGATGACCTGCTCGACCGGACGCACAGACTGAAGGGTTCATACATGGCAAGGGATCTGACTCAACTCGAGCTTCTTACGGAGTTGGAGCCGGTTGCCGCAGAAAACGTCAACCGGCACCTCTCCTTGGCAAAGGAATGGCATCCGCACGACTATGTCCCGTGGGATGAGGGCCGCAATTTCGCCGCACTCGGGGGCATCGACTGGGATCCTGAGCAGTCCCGGTTGAGCGAGGTCGCGAAGGCCGCCATGGTCACCAATCTGCTGACCGAGGACAACCTCCCCTCGTACCACCGCGAGATCGCCGAGAACTTCTCCCAGGACGGCGCCTGGGGCACCTGGGTCGGCCGCTGGACCGCCGAGGAAAACCGGCACGGCATCGTGATGCGGGACTACCTGGTGGTCACCCGCGGCGTCGATCCGGTCGCCCTCGAAGAGGCGCGGATGATCCACATGACCAACGGTTTCGCGTCGCCGACCGAGGCCGACGCCGGCTTCCTGCACTCCGTCGCGTACGTGACCTTCCAGGAGCTGGCCACCCGCGTCAGCCACCGCAACACCGGCAAGGTCTGCGACGACCCGATCGCCGACCGCATGCTCCAGCGCGTCGCCGCGGACGAGAACCTGCACATGATCTTCTACCGCAACATGTGCGCCGCCGCGCTCGACCTGTCTCCGGACCAGGCGATCGAGGCCATCACGCTGATCCTGGAGAACTTCCAGATGCCCGGCGCGGGCATGCCCAACTTCCGCCGCAACGGTGTCCTGATGGCCAAGCACGGCATCTACGACCTGCGCCAGCACATGGAAGAGGTGGTGCAGCCGGTGCTGAAGAAGTGGAACATCTTCGAGCGCAACGACTTCACCGGTCGCGGCGAGGCCTGCCGCGAGCGGCTGGCCGCCTACCTCGACAAGCTCGGCAAGGACGTGCTGAAGTTCGAGGAGCAGCGCGACCGCATGCTCGCCCGCGAGGCCGCCAAGGCCGACCGCCAGATGGCGAGCAGCACCGCGAGCTGACCTGCTCCCCCGATAGACCACGAGCCGCCGTCCGGAACCCCGGGCGGCGGCTCGCGTATGTCCGGCTAACGCCGCGTCCAGCAATTACCTACTTTTGAGGTTTATTGCGTCAAAGATCTAACTTCGACGCAATAAACCTTCAAACGGTGTGCTCGCCGCAATAGGATTGGGCGCGGTACTGCCGTTCACATTAATGAACGCATTCGCCGTGCCGGTGTCGCCATGCACGCCAACTGGGGAGCGGTATTCGTCGTCGCCCAGTTCGTCCGACCATTCATGTCCTGCTTGTTCGGTGTCGCCGGGCCGACAGCGTATTCGGCCGATATCTGTTCGGTCATCCGGTGTGTGCGTTTCGATCGGGCGATATCGCCGCGGGCGAGCGCTGCGGTCATCGGATTCGGGCGGCCCGGTCCTTACCCGCCGGACCTGCGAATTCCTACCGTGGGGAGACGACGACGGCGTCGGCTGCGCGAAGGGATGGGCGAACATGGCAAAGCACCGCTCACGGTGGATGGATGCGGAAATGGACGTGCTGGCGGAGCTGTCGCGCGACTTCTTCGGCAAGGAGTGCGCACCGCACGAACAACGGTGGGCCGAGCAGCAGCACATCGACCGCGAGGTCTGGTTGCGGGCAGGCGAGCTCGGCCTGCTGTGCCCGAGCGTGCCGGAGGAGTTCGGCGGCGGGGGCGGGGACTTCCGGCACGACGCGGTGATCGCCATCGAGCAGGTGCGCGCGCTGGCGCCCAGCTTCGGCGGGCCGGTGCACAGCACGATCATCGCGCACTACATCGCCGGATACGGCACGGACGAGCAGAAGAAGACCTGGCTGCCCCGGCTGGCCTCCGGCGAGATCGTCGCGGCGATCGCGATGACCGAGCCGGGCACCGGATCGGACCTGCAGGCGATCCGCACCACCGCGACCGTGCAGGGCGACGAGTACGTGGTCAACGGCGCGAAGACGTTCATCTCCAACGGCTTCCTGGCCGACCTGGTGCTGGTGGTCGCCAAGACCAACGAGCAGGGCGGCGCCGGCGGGCTCTCGCTGATCGCGGTCGAGACCACCCGCGACGGCTTCCGGCGCGGGCGCAATCTGCACAAGATCGGCCAGCACGGGCAGGACACCTGCGAGCTGTTCTTCGACGAGGTACGGGTGCCGCGGACGAACCTGATCGGCGACACGGAGAACCTCGGCTTCATCCAGCTGATGCAGCAGCTCGCGCAAGAACGACTGATCATCGCCGTCACCGCGATGGCCACGATGGAGAAGACGGTCGAGCTGACCCTGGAGTACACCAAGGAGCGCACCGCCTTCGGCAAGCCGCTGTTCGGGTTCCAGAACACCAAATTCACGCTGGCCGAATGCGATACGGCGGTCACCGTCGGCTGGAGCTTCCTCGACGACTGCGTGGAGAAGCACGTCCGGGGCGAGCTGGACATCCCCACCGCGGCCAAGGCGAAGCTGTGGCTGTCCGAGCAGCAGAACATCCTGGCCGACCGCTGCCTGCAGCTGTTCGGCGGCTACGGCTACATGGCCGAGTATCCGATCGCGCGGATCTTCACCGACTCGCGGATCCAGAAGATCTACGGCGGCACCAACGAGATCATGAAGGAGATCATCGCGCGCGGGCTCTGAGCGCGCCGGACCGGCTGGGCCGCTTCGTGATTGCCGAATCCGCCGACGCGCCCGCGGGGAACGCCGACACTGGGAGTATCGCCCCGCACCGGTCGGCGGTTCGCGCCGATCGGCGATGGCCGATCGAATCAGGAAGGCCGAGAACATGACCAGTGCACCCAACGACGCGTCCCCGCTGACCGGGAAGGTCGTCGCGATCACCGGCGGCGCGCGCGGAATCGGCCGGGCCACCGCCGAGGCGTTCCTCGGGGCGGGCGCCGCGGTCGCGATCGGCGACATCGATGTGGAACTGGTCGACAAGACCGCCGTCGAACTCGGGGCGGACCCGGACGCCAAGATCATCGGACTGCCCCTGAACGTGACCGACCGCGAATCGTTCGCCGCGTTCCTCGACGCGCTGGAAAAGGAACTCGGTCCGCTGGACGTGCTGGTGAACAACGCGGGCATCATGCCGACCGGGTTGTTCGCGGACGAGGACGAGGCGATGACCGACCGGATCGTCGACATCAACCTGCGCGGGGTGATCACCGGGTCGCGGCTGGCGACCGAGCGCTTCCTGGCGCGCGGCAGCGGGCATCTGATCAACATCGCGTCGCTGGCCGGCACGCAGGGGTTTCCGGGGCTGGCCACCTACTGCGCGACCAAGCACGCGGTGGTCGGCTTCACCGCGGCGCTGCATCTGGAACTGAAGGAACACGGCGTGCGGGTCTCGGCGGTGCTGCCGGGCATCGTGCGCACCGAGCTGTCCGCCGGGGCGAACATGCCGAGCTGGATCGAGCCGATGACGACCGTCGATCCCGAGGACGTCGCGCGGGCGATCGTGCGGACGGTGGCCAAGAACAAGCCACTGGTGACGGTGCCGCGCAGGCTGGCCGCGATCATCAAGACCGCGCAGTTACTGCCGTATCGGGTCCAGCTCGTGGTCGCGCGATTCACCGGGGCGACAACGGCTTACGCGCAGCCCGACCCGGAAATCCGGGAGCGGTATCACCGCCGGTTGCGCGGCGCGGACCCGCGATAGGAGCCGGGCGGGCTGCCGGTCCAGCGGCGGAACGCGCGCCGGAACGCGCTCGGCTCGGAGAAGCCGAGCCGAGCAGAGAGCGCCTCGACCGTCTCGTCGCCGCGCACCAGGCTGGCCACCGCCGCGTCGCGCAGGATGTCCTCGCGGATCTGGGTGATCGAGGTGCCCTCCTCGCCGAGCTTGCGGCGCACCGTCTGCGGGCTCATGGCCAGCCGCTTGGCCACCTCGTCGGCGGTGGGCCACCGTTTCTCGCCGGCTGTCTCCTGGACGCCGCGCAGGCCCCGGGTGAGGATCTTGCGCACCTGTTCGGCGAGCGAGGTGCCGTAGTCGCGCCGGGACAGCACGTCGAGCGGGGCGTTGCGGGTCCAGTCGATCAGGTCTTGCTCGGTCCGGGTGAGCGGCGCGTTCAGTAGCTCGCTGTCGAAAGTTATCGCGGCCGTGGCGGCGTCGAAGACCAGCGGGGCGCCGAAGACGAGGTCGTAATCGGCGACATTGCGCGGCCGCGGGTACGGGAACTCGGCCTGGCGCAAGGTAACTCGGCGGCCGATGCCCCAGGAGACGATCCGGTGGACCGCCGCGAGCAGGAACACGGTGAGCAGTTCCTCGCCCGCGGCCAGCACGCTGGTGTCGAGCGTGCACCGGGTGCGGTCGCCGTCGGTGGTCACCGTCATCGGCGGCAGGCCGGGCAGCAGGCGCTGGTATTCGCCGAACCGCCGGATCGCCGCGCCCAGATCGCGGCAGGCGACCAGGCCGAAGCCGACCAGCCGGACCGATCCGCGCGGCACCGGCGCCGGGCCGAGGCCGAACAGCTCGTCGTCGGTGATCCGCCACAGCCGGCGCATGGTCGCGGCCACCTGATCGACCGTCACCCGCGCCCGGTCCTGGGCGAGCAGTTCGGGCGCGACGCCCACGCCGGCGAGCAACTGGGTGATGTCGACGCCCTGCCGCTGGGCGGTGGCGACGGCGGAGCGCACGAAGTCGATCGGCACTGTCCTGACCGCCACCAATACCTCCTGCGTCCCTGGTCGAGGCGAACCTACCAGGCCGGATGCGGTGAGCGCGGCGGTCACCGAACGTGCGCAGCGCGGTCATCCCGGGGGCTCGGCCGGATTCCTAGCGTTGCTGGTATGAGCAACGACGCGTCGACCGGACCGGTGCCGGACGGGACGACCTTCAACCTGGACCGGTTGGGGCACTGGGGTCCGCGCGACGCCTTCGTGGTGGATCGGGAACGCACGATCGCCTACGCCGCCGCGACCAACGATCCGATTCGTCAACACGTCGACGGGACATACGCGCCACCGGTTTTCGCGGTGGTGCCGATCACGGTGATGATGGCCGACGCCGCGATGTCGGTGGTGCCGGACGAGCTGATGCTGCGAATCCTGCACGGCGAGCACGACTTCCGCTTCCATCGGCCGATCGAACCGGGCGAGACGCTACAGGTGCGGGCCCGGCCGATCGGAATCGAGGGCAAGTCGTCGGGGGTGGTGGTCACCTCGCACATCGAGACCTACGGCGGCGACGAGCTGGTCAACGAGCAGTACTTCGTCGGCTTCTTCCGCGGCGGCGAATTCGACGGCGCCCGAGGCGAACCCAGCCCGGCGCACGCCTTCGACGAGCGGCTGCGCGCCCGCGAGCCGGACTTCCTCGCGGCGCAGACCTTCGACCCGGATCAGACCTTCCGCTACGCCCAGCCCGCGGGCGATCCGATGCCGATCCACCTGGTAGACGAGTTCGCCGAGGCGATGGGGTTGCCCGGCATCATCATTCACGGCCTGTGCACCATCGCGTTCATCTCGCACGCGCTGATCACGAGGATCAGCCCGGAGGATCCGACGCGGCTGAAACGGCTTGCCGTGCGGCTGAGTTCGCCGGCGTTCCCGCAGCAGACCATCAACACAGCGGTATGGGCGACCGAGCGACAGGCTGGGCGTGATCGCTACTCGTTCGAAACGCGTTCCGACAGCGACCAATTCGTCATCCAGGACGGTCTCGCGGAGTTCGAGCCCGCAAGCGAGAGGGAACCGATATGAGCAACCGGGTTTTCGTCATCGGTGTCGGCATGACCAAGTTCGAGAAGCCGGGCCGCCGGGAGGGCTGGGACTACCCGGCCATGGCACAGGAGTCCGGCACCAAAGCGCTGGCCGACGCGGGCATCCGCTACGACCAGGTGCAAGAGGCCTACGTCGGCTACGTCTACGGCGATTCCACCAGCGGGCAGCGCGCCGTCTACGAACTCGGGCTGACCGGGCTGCCGGTGGTCAACGTGAACAACAACTGTTCCACCGGATCCTCGGCGCTGTACCTGGCCGCCAGGGCGATTCGCGGCGGCCTGGCCGACTGTGCCTTGGCGCTCGGCTTCGAGAAGATGCAGTCCGGCTCGCTGGCGGCGGGGTACACCGATCGGGAGCAGCCGCTGCTGCGCCACATCGAGGCGCTGGCCCGGCTGCGCGAGTTCGCGATGCCGGTGGCGCCGTGGATGTTCGGCGCCGCCGGCGTCGAGCACATGGAGCGCTACGGCTCCACCCGTGCGCATTTCGCCAAGATCGCCGAGAAGAACCACCGGCATTCGGCGAACAATCCGTACGCGCAGTTCCAGGATGTGTACACGCTCGACGAGATCGCAAGCGCCAAAACGATTTACGAGCCGCTCGGGCTCACCCGGTTGCAGTGCTCGCCGACCTCCGACGGTTCGGGTGCGGCGGTGCTGGCCAGCGAGCGTTTCGTCGACGAGCACGACCTCGGCGGCCGGGCCGTGCAGATCGTCGGCCAGGCCATGGTGACCGACCTCGAATCCAGCTTCGCCACCGAGACGGCGCGCTCGCTCGTCGGCGTCGACATGACCGCCGCGGCCGCCCGAAAGGTGTACGCGCAGGCCGACATCGGGCCGGACGATCTCGACGTGATCGAGCTGCACGACCGCTTCTCCCCCAACGAGCTGCTCACCTACGAGGCGCTCGGCCTGTGCGGCGAGGGCGAGGGGCACCAGCTGGTCGACGCCGCGGACACCACCTACGGCGGGCGCTGGGTGGTCAACCCGTCCGGCGGCCTGATCTCCAAGGGCCATCCGCTCGGCGCGACCGGCCTGGCCCAGTGCGCCGAGCTGACCTGGCAGCTGCGCGGCGAGGCCGGCGCCCGCCAGGTGGATCGAGCGAAGGTCGCCCTCGCGCACAACATCGGCCTCGGCGGCGCCGCCGTCGTCACCGCCTACCGACCCGCCGAACGCTGAATTCGGCCCCACGCCAACCGCTTTACCGGAGTAGAGGAGAACGACCATGGCACGTGCCGAGGTATCCAAGGAGTTCGCGGCCGCGCAGGAGCAGGTGTGGGCGGTGCTGTCCGACCCGAACCGCTTCGCGGAGTGGCTGACCGTGCACACCAGGTGGAAGGAACCGCCGCCCGCGCGGCTGTCCACCGGAGCCACCATGACCGAGGTGCTCACCATCATGGGGATGGCGAACACCGTCACCTTCACCGTGGACGCCTACGACGCACCGAACTCGACCAGGTTCTCCGGTGTCGGCCTGGCCGGCGCGCAGATCAGCTTCACCCTCACCGCGGCGGCCAAGGGCGACAACGCTGCCCTGGTCACCATCGACGCGGAGTTCGTCAGCCAGATGATGGTCGGCGCGATCGGCGGCGCGATCGAGCGCGCCGCCACCAAGGAACTCGACGCCTCCCTCGCCAATCTCGCCGGTCTGCTCGCCTGACCGCACTCCCCCTCGAAAGGAACATCATGGGTTCGCTGGACGGACGCGTCGCCATCGTCACCGGCGCGGGGCGCGGCATCGGCCGGGCACACGCGCTGCTGCTGGCCGCCGAGGGAGCCGCCGTCGTGGTCAACGACCTCGGCGGCGACAACGAGGGCGTCGGCGCCGACGCCGGGCCCGCGCAGCAGGTGGTCGAGGAGATCGTCGCGGCGGGCGGGCGCGCGGTCGCCGACGGCGCGAACATCGCCGACTGGACGGGCGCGAAAGCCGTTGTCGAACAGGCGATCACCGCCTTCGGCGGGTTGGACATACTGGTCAACAACGCGGGCATCCTGCGTGACGCGTTCCTCGCCGCGATGGACGAAACGCAGTGGGACGCGGTGATCGCGGTGCACCTCAAGGGGCATTTCGCGGTGCTGCACCACGCCGCCGCGTACTGGAAGGCGCAGTCGAAGGCCGGGCAGCAGGTCGCGGCGTCGGTGATCAACACCGCCTCCGCGTCCGGCACCTTCCTGCCCAATCCGGGCCAGGCCAACTACGGTGCGGCCAAGGCGGGCATCGCCGCGCTCACCCAGGTCGCCGCGCTCGAACTGGAGCGATACGGCGTGCGCGCCAACGCCATTGCCCCGGTCGCCCGCACCCGGCTCACCCTGGCCACCCCCGGCATGGGCGCCATGTTCGCCGAGGAGGTCCCCGTAGGCGAGTTCGATGCCTTTGCGCCGGAGAACATCTCCCCCATCGTCGCCTACCTCGCCCAGGAGAAGTGCCCGATCACCGGCAAGGTCTTCGCCGTCCAAGGCGGCGCGATCTCCGCCCTCGGCGGCTGGAGCGCCACCGGGACCATCGAAACCGACGGCCCCTGGCAACTGGCCGACCTGGCCGAGCGCCTCCCGGGCATCGCCTGCGCGTGAGGTGCGCCACACCCGGTCCCGCGCATCGGCCACATTGCGGGTCTCAGCAGGCCGTTTCGGGGGTGCACAGGCCGCTTACGTGCGGAAATGAGAGACTGAACGGCGTGACGATGACTACCGGGGTGAAGAGTGCGCTGCGGATCGGGCCGTATCCGGTCGATCCGGCGGTGGTGCTCGCGCCGATGGCGGGCATCACGAATCTGGCGTTTCGCAAGCTGTGCCGCGAGTTCGGTAGCCCCACCTCTATCTATGTCTGCGAGATGATCACCGCGCGGGCGGTGGTCGAGCGCAACGAGAAGACCCTGGACATGATGGCGTTCGACGCGGACGAGTCGCCGCGCTCGATGCAGCTCTACGGCGTAGACCCGGCCACGCTGGGCGAGGCGGTGCGGATCATCGTCGGCGAGGGCTGGGCCGATCACATCGACATGAACTTCGGCTGCCCGGTGCCGAAGGTGACCAAGCTCGGCGGCGGCGCGGCGCTGCCGTACAAGCGGGCGCTGTTCAGCCAGATCGTGCGCGCCATGGTGGCCGCCGCCGAACCGGCCGGCGTCCCGGTGACGGTGAAGTTCCGCATCGGCATCGACGACGAACACCTCACCTACCTCGACGCCGGGCGCATCGCGGAAGCCGAAGGGGCACAGGCGGTCGCGCTGCACGCCAGGACCGCGGCCCAGCGCTACTCCGGCCAGGCCGACTGGTCGGCCATCGCGCGGCTCAAGGAAGCCGTCACCACGATTCCGGTGCTCGGCAACGGCGATATCTTCTCCGCCGCCGACGCGGTCCGGATGATGGCCGAAACCGGCTGCGACGGTGTCGTGGTCGGCCGCGGCTGCCTCGGCCGCCCGTGGCTGTTCGCCGAGCTCCAGGCGGCGCTGCGCGGCGAGGCGCTGCCGACGCCGCCGAATCTCGGCAAGGTCGGCGAGGTGCTGTACCGGCACGGCGCGCTGCTGTCCGAGCATTTCGGCGAGGACAAGGCCATGCGCGACCTACGCAAGCACATGGCCTGGTACCTGATGGGCTTTCCGGTCGGCGCCGATCTGCGCCGCGCGTTCGCCACGGTATCGCGCCTCACCGAGCTGGAAGACCTTGTCGGACAGCTGGATCCGACCGCGCCGTTCCCCAAGGACGCCGAGGGCCCGCGCGGAAGACAAGGCTCCCCAGGCAAAGTCGCGCTGCCGCACGGCTGGCTGGACGACCCGCAGGACCCGGCCGTACCGCACGCCGCCGACGTAATGCACAGCGGCGGCTGAGAACCGGACGATAGCGCACGGCCGATACCCGGCCGAAGCGACGCCGGTTCGGGTATCCAAACCACCGTGT
The DNA here is from genome assembly GCF_042793755.1 of Nocardia sp. NPDC056564. NCBI lineage: Bacteria > Bacillati > Actinomycetota > Actinomycetes > Mycobacteriales > Nocardiaceae > Nocardia > Nocardia sp. NPDC056564. Next base: position 187,063 of record NZ_JBHTUR010000015.1, read on the forward strand.
GGCAAATTCGATTTCGCACTCAGGTGGCTCGCCGTGGCGGAATCGTTATCATTGCGGAATCGGTGAAGCCGGTCGAGTGCGGCCCAAGGCGGCGACGTAGACGAAAAGCGAGGTTCGTTGGTGGGTGACGATCGGCACGGGCGTTCGCCACGGCCCGGAGATCGCGCCCCGTGGGAGCGTTATCCCACGGAGGACAACGACCGAGACGGCTCCCGGTCGTCCCGGCGGTCCCGGCATACCGACGCCACCGCCGACCCGGGCTCCGCCCCGCTGACCGTGCAAGATCTGGTCCAGAAGGTCGACAACGAGCGCTCCGGCCGACGCGGCCGGCGCGCCGCCCAACCTCCGGAAACCGGTGCGGCGCCGAGCCGCGGCCCGCGCCGGCCCACACCCACCGGATCCGAACCGCGCCCCGCCGAACCCACCCAACGCCACCCGGCGGAATCGGCTCAGCGCCACCCGGCGGAATCGGCTCAGCGCCGCCCGGCCGAACCGCCGCGCCGTCAAGACCCGCCGCGCCAGCCGGACCAGGCCGCCCGGCGGCCGAGCGAGCCGACCCGTCGGCAGCCCGCCGCGGGACGCCCGCCCGAGCAGCCGCCCCGGCGCCCCGCCGAATCCGCGCCGACCCGCACCGCGGGCTCGCCGGTCGTCCAGGACATCGCGGGTGCGCCCCCGGCGCGCACGCCCAACCGGCGCGGCGAAGACGGTCGCAAGTCCGCTCCGGCGGCCGCCAGGGCCAAGCAGGAGACAGCCGAAGAAGTCACCGACATTCTGCCGCCGCTGGCCGAGACCACCAGGGCCAAGCGCAAGCAGACCGACTGGCCCACCAGCGACGAATCCGGTGCCGCGCAACCCAAGTCGGTCGGCGCCGCGCCGCTGTCCCGGCTGGCCGCCAGCAAGCAGCGCCGGAACAAGCGGCTGCGCCTGGCCGGCCGCAGCGCCCTGACCATGTTCGCGGTGCTGTGCCTGCTGGTCACCGGCGGCGGCTGGAGCTACCTGCGCTCCACCGGCAACAACTTCACCCAGATCTCGGCGATCGACGACAACAGCGACGACGTGGTCGACTCGGACGCGCAGCTCGGTGACGAGAACTATCTGCTCGTCGGCACCGACACCCGCGCGGGGGTGAACAGTCAGGTCGGCGCGGGCACGCTCGACGACGCCGAGGGTTCCCGCGCGGACACCGTCATGCTGGTGAACATCCCGAAGAACCGCTCTCGGGTCGTGGTCGTCTCGTTCCCGCGCGACCTCGACGTCACCCGGCCGCAGTGCAACGGCTGGGACAACGACAAGGCCCAGTACACCGCCGAGACCTTCCCGTCGGCCATCGGCGACAAGCTCAACGCGGTCTACGCGCTCGGCGGGCCCAAGTGCCTGTTCACCACGATCCAGCGGATGACCGGCAGCGCGATCAATCACTTCATCGCGGTCGACTTCGCCGGCTTCGAGGCCATGGTCGATCAGATCGGCGGCGTCGAGGTGTGCTCGCCGAAGCCGATCAACGACGAGATCCTCGGCACCGTGCTGGAGACCCCGGGCAAGCAGAAGGTCAACGGCTCGACCGCGCTGAACTACGTGCGCGCCCGGCACGTCTACGGCGAAGAGCGCAGCGACTACGACCGGATCAACCGGCAGCAACGCTTCATGGCCTCGCTGCTGCGCGGCGCGCTCTCCAGCAAGGTGCTCTTCGATCCCGGCAAGCTGAACGGGTTCATCAACGCGTTCACCAACCACACCTCGGTCGACCGGGTCACGCCCCAGGACCTGCTCACCCTCGGCCGCTCGCTGCAGAAGCTGGACGCGGGCACGGTCACCTTCCTGACCATTCCGACCGCAGGCACCACCTCCTACGGCAACGAGATCCCGCGCGAGCAGGACATCAAGGCCATCTTCAAGGCGATCCGCGACGATCAGCCGCTGCCCGGCGAGAAGAAGATCACCCCGGCCCCCGGCTCCATCCCGTCCGCGCCGCCGACCCCGCCCAAGCTGACCGCCGTCGACCCGAGCACGGTCTCGCTGCTGGTCTCCAACGGCTCCGGCACCTCGGGCCTGGCCCAGCGGGCCGCGACCAAGCTGGGCAACCAGGGCTTCGGCATCTTCAACATCGGCAACTACTCCGGCGGCAGCGAGGTCACCTCCAAGGTGAGGTACGGGGCCGGGCAGGAGGCCGCGGCGGCCACGGTGGCCAGCTCGATCCCCGGTGCGCTGATGGAGTCGGCCAGCGACCTCGGCGGCATCGTCGAGGTGGTCATCGGCGGCGACTTCAACGGCACGGTGCGCACGCCGACGCCGGTCGGCGACCCGATCTCGAACGTGCCCTCGATGGCGCCTGCGACGCCGGTCACCCTGCCGTCGGACCTGGAGCATGTGAACGCGGCCGACGAGACCTGCAAGTAGCGCCGACCGGACCTGCGGCAACACCAGCGCTACCGTTCGGCACCGGTCATTCACCCTCCGTTCGTGACTTGGTCAGCGCTGGGAACTAATGTCTGGTTTTATGCGTGTCATCTACAACGAGCAAATGGCCGATCTCGCCCACCTCCTGGGCGAGATGGCCGGGCTGGCCGGCTCGGCCATGGACCGGGCCACCCAGTCACTGCTCCAGGCCGACCTCGCTCTGGCAGAGCAGGTGATCACCGAGTCCGACCGAATCGCCGAGCTGATCCAGGATGCCGAGGAACGGGCGTTCGCCCTGCTCGCGCTGCAGGCGCCGGTCGCGGGTGACCTGCGGCAGGTGGTGAGCGCGATTCAGATCGTGGCCGACGTCAATCGGATGGGCGCGCTGGCGCTGCATGTGGCCAAGGTGGCCCGGCGGCGCCACCCCAACCACGCGCTGCCCGAGGCGGTCAACGGCTACTTCGCCGAGATGGGCCGCATCGCGGTCAACATGGGCGCGGGCGCCAAAGAGGTGCTCGAGACCCGCGATCCGGAGCGCGCCGCGCAGCTCAACGAGGACGACGAGGCGATGGATGATCTGCATCGCCACCTGTTCACGCTGCTGATGGACCGCGACTGGAAGTACGGCGTCGCCGCGGCCGTCGACGTCACTCTGCTCGGCCGTTACTACGAGCGCTTCGCCGACCACGCGGTCGAGATCGGCCGCCGGGTCATCTTCTTGGTTACGGGCGTGTTGCCGCCGGATCCGGACGCCGAGTCGTAATCGGGAACTGCCTGCCGTCCGCATAAGATGGCAGGCAGTTTTGCATTGCGGGACTTGACGTCTCGCGGGCCGGGAATGAAGATTAGCCGGGTAGCTGAGCGGTGGATGACTCGCTACGCGGATGCCGTTATGGGAGTTTCGGCACAGAGGGGGCGGAATGAAGGTCGATCCTACCGAGCTGCGTGCGTTGGCCGCGTCGATGGACAAGATCAGTGGCGAGATCGCCGCGCTGAAGGTGAGCACGACCGTCAACGCGCTGAGCTCCGCGCTGCCCGGCTCCACCGTGACCGACGCCTGCGCCACGGCCGGCGCGACCATCGAGGCCGGTTGGCTGCGAATGGCACAGCGCGGCAAGGCGATATCGAATATCGCCAAGGGTGGTGCCACCAACTACGAGGTGACCGATACCGACTTCCAGGCCGCCCTGAAGAAGCTGGGCGGTGGGCAATGAAGAGCGGCGACCAGAACCCGACCCTCAGCCAGGTCCAAAACCAATGGCAGCCTTGGAAACTCAACGAGGCCGGCGAGGAAATCAAGACGCGCAATACCGAGTTCGGCACGCTGATCGATCAGACGGTCACCCAGATCAGGGACGCAGGCTCGCATTGGAGCGGCGACGCCTATTACGCGGCCTACGACCGGATAGCCGGTGATCGCGACACTGCCAACAAAATGGCACAGGAGACGACCGAACTCGCCAATGCCCTGATCAACGGCGGCAATACGCTCACCGGATACCGGCAGTCGTTGCTGGACAAGGTCACCGAGGCCACCACCGCCGGATTCAAGGTCTCCGACGATTGGCAGGTCACCGCGTCGGGCGACGGCTCCGGCGAGGAAGACCTGCACACCCATCAGACGGCGATCACCACCGCGCTCAACGAGATGGTCGGCACCCAGGCCGGCATCGTCACCGCCATCGAGCAGGCGAACACCGCGGTGCAGACCCAGAGCGCGGCGCTCGGCGAGGGCGATCCGATCGACGCGGTCACCGGCTCGCCGAAGTCGACGCTCACCGCGCAGGAGATCAGCGCCGACCAGCCCGCGAGCACGGTTCCCGCGGCGACCCAGGAAAAGGCGAAGGACCAGCAGGTGCCGGTCGCGGGCAGTCCGAAGAGCAATACGGACGAAAAGGCCGGGGATCCGAGTGCGACGGCCCCGGCCAAGACCGACAACAAGGAACAACCGGCCAAGACCGATAACAAAGAACAACCCGCCAAAACCGACAACAAAGAACAACCCGCCAAAACCGAGGTCAAGGCCGATCCGGCGGCAACCGATACCACCAAGGTCGGGTCCGGTTCGGCCAACGACCCGAATTCCTGGACTCCGGCGAACGTCATCAACATGGTCAGCACCATCGGCACGATCACCGGCAACGTGCCCACCCTGATCGAGTCGATCGGCAAACTCGACGACGACTGGGACGACATCATCAAGGCCGGCGGCGAGGCGGGTAAGAACCTCATCGACTCGGCGGGCGGCGCGGCCGAAAAGCTGGCCACCGCGGCGAGCACCCTGATCACCAGCGTCGATCACGCGGTCGACAACACCCCCGGCGCGACGCCGGACAGCACACAGCCAGGAAACCCCGACAAGGCCCAGACGCCGCCCACCGGGCAACAGCCGCAATCACCGGCCAATCCGCCTACCGGACAGCCACAATCGCCGGCCAACGCCCCTACCGGACAGCCACAGGCGCCAGCCAACGCCCCCACCGGGCAACCACAGACGCCGCTCGCCACTACGCACACCCAATCCGTCGAGCAGGCCCCCGCTCCGAACAACCCCGCCACCTACACCGGAAACCCTGCCGCGACAGCGCCCGCGAGCAGCAGCCTCTTCGGCCTCCCGTCGCCGACCCGCGGCAACGAGTCCGAGCGCGAGCACCGCCCGAACAATTACGTGATCGAAACGGCCGAACCCGAAGCAGCCCAGCAATAACCACCGCCCCTTGTCCTTGATCGACACAGCCCCGGTGCTCGACCGAATGGTCTGGCACCGGGGCTGTGTCGTGGGTAGCGCGGACTAGCCGAAGCGGCCGGAGATGTAGTCCTCGGTCGCCTTCTGCCCCGGGTTGGAGAAGATCTTCTCGGTGTCGTCGATCTCGACCAGGCGACCCGGCTTGCCCTGGGCCTCCAGGTTGAAGAAGCCGGTCTGGTCACTCACGCGCGCGGCCTGCTGCATGTTGTGGGTGACGATGACGATGGTGAATTCCTTCTTCAGCTCGGTGATCAGGTCCTCGATCGCCAGCGTGGAGATCGGGTCCAGGGCCGAACAGGGCTCGTCCATCAGCAGCACGTCCGGCGATACCGCGATCGCGCGGGCGATGCACAGTCGCTGCTGCTGACCGCCGGACAGACCACCGCCCGGCTTGTCCAGGCGGTCCTTCACCTCGTTCCACAGGTTCGCGCCGCGCAACGAGCGCTCGGCCACCTCGTCGAGCTCCTTCTTGTTGCGCACGCCCTGCAGCTTCAGCCCGGCCACCACGTTGTCCCGAATCGACATGGTGGGGAACGGGTTCGGGCGCTGGAACACCATGCCGATGGTGCGGCGCACACCCACCGGGTCGACCTGCGAGCCGTAGATGTCCTCGCCGTCCAGCAGCACCGCGCCCTCGACGCGGGCATTCGGCGTCACCTCGTGCATGCGGTTGAGCGAGCGCAGCACGGTGGACTTACCGCAACCCGACGGGCCGATGAAGGCGGTGACACTGCGCGGCAGCACGGTCAGGTCCACGTCGGCGACCGCGTGGAATTTCGCGTAGAAGATGTTCAGGTCTTTGACGTCGATCCGCTTGGCCATCTGAGTTTCCTATCGATTCCGCGTGAGCAGCTTGTTGACGACCGCGGCCGCCGCGTACAGCAGCGCGATGAGCAGGATCAGCGTCAAGGCCGCGCCCCACACGCGCTCGCGGCCGGCCGCCTCCGGGTTCGCCAGCTCCTGGTAGATCAGCAGCGGGAGCGAGGCCATGTTGCCGTCGAAGAGGTTGGTGTTGATCGACTTGCTGTAGCCGACGAGCACCAGCACCGGCGCGGTCTCGCCCATGACCCTGGCCAGCGCCAGCAGGATGCCGCTGATCATGCCCGGCAGCGCCGTCGGCACGACGATCCGGACGATGGTCTTCCACTTGGGAATGCCGAGCGCGTAGGAGGCCTCGCGCAGTTCGTCCGGGACCAGCTTCAGCATTTCCTCGGTGCTGCGCACCACGACCGGCAGCATCAGCAGCACCATCGCCAGCGATACCGCCAGCGCGCTCTGCGGGAAGCCGAGGGTGGCGATCCACAGCGCGAAGATGAACAGCGCCGCGACGATGGACGGCACACCCGCGAGGATGTCGACCATGAAGGTGGTCACCTTGGCCAGCCTGCCCCGGCCGTACTCCACCAGGTAGACCGCGGCCATGACGCCGATCGGCACCGCGATCACCGCGGCCACCGCGGACTGCACTATGGTGCCGTAGATCGCGTGGTAGACGCCGCCACCGGTCTGCTCGGGCAGGATGCCCTTCTGCGACTTCTGCCACCAGTCCAGCGACGCGACCGCTTCGATGCCGTTGCTGATCACCGTGAACAGCACCCAGGCCAGCGGCACCAGGGCGATGGCGAAGCAGAGCCACACCACCACGGTCGCGATGTTGTTGCGAATCTTGCGGCCGAAGCTCACATCACGGAAGGTCGGCGCCTTGATCGGCTTGTCGAGCGTTGTGCTGGTCATCCGTTAACCCTTCCGCCTGCCGCGAGCCGTGCCAGGGCGTTGACGACGAAGGTCAGCGCGAACAACACGAAACCGGCGGCGATGTAGGCACCCGTCGGCAGCGGTGAACTGAATTCCGACGCCGAGGCGGCGATCCGGGAGGCGAAGGTGTAGCCGCCGTCGAACAGCGACCAGCCGCCCGCCTGCGCGGAGGTCTTCAGCACGACCAGGACCGCGATGGTCTCACCGAGGGCGCGCCCGAGCCCGAGCATGGAGCCGGCGATCACCCCGCTGCGGCCGTAGGGCAGCACGGTCATCCGCACCATCTCCCACTTCGTCGCGCCGAGCGCGTGCGCCGCCTCGATGTGCGCGGGCGGCGTCAGCGCGAACACCTCACGCGAGACCGACGTGATGATCGGCAGGATCATCACCGCCAGCACCACGCCCGCGGTGAAGATCGTGCCGCCGCCGGAGATGGTCACATTGCCGTCGGAGAACAGGAACAACCAGCCGAGGTTGTCGTTGAGGAACTGCTGCACCGGCTTCAGGTGCGGCGCGAGGACCAGGAAACCCCACAGGCCGAACACGATCGACGGCACCGCGGCCAGCAGATCGGTCAGGGTCGCGAACGACCGCGACAGCGCCTTCGGCGCGTAGTGGGTCAGGAACAGCGCGATCCCCACGCCGATCGGGACCGCGATGACCAGCGCGAACGCCGAGCTCAGCACCGTGACCATGAACAGGTCCCTGATGCCGAACCGCAGATGGTCGGCGTCGCCGGTCTTGAACTCGGAACTGGTGAAGAAGTTGGCCTCGTTCGCCATGACCGAGGGCACCGCGCGGATCAACAGGAACAACGCGATCAGCGCGATAGCGGCGACGATGATCGCGCCCGAAGCGGTGGCCAGAGACCGGAAGACGATCTCGGCCCGGTTGCTTTGGGCGGAACGAGCCTTTTTGGCCGGCTCGGTGCCAGGTTCACTCGACATAGGGGGAATGTCTCCGGCCGCCCGCCGGCCCGTCGAATCCGACGAGCCCGCGGCGGTCACCTCAGGGTGCACGGTCATGGCTGCAACGGTGCGATCAGGAGATGGCGTTGATCGCGGTGGTCAGGCGGGTCTTGAACTTGTCCGGGATCGGGACGTACCCGGCCTCGTCGAGCCCCTTCTGGCCGTTGGTGGTCGCCGAGGTCAGGAACGCCTTGACCGCCTTGGCGGTGTCCGCGTCCTTGTACTTCGAGCAAACGATCTCATAGGTGGCGAGCATGATCGGGTAGGCGCCGGCCTCGGTCGGCTTGTAGAACGAGCTGGTGTCGAGCACCAGGTCGTTGCCCTCGCCCTTGACCTTCACGCCGTCGATGGACTTGCCCGCCGAGGCCGCGGTCAGCTTGACCGGGTCCTTGCCCGCCGAGGTGATGATCTGCGCGATGGACAGGTTCTGCGACTTCGCGAACGCCCACTCGTTGTAGGTGATCGAGTTCTTGGTGCTCTTGATGGCGGCCGAGGTGCCCTCGTTGCCCTTCGCGCCCTCGCCGACACCGCCGGTGAACGCCTTGCCCGCGCCCTTGCCCCACGCGCCGTCGGACGCCGCGTCCAGGTAGAGCTGGAAGTTGTCGGTGGTGCCCGACTCGTCGCTGCGGAAGATCACCGAGATCTTGTCCGAGGGCAGCTTGGCGTTCGGGTTGAGCGCCTTGATCTCCGGGGCGTCCCAGGTGGCGACGGTGCCGTTGAAGACCTTGGCGGCGGTCGGGCCGTCGAGCACGAGGTCGGTGACGCCGTCGATGTTGTAGGTGATGGCGATCGGGCCGAAGACGGTCGGCAGGTTCCAGGCGGGCGCGCCGCAGCGGTCCTGCGCCTTGGTGATCTCGTCCTTCTTCGCGTTGAGCGGCGAGTCGGAGCCGCCGAAATCGGTCTGGGCCCCGATGAACTCGTTGACGCCCGCGCCGGAGCCGCTCGACGTGTAGTTCAGGGTGTTGCCGTCGCAGTTGGCCTCGTAGGCCGCGACGAAGCGGTCCATCGCGTTCTTCTGCGCCGAGGAGCCGCTCGCCTTGAGCGCCTTCTTGCCACCGCAGGCGATGTCCGACTTGGCAGTGGTGCCGTCGTTGCCGGCGGTGGTGTTGTCGTCACTGCCACAGGCGGCGAGCGTCATGGCACCGACGGCCAGCACACCAACGAGGGCGCTGCTGCGCTTGAGATTCACTATTCCTCCGGAAAGGCGTCCTACTCGTCCGGTCCCTCACCTGGCCCGGACGGGTGATGTGGTGCTGTTCGCGGGGAACTTGCGCACCAGGCAGCCGTGGGCTGCCCACCAATCAACGTAAAGTCACGTGGTTGACAGTTGGACCGACCTGAGTGAACGGCGGGTGAACAGGCAAGCGCGATTGCGCCCGTTATGTGTGACATTTGCCGCAGTTTTACTCAGATGCCCCCGGAGCGGCCCCTGCTATTCAGCTGAGGCCGCCGAGTAGGCGACATCGATGTGCGCCGGAGTGAACCCGAGCCGGGTGTAGGTGTGCACCGCGGCGGTGTTGTCGGCCTCGGTGTAGAGCAGCACCTCGGCGAGGCCGCGTTCGCGCAGATGATGCAGGCCGACCAGGGTCAGCAGCCGGCCGAGCCCGCGGCCCTGCGCGGCCGGGTCGATGCCGACCACGTAGACCTCGCCGACCGCCGGGTTCTCGTCGTAATGCACCTTGGTCCAATGGAATCCGAGGACGCGCGCGGGATCGGCGGTGTCCGTCGCGAGGAACAGGCCCTTCGGGTCGAACCAGGACTCGGCGCGGCGCACCTCGAGCTCGCGCTCGGTCCAGCCGCCCTGCTCCGGATGCCAGGCGAAGGCGGCGTTGTTCACGCGCAGGATCTCGGCGTCGTCGGCGGGCCCGGCGTAGGTGCGGATGGTCACTCGGCCGCGGGCCGTTATCTCGGGTAGCTCGGGTGTTGCCAGCGGGCGGCGCATCTGCCAGAGCTCGCGCGCGGTGAGCAAACCGAGCCGGGCCGAGACCGCCTTGGCGGCGGGCAGATTTCCGTGCGCCCAGACCCGGGTGCCCGGCCCGCCCTCGGCCAGCGCCGCCGCGACCAAGCCGCTGCCGATGCCGTGCCCGCGGGCCGGCGGATCGACCGCCACCTCGGCCATCGCCGGGTGTTCGCCATGGGCCGGAACGAGATTCGCGTACCCGGCGATCGCGCCGTCGCGCACGGCGATCAAATGCCGCACCGCGGGGTCATCGCCCGCGCTCAGCGACAGGACGGCCTGCTCGGAAATCGGGGCCACGCCGTCGGCGGCGACCGCGCGTTCGAGCAGTTGCCGGACGTCCGCGGCGGCGTCCGCGTCCAGCCGCTCGGTCCACTCTGTTGCCACGCCGTTCATCGGGCTCCATTCCTCGCGTTCCGCGGCATCCCGAATGGGCGCCCTACCCGGACAACGTCAGTGCGCGGCCCCGCATTTCGCGATCGGCCGCGGCCGATCGGCGACCGGGCCACCGCGCGTCGGATACCGGTCCCGGCGCGCTGAACGCGACGCGAACACATAATGACGCGACGGTGTTTCGGATTGTTCGGCGGGCCCGCCGAACTCACTGCACGGAGCCGTTGACCGGAGCGAGCGGCGCGTCGTCGGTGCCCTCCGGTTCGTCCTCCGCGACGGGCGCGGGTTCGCCCTTGGCCGCGGTTCGCGACGGGCGCACCGCCTTGTAGCCGACGTTGCGCACGGTGCCGATGAGCGATTCGTACTCGCTGCCGAGCTTGGCGCGCAGCCGCCGGACATGCACGTCCACCGTGCGGGTACCGCCGAAGAAGTCGTAGCCCCACACCTCTTGCAGCAACTGGGCCCGGGTGAACACCCGGCCCGCGTGCTGAGCGAGGTACTTGAGCAGCTCGAATTCCTTGTAGGTCAGGTCGAGCGGACGGCCGCGCAGCCGGGCGGTGTAGGTGCCCTCGTCGATCACCAGCTCACCCAGCGTGATCTTGCCGGAGTTCTCCGGGCTGGCCACGCCGCCGTTGCGGCCGACCAGCAGGCGCAGCCTGGCGTCCAGCTCGGCGGGCCCGGTGCCGGGCAGCAGGATGTCGTCGAGTCCCCAGTCGGCGTTCACCGCGACCAGGCCACCCTCGGTGAGCACGGCGACCACCGGTACCGACGACCCGGTGCTGCCCAGTAGACGGCACAGGCCGCGCGCGGCGGCCAGGTCGGTCCGGGCGTCCACCAGTGCGACGTCCGCGGTGCCCGCCTCCAGCAGCGAACTGACCTCGGTCGGCGCCGGGCGCACATGGTGCGCCAGCAACGACAGCGAGGGCAAGACCGCGTCGGGATTGGGGTCGGAGGTCAGCAGGAGTAGCTCCACAAGCTCTCCTCCCATCTCGTAGCTCCGTTGGACAACAGCCGCACTGCCGGGGGCCACGTCGCTGATCACAGGTAATTCGGATGCAAGATTAGCGCGTCGACCCCGATGACCTCGCCATCCGGGTCGCCGAGTCATGCCGAGTGATATGTCTGATACCAGAAATGCACTGTCGCGCCCGCTTCCCGATGCGACGGTGCCCGCAACCGCTCTATAAGGTTCAGCAATGCGCAAGCTCATCATCGGGCTGCTGATTCTCGCGGGACTGGCAGTGGTCATTGATTTCAGCGTCGCCGCCTATTCGGAATACCGGGTCTCGCGCGCACTACGCCAGGGCACCGATCTGCCCGCCGATCCCGCGGTCGCGATCCGCGGTGTTTCCTTCCTCATGCAGGCGTCCGGCGGTCGCTATGACGATGTCTGGATCAGGGCGAGCGGCAATCTTCCGCATACGCCGGGGGAATACGAATTCGAGGCGAATCTGACCGGGGTGCGGATCCCGCTGCACGATCTGGTCGACGGCAGCCTGAAGGACGTGCCCGCGGAGCAGGTCGACAGCTCGCTGCGCATCGGGCCGACCGAGCTCGGCCGCCTGTTCACCATCCCCGACCTGCAGGTGAAGGGCCCGCCGCAGCGGGACAAGTCCGACGGCACGGGCGGATCCGGCGGGTCGGGCATGACCGCGGCCGACGACGAGCCGCTGTGCCTGTTCGGCAGCCTGCCGGAATTGGCCGGTCTCCAGTACGGCACCGACAAGGTCTTCGTCCAGGCCGACCTGTCCCTCGACGGCGACCAGGTAAAAGTCGTCGCGACCGGCTTCTGCCCGCAGGCGGGCAACGACAAGACCATCCCGGAGGAGGCCATCCCGGCGGCCACTCGCTCGGCGGTGCTCGCGCGCTTCACCCGTACTATCGACATCAAGGAATTGCCGTTCGGTGTCCATCCCACCAAGGTGAGCGCGCAAGGCGGGTGGATCGTAGTGGAGGGCAAGGGCGTGAACGTGACGATCGACCTCGACCGATTGCAGCGACCATGATCGAAATCACAATCTTGGCAGTGATGTTGCTCGCCGCGCTGGCGGTGGGTGTCGTCCTGCGCCGCCGCGACGGCCGGGTCCGCGTGGCCGATGACGGCGAAACCCGCTCGGCGCGGGCCGATCTGCTCGCCGCCGTCGGCGTGACCGGATCGGTGCCCGCGGTGCTGCACTTCTCCGCCGACTGGTGCGGACCCTGTGCCGCGGTGCGCCGCGTCGTCGCCGACGTCACCGGACAGCTGGCCGAGTCCGCGCAGCCGCCGCTGGACATCGAGGTGGACATCGACGCGGAGCCGGTGCTGGCCAAAGAACTGAACGTGCTCTCGCTGCCGACCACGTTCGTCTTCGATAGTGAAGGCCGCGAACGCTTTCGGATCTCCGGCGTGCCGAAGGTGACCGATCTGCGGTCCGCGCTGGAGCCGCTGACCGTCGCCGCTTAGCCGCCTTGACAGGATTCCCGGGCGGCTGTGATCAACCCGGGGTCCTTTTCTCCCGCCCGATTAGGTAAACTGCTTTCGTGCTTTACAACCACGAGCTGATGCTCACCCGACGCCGCACAGTTGATCTGTGCCGCCTCGGTGGTTGTTGCTGCCTGTGCCGCTGAGCGGTCGGCTTTTCCAGATTTCCTGACGCCGACCTCTGTCCGCCGTGCGAGTGATCTCGATGATCCCCCGGCGAACTGGCAATTTTCCAGCCATCAGTCGCATCCAGCGCAGGAGTACGCACAATGTCCACCGAAATCGGTAAAACTTCGCAGAATCAGCCAATTGCCAACGGGCAGGTAGATGTTCGCGGACCCCGCTTCGCCGCGTGGGTCACCACCGCCGTCCTCGTCCTGGTGCTGATCGCCGCCGTCTTCTCCCCCATCGCCGCCGCGGTGCTCATCGCCATCCAAGCCGTCGTGTTCGCCATCGGCGCCGCCTACGGGCCGCGCAGGCATCCGTACGGCCGGCTCTACGCGAAGTTCGTCGCGCCGCGGGTGGCCCCGACCACCGAGACCGAGCCCGTGCCGCCGCTGAAGTTCGCTCAGCTGCTCGGCCTGGTCTTCGCGACGGTCAGCCTGCTGGGCTTCGCGCTCGGCTCCACAGTTGTCGGCGCGGTCTTCGCCGGCTTTGCCCTGTTCGCCGCGTTCCTGAACGCGGCGTTCGGGATCTGCCTGGGTTGCCAGATCTATCCCCTGGTAGCCCGTTTCCGCCGGACTGCTGCTCCCTCTGGCGGTGTTCACGGGCCCTCCGTGGTGACGCAAGCTACCGCCTCCGGGCCTGACGTTCACACCGCCGGGTCCCCGGCACCGAACTGATCCGCAAGTCATCTCTGAAAGGAACAACATGGCTCGCTCCGATGTCCTGGTCTCCGTGGACTGGGCCGAAGAGAACCTCAACGCCCCCGGCATCGTCTTCGTCGAGGTCGACGAGGACACCTCCGCCTATGACGGTGGCCACATCGAAGGTGCCGTCCGGCTCGACTGGAAGAAGGACCTGCAGGATCAAGTTCGTCGGGACTTCGTGAACCAGGAGCAGTTCTCCGACCTGCTCTCCGCGCGCGGCATCTCGAACGACGACGAGGTAATCCTGTACGGCGGCAACAACAACTGGTTCGCCGCGTACGCCTACTGGTACTTCAAGCTGTACGGCCACAACAACGTCAAGCTGCTCGACGGTGGCCGCAAGAAGTGGGAGCTCGACGGCCGCCCGCTGTCCACCGACGGCGTCAACCGCCCGGCCACCCAGTACAAGGCCGCCGCCCCCGACGTGACCATCCGCGCGTTCCGCGACGAGGTCATCGCCGCCATCGGCACCAAGAACCTGGTCGACGTCCGTTCGCCCGACGAGTTCTCCGGCAAGATCCTGGCGCCCGCGCACCTGCCGCAGGAGCAGAGCCAGCGTCCCGGCCACATCCCCACCGCGATCAACGTGCCGTGGAGCAAGGCCGCGAACGAGGACGGCACCTTCAAGTCCGACGCCGAGCTCGCCGAGATCTACCAGGAGGCGGGCCTGGACGGCGAGAAGGAGACCATCGCCTACTGCCGCATCGGCGAGCGTTCCTCGCACACCTGGTTCGTGCTGCAGGAGCTGCTCGGCCACAGCAATGTCAAGAACTACGACGGGAGCTGGACCGAATACGGCTCCCTCGTCGGTGCACCGATCGAGTTGGGAGCGTAAACACCATGTGCGCAGCACCTACCCAGGGTCAGGCCATTCCCGCCGGCGTCGATGTGGAGAAGGAGACGGTCATCACCGGCCGCGTCCTGAGCACCGACGGTCAGCCGGTCGGCGGCGCGTTCGTGCGCCTGCTCGACGGCAACGGTGACTTCACCGCCGAGGTCGTCGCCTCCGGCACCGGTGACTTCCGCTTCTTCGCCGCGCCGGGCGCGTGGACGTTGCGGGCGCTCTCCTCGGCCGGCAACGGCTCGGCGGAGGTTCGCCCGGAAGGCGCGGGCATCCACCCGGTCGACGTCGCGGTCGCCAAGTAAGCAGACCTACCGCAGCTGACGGCCCCGGGCTTCCCCCACTATGACGGGAAGCACCGGGGTCGTCTGCGTATCCGGCGGTGGTTGTCGTTAGACTCCAAATGTGGTCCTCTTCTTCGAGATTCTGCTGGTGGCCGTCGCCATCCTCATCGGCTGGTTCGGCCTGTACGTCTTCTACCGGCTGTTCACCGAATCATGAGTGATCTCGCGAGCGAGGGTTCTAATCCGGCCGAGCAAGCGAGTGAACAACTGAACGGCAACGGCTCCGCCGATTCGGCTCCGCGCCGAAGCGGCGATCAGGCCGTGTCCGAGGCCGTAGAGCGGGCGAAGTCGACCGGCGCCCGCAACATTCCGGTGCTGCCGGACCTGCCGCTGCCCGAGGACACCGCGAACCTGCGGCTCGGACCGGACCTGAGTTCCTCCATGCTCGCGCTGCTGCCCATGGTCGGCGTCTGGCGCGGCGAGGGCGAGGGCAACAGCCCCGAGCGGGGCGACTACCGGTTCGGTCAGCAGATCGTGGTGGCGCACGACGGCGGCGACTACCTGTCCTGGGAGTCACGCTCCTGGGTCCTCGACACCGAGGGCAACTACTCCGGCCCGGATCTGCGCGAGAGCGGTTTCTGGCGGGTCGGCATCGACGGCAACGACGAGGTGATCGAGCTGCTGCTCACGCACAGCACCGGCATCGTCGAACTGTTCTACGGCCAGGCGCTCACCCAGTCGTCCTGGGAGCTCGCCACCGATGTGGTCATCCGCAGCCAGTCCGGCATCGTCGTCGGCGGCGCCAAGCGCCTCTACGGCATCGTCGAGGGCGGCGATCTGGCTTACGTGGAAGAGCGTGTAGTAGCCGACGGCCCACTCGAGCCCCGCCTCTCCGCGCGGCTCCAGCGCTACATCGGCTAGCCGCCCTATTCGCCCACTGATCTCGCGAGAACATGGGTAACTCATCGGGTACCGGCTAACTCCGCGACCGAGTCACCGCCGGTCGCCAACGGCGCTATCGCGGCACACGAGTCTGGCCTGAATACTCGGAGGGGCGGACAAGAACGACCCCCGAGCCTTACCGGTACGTGGGTTAGACGTACGGGTCCCGTTCGGACTCAAACGGGGGCTCGGGGGCCGGGTGACTGCGTGGAATTCGCTAACGCTCGCGCGGCGAATCACCTGCAGCGGTGGCGCTAGCGCGCAGCCACCTCACGAGTCCTTTGAACATACATTCTTCGAACCACCTCCTTCCTTGTGTACCAACGAATCTAGCCACGACTCAGCGGGTCGGCAACGGAATTTCTCGGTGGGCTGAAGTGGGGACTCCCCCGGTGACGAAATCGGCCGTGACCTGGTCCGATGCTTCCACCCGGACGATCACGTCGGCCCGGTTGCCCGGCGGCAGCTGATGTGTGACGACGACCACAGTCCGATCGGGGGCGACCAGTCCGCTGCCCGCATCGAGCAAGGCGCGCAACAGGTCGGCGCCCGCCTCGGCCTCGAGGTGCTCGGTGGGTTCGTCGAGCAGCAAGACCTGCGCCGGGGACACCAGCGCTCGGGCCAGCAGGATGCGGCGGCGCTGACCACCGGAGACGGCGGCCGCGCCGCCGATCAGATCGGTGTGCACGCCCTTCGGCAGCGAGTTCAGCCAGTCGCCGAGACCTACTGTGCGCAAGGCGGTTTCGGCTTCCTCCTCGGTGACGTCGCCGCGCGGGACGCGCAGGTTCTCCAGTACCGAGGTGCCGAACAGGTGGGCGTCTTCGGCGAAGAACGTCACGCCGGTGCGGGGGGTGCCGAACAGGCCGGCCCAGGTCATGAGCAGCGTGGTCTTTCCGGCACCGCTCGGTCCGACGACAGCGATCCGGCGGCCCGCCGGGATCTCGGGAAGCTGTTGGGACAGAGGGTGTTCGAATGCGGTGGCGGCGTGCTCGCCGGCATCGTCCGGCCGCGCGTCGCCGTCTAGCCGGATCAGCCGATGCAGGGCCGCGCGGGCCGTGGTCAGCGACTGGGCCGCGGCGGGCAGTGGACCGACGGCTTCGAAGGCCGAGAGCGGCAGCAGGACGAGCACGGTGAGCGCCATCGGGGTCATCGCGCCCGGCGCGCCGCCGGACGGGCCGTAGCGGGTGATGCCGATCAGCAGGGCGCCCAGCACGCTCGCGCCGATCGCGAGCGGGGTAGCCGCCGCCGACCACGCGCTGCGGGCGGCAGCCCGGTCCTCCGCCGCGACCGCGCGGCGCGCGGCCGCGGCGGCGGTGTCGAGGGCCGAGTCCAGCCGACCGGCGACGCGCAATTCCGCCGCGTGATCCAGCACCGTCAGGGCCTGCGCGGTGAACTCCGCCCGATCCGCGCGCACGGCACGTTCCGCCTCGCGCGCCGCCTGCGCCGACAGCCAGGGCGCGACCATCCCGGAAAGCGCCAGTGCCCCAGCCAGAATCGCGGCCGCCGCCACCGAAATCGTGGCGAGCACACCGATCACCACCGCGGACAGCACGGCGGCGACCGCGACCGGAACGAAGACTCGAACCACCACGGCGCCGAGATCGTCTATGTCGCTGCCGATCCGGACGAGCAGGTCGCCGCGCCGCACCGGCCCGGCGCGCCCCGCGCCGTCGACCGGCGACCGCGAACCGGCCGGCCTGCGCAACCAGAGGTCCGATCCGGCCAGCCTCCGGTAGACCGTGGTGCGCGCCGTCGCCATCGCGCGCAACGCGACGTCATGCGTGGCAAGCCGTTCCAGATACCGGGCCAGCCCGCGCGAAATCCCCAGCGCCCGCACGGTCACCACCGCGATGCTCAGGTCCAGCACCGGCGGCATCTGCCACGCCCGAGCGATCAACCACGCCGCGAGCGCGGCCAGCCCGAGCCCGCTCCCGAGCGCAAGCACGCCCCACCCGATCGCCACCATCACCCGCCACCGGGACAGCTCGAGCAACGCCCACATCCGCCGCACATCGTCGCGCACCGACGCACCCCCGTCCATCGCCGCGGTCAACGCCCCTCCGCCGCCGACACTCTCATCCCCCGGGATCGCCCGCGACCAGAGCCTGCTGCCCATCAGATCGTCACTTCGACCGGCTCGGCCGCTGCGGCGCGCACCGGGACAACGTGGTCGCCCGCGGCGAGAACCGTTGGGCGGTGGCCGATCACGATGACGGTGGCGCCGTCGCGGGCGCGTTGGCGCAGGGCCGCGAGGACCGCGGCTTCGCTGTCGGCATCGAGGTGGGCGGTGGGCTCGTCGAGGAGCAGGATCGGGCGGTCGGCGGCGAGGACCCTGGTGAGTGCGAGGCGCTGGCGCTGGCCCAGGGAGAGGCCGACGCCGCCGGGGCCGACAACGGTGTCCCAGCGCTCGGGCAGTTCGTCCAGGACCGTATCGAATCCGGTTGCCGCACAGGCGGCTTCGAGATCATCGACGACCCGGGCGGGTCCGTGCGCGACCGGTGACCCGGCCCGCGCGCCGAACAGCTCCAGGTTTTCGCGCAAGGTGCCGGGCACCAGCACCGGGCGCTGCGGCAGCCACGCGACGTGTGCCCACCATTGGTCCTGATCCAGCTCGCGCACGTCCACGCCGTCCACGGTCACCGAGCCGTGGTCCGGCGCGATCAGACCCAGGATCGCCTGTACCGCCGTCGATTTCCCGCTGCCGTTCGGTCCGGCGAGCACGGTCACCGCACCGGGTCGCAGCTCCGCCGACAACCCGTGGGGCGCGAACCCGTTCCGCGCCGCGACGGACAGTTCGTGCAGTCGAACGACGCCGGCGAAATCCCACGAGTCGGCGACAACTGAGGTCGCGCCGGATTCAGCTGCTCCCGACTCGGTCTCGAGTACGGCGAAGGCCTTGTCCGCGGCCGCCATTCCGTCCTGTGCGGCATGGAACCGCTCACCCACCATCCGCAGTGGCAGATACACCTCGGGAGCCAGCACGAGGGCAACCAGGCCTGCGTACAGGCTCATCTCACCGAACACCAGCCGCAGGCCGATGGACACCGCGACCAGCGCCACGCTCAACGTCGCGAGCAGTTCCAGCACCATCGAGGACAGGAACGCGATGCGCAGCGCCCGCATCGTCCGCTGCCGCAACCCGTCGCCGAGCTCACGCACCCGACCGGCCATCGTGCCGGGCCGCGCCGCAGGCGAATCAGCCACGCCCGCGGCGGGACTCCCGGACGCGCCGCGCTCACGCCCGAGCGCCCGCAGCGTCGGCATGCCGGCGAACAGATCGAGCAGTTGATCCGAGAGCCGGGTCGTGGCCGCGAGCGTCGCCTCGGCCTTCCCCTGCGTCAGCAGGCCGATCAGGATCATGAAGACCGGAATCAACGGCAGCGTGATCACCACGATCAGCCCGGACACCGGGTCATGAATCGCGATGACCGCCAACACGATCGGCGGGACCAGCACCGCAAGCAGCAGTGCGGGAACGTAGCCGATCAGATATCCGCGCAGCCCCGACAATCCGGTACCCACCACAACCGCGAGTTCGGTTCTGCGGCTTTCGAGTTCCCGCGGCGACAACCGCGCCCCCGCGGTGAGCACGGCGGTCTCCAGCTCCGCCACCACGTCCGCTCCGGCGCGGTGCGCCAACCGCGATTGCACCCAGGTGGCGAGCACCCGGCAGGCGACGGCGAGCGCGAGCACCAGCAGCTCGGTCGCCCAGGCGGCCGGCGTGCGCCGGCCGGGATCGGTGACGACCCCGGCCAGCGTCCGGGCCAGCATGACCGCCGCGACCACGATCGATCCCGTGATCACCACGGACAGTGCGACACTCAGCGCCAGGTAACGGCGGGCCGAGCGGGCGTACCGCCACAGGCGCGGATCGATGGGTGGGCGGGCCATGACTCACTCCTTCGCGGAGCCGAGCGGCAAGCCGACCGGTGCGGGAATCTGATCGACGGTGATCCGCTTGCGGAACACCCAGTACGTCCAGCCCTGGTAGACCAGCACGACCGGGGTGACCAGCACCGCCGCCCAGCTCATCACCTTCAGCGTGTACGGCGTCGACGACGCGTTGTGGATGGTCAGGTCGAACGCCGAATCGATGGTGGAGGGCAGCACATTCGGGAACAGCGACCCGAACAGCAGCGTGGTCGCCGCCGCCACCACGACGGTGGTGCCGAGGAACGCCCATCCGTCGCGATCGGCGAACACCGCGGCCGCGGCGGCCACCAGCCCGATCACCGCGAGCGCCAACGGAATCCAGGTCCACCCGGTGCCGTAGGCCAGCTGCGTCCAGAGGCCGAACCCGCCGACGACCACCGCCGTCGGCACCAGCAGCAGCTTGGCCGTGCGCTGCGCGTCGTCGCGCACCTCGCCGCCGGTCTTCAGCCCGAGGAACACCGCGCCGTGCAGGGCGAACAGCAGTCCCGTGGTCAATCCGCCGAGCAGGGCGTACGGCCCGAGCAGGTCCCACACCGACCCGGCGAACTGCTTCTTCTCGTTCAGCGGCACCCCGCGCACGATGTTGGCGAACACCCAGCCCCACGCGAGCGCCGGTATCCAGGAACCGATGCCGATGCCGAGGTCGCAGCGCGCCCGCCAGCGCGGGTCGTTGATCTTGCCGCGGTATTCGATCGCGCAGATCCGCAGGATCAGCGCGACCAGCAGCAACAGCAGGGCCAGATAGAACCCGGAGAACATGCTGGCGTACCACTCCGGGAAGGCCGCGAACATGGCGCCGCCCGCGGTGATCACCCAGACCTCGTTGCCATCCCACACCGGCCCGATGGTGTTGAGCACCACCCGCCTTCGCGTGTCGGAGCCCCGGCCGAGGATCGGCATCAGCATACCGACCCCGAAGTCGAAGCCCTCCAGCACGAAGTACCCGGTGAACAGCACTCCGATCAGCACGAACCAGAACTCTTGCAGACTCATCGCCGGCTCCTAGTATGCGAACGAAAGTTGTTCGACGGCAGGCTCTTCGGCGCGATGCCGGCCCGGATCACCGGTATCGCCCGGCCCGCCGGCGGGCGCCGGGGCCGGGTCCGGTCCGTGAATCACGTAGCGCCGCATCAGGTAGAACCAGACGACCGCCAATCCGCCGTACAGCAGCGTGAAGACGATCAGCGAGAACAGCACCACCCCGGCCGAGTGGTTCGACACGCCCTGCTGCACCATCAGCCGCAGGCTCAGGTCACCGGTCGGATTCGGCGCGACAACCCAGGGCTGACGGCCCATTTCGGTGAACACCCAGCCCGCGCTGTTGGCCAGGAACGGCGTCGGGATCATCAGCAGGCTGAGCCAGGAGAACCAGCGCTCGGTCGGCACCCGGCCGCGCCTGGTCAGCCACAGCCCGGCCAGCGCGAGCAGGGCCGAGCCTGCGGCCAGGCCGATCATCGCGCGGAACGACCAGTAGGTGACGAACAGGTTCGGCCGGTAGTCGCCGACGCCGTACTTCTCGTTGTATTCCTTCTGCAGGTCGACCACGCCGGGCAGGGTGACGTTGCTGAACTCGCCCTTGGCCAGGTACGGCAGCACGACCGGCACC
Organism: Nocardia sp. NPDC056564; assembly: GCF_042793755.1. NCBI lineage: Bacteria > Bacillati > Actinomycetota > Actinomycetes > Mycobacteriales > Nocardiaceae > Nocardia > Nocardia sp. NPDC056564. The sequence goes on from NZ_JBHTUR010000015.1 coordinate 208,215, forward strand.
TCGAGCACGTGTGTGACGCTGTCGCAGTTGTTGTGCGTGCCGACGGTGAGAATGGAGAAGTCAGGGTCGGTTTCGGTGTGGCACAACGATTCCGCCGAGGCCATCTTCATCGGCTGCTGCTCGAACATCAGCTTGCCCTGGGTGTCACCGGTGAAGAACAGGCCGACCAGCGAGATCAGCATCACCCAGATGCCGACCAGCGCCGCGGGCCGCCACATGGTGCGCGCCTCGGTCAGCTGCGCGGCATCGCCGCTGCGCGCCTTGCGCACCATCCACCAGCCGGCGATGCCGGCCACGAAAGTTCCTGCCGTGACGAAGGATCCGGCGACGACGTGTGGAAAGGCCGCCAGCAGTGTGTTGTTCGTGAGCACCGCGACGATGCTGTCGAGCTCGGCCCGCCCGGTCTCCGGGTTGAACCGCGCCCCGACCGGATGCTGCATGAACGAGTTCGCCGCGACGATGAAGTACGCCGAGGCGTTCACGCCGATGGCGACCATCCAGATCGCGGCCAGATGCGCGAGTTTCGGCAGCCGCGTCCAGCCGAAGATCCACAACCCGAGGAAGGTCGACTCCATGAAGAAGGCGACCAGGCCCTCCAGCGCGAGCGGCGCGCCGAACACGTCACCGACGAACCGGGAGTACTCGCTCCAGTTCATCCCGAACTGGAATTCCTGCACGATGCCGGTGGCGACCCCGAGCGCGAAGTTGATCAGGAACAGCTTGCCGAAGAACTTGGTCAGCCGCAGCCAGTGATCCTTGCCGGTGATGACCCACGCGGTCTGCATGGCGGCGACGAGGGGCGCGAGTCCGATCGTCAGCGGCACCAGCAGGAAGTGGTAGACCGTCGTGATGCCGAACTGCCATCGCGAGATGTCCAGGGCGTTCATGACTGCGCCTCACTGCGCTCACTCATCGGCCACGACCTCCTCGTCGTCTACGACATGACGTAGTAATCCTACGTCGGAGGCGGTCGAGAACAATGAGTCCTAGGCCACGACACTCCGGGCCGTTCGGCCCCAATCAGCGGTTTTGCGCGTCGGCACCGCGCAAGTAGGACGCACGTCACGCCGGGCGGAGACCCCGTCAGCGCCGGTGCGGGCAGTCACCGGTCGCCGTCGGGAGTCTCACCAATCGCCGATGGCGCCCGCTCGCTCGATCCCCCGATCGACCAGATCGGTGATCTCCTGTGCGTTGTCCGGGGCCGACATCCGCAGCCCGTCCAGCGAATTCACCCGTGCCGCGAGCGAGATGCTCGACATCATCCACACGCTGTCACAGGTGAGCAGATCGGCGGTGAACAGCGACTTGTAGACGCACTCCCACCCGGCCTTCTCCGCCTCGGCGAACAGCGCGCGCTGCGTGACACCGGGCAGCACACCGTTTTTCGCGGGCGGGGTGATCAGCTGCTTGTCCCTGGCGATCACCACCGACGAGCGCGGGCCTTCCAGCACGCGGTTCTCCGTGCTGGTGAAGATCACATCGTCGGCGCCCATCCGCGCGGCGAATCGCAGCGCCGCCATGTTGGACGCATAGGACAGGGTCTTCGCGCCGAGCAACTGCCACGGCGCGGCCTGCGCCAGGTCGATCGAGATGCCCCTGGACAGCGTGACCACCGAGACGCCCTCGGCGCGCGCCTTCTGCACCCGGTCCGGCACCGGCAGCACGAGCACGTACGCGGTGGGCACCGGAACGGCGGCGGCGAGATCGCCGGACGTCACCTTCTCCGCCACCCCGGATAGCTCGCTGTCGCGGCCGCGGGTGAGCACCAGTCGCATCACGCCCTCGCGGTCGGTTCCCCACTCCTTGGCCGCCCGCTCGACCGCCTCGCGCCACCGGCCGAGTTCCGGCTCGGGCAGATCCAGCGCCTGCGCCGAGCGACGCAGCCTGCCTAGATGAAATTCGATCGCGCACGCGTTGCCCGCGCGCACCAGCACCGTTTCGAAAATACCGTCGCCACGCAATACGCCGATATCGTCCGCATACAACAACGGCGCGTCCGCGTCCCGGACCGCGCCGTCGAGTGAGACAAGAACCCGATCTACCATGCGTCGAGACTAGGCGGTTCGGCAATGTCTCGCCTAGGTCACGGAAGACTTCGCGGCATCTTTTACCAGCCGCCGCCCGAGGTTCACGCGCAAGCCGCGCGGACGACCGCGTAACCGTCTCCCCGCCGCCCCGGTTCGGGCACCCGAGCGCGACCCCGCCTACAGTGGAAACGTGTCCGTGGTCGTTGCGCCCAGCCCTATCCTCGCTGTTTCGGGAGCCGTCGCGGGAGCGCCGGGTTCGCCCGATGCCGCCGTCGCCTGGCACTACGGTGATCCGCTCGGCGAACAGCGGGCCGCGGTGCAGCGCGCGGCGATCATCGATCGGTCGCATCGTTTCGTCCTCCGGATCACCGGCGCCGAGCGGCTGACCTGGCTGCACACCATCTCCAGCCAGCACATCGCCGCCCTCGGCGACGGGCAGTCGGCGGAGAACCTCGACCTCGATCTGAACGGCCGGGTGCTGAACCACTTCGTCCTCACCGAGCTGGACAGCACGGTCTGGATCGACACCGAGGGCGACCGCGGCCGCGCGCTGCTGGACTTCCTGAAGAAGATGGTCTTCTGGGCCGACGCCCAGCCCGCCGAGGCGGATTACGCGGTACTGAGCCTGCTCGGGCCGCAGGCGGCGGACGTGCTCGCCGCGCTCGGCGTCGCGACCGTGCCCGGCACCTACGAGGCGGTCGCGCTGCCGGACGGCGGGTTCGTGCGCCGGATGCCGTGGCCGACCGCCGACTCGTTCGATCTGGTCATCCCCCGCGATCGGCTCGCCGAGTTCTGGACCCGGCTGACCGAGGCCGGCGCCGAACCCGCGGGCATGTGGGCCTTCGAGGCGCTGCGCGTCGCCGCCGTGCGCCCGCGGATCGGACTCGACACCGACGAGCGCACCATTCCGCACGAGGCCCGCTGGATCGGCGGACCCGCCGAATTCGGCGCCGTGCACCTGAACAAGGGCTGCTACCGCGGCCAGGAGACCGTGGCCAGGGTGCACAACCTCGGCAAGCCGCCGCGGCACTTGGTGCTGCTGCACCTGGACGGCTCGGCCGACGAGCGCCCGGAGACCGGCACCGACGTCACCGCGGGCGGCCGCGCGATCGGCCGCCTCGGCACCGTCATCGACCACTACGAACTCGGCCCGATCGCGCTCGCGCTGATCAAACGCACCGTCCCCGCGGACACCGCGCTGACCGCCGGCCCCACCGCCGCGGCCATCGACCCGGACTCGGTGCCGTCGGACGACTCACCGCAGGCGGGCAGGCTCGCCGTCGATCGGCTCCGCGGACGCTGACCCGACCATGACCGCCGAAAACCGAAGGGGCGCAGGCTCCGCCTGTCGCGCTGAACCATGCCGGTCCGCCGAACTGCGGGCCCCGGCCCGACGCCCCGCCGAGAGGAGTCCGGCCGATGCGAACCACTGATTCCGGCGAGGTCCTGGCCGTCTGCGTGGTGCACGCCGAGCTCGAGGTGCCGGGCCGGGTCGGCCGGTCCGCGATCGACAAGCGCCCGATGCCGGGCCGGGTACCGGTGCGCGCGCTCGGCCTCGACGGAGATCACGTGTGCAATACCGAGGACCACGGCGGCGTGCACCAGGCCGTCTACGCCTATGCCGACGAGGATGCCCGGCGCTGGGGCAGCGCGCTCGACCGGGAGCTGCCCGCAGGCTGGTTCGGCGAGAACCTGCGCATCGCCGGCCTCGGGGTGAGCGACGCGGTGCTCGGCGCGCGCTGGGCCATCGGCGACACGCTGCTCGAGGTGAGCGCGCCGCGGGTGCCGTGCGCCACCTTCCAGCACTGGAGCGGAGAAGCCCAGTGGGTCAAGCGATTCACCGTGCAGGCCGACACCGGCGCCTACCTGCGCGTGCTCACCGAGGGCACGATCGGCGCGGGCGACCGGGTGTCCGTGGTGCACGTCCCGGACCACGGCATCACCGTCCGTGATCTGTTCACCGGCGACGACCCCGATCTGCTCGCCATCCTGCTCGCCGCCGAGCCGACCATCTCCGACGATGTGCGCAAGCAGGTCGAACGGCACGCCCGCAGGCACGCGAACGCCGACCGCGCGGCGCAACGACGCGCCCAGGAATCCGCCCAACCGGCCACGCAACGTGGCACCGAACTCGACACGGGAGCGCAACTGTGAGTGTGGAACTGGTCGAAGTAGTCCGCTCCGGCTTCCGCGAGTGCGTGCACCGCGGCTCGGCCGTCATCCTCGATCCGGCGGGCGAGCCGACGCTCGCCCTCGGCGAGGTGCACCTGCCGATCTTCCCCCGCTCGACCAACAAGCCCATGCAGGCGATCACCCTGCTGCGAAACGGGTTCGACCCGATCGACGACGCCGAGCTGGCCATCGCCACCGCCTCGCACTACGGCGAGCCCGATCACGTCGCGCTGGTGCGCAGGCTGCTCGACCGCTTCGGCTTCGACGAGAAGTCCCTCGAATGCCCGCCCGATCTGCCGGTCGACGAGAAGGCGCGCGCGGCCGTGCTCTCGGGTTCGCACGAACCGCGCCGGATCTACATGAACTGTTCGGGCAAGCACGCCGCGATGCTGGCGACCTGCAAGATCAACGACTGGCCGACCGAGGGCTACCTCGACGAGTCGCATCCGCTGCAGCAGGCGGTCATCGCCACCATCGCCGATCTCACCGGCGAGCCGGAGACCGATCTCGGCATCGACGGCTGTGGCCTGCCGATCATTCCGGTGTCGCTGGTCAACCTGGCCCGGGTGTTCGCCACCATGGCGACCGCCGCTGCCGACGCGCCGGAGCGGCGCGTCGCGGACGCCATCCGCGCCCATCCGCGAGTGATTTCGGGCACCAACGCACCCGATCTGCTGACCATGCAAGCCACCCCCGGACTGGTCTGCAAGATCGGCGCGGACGGGGTGCACGCCGGTGCGCTGCCCGACGGAACGGCCTTCGCGTACAAGATCGAGGACGGTAGCGACCGAGCCCGAATCCCCCTGACGCTGGCAATTTTGCAGCGGATCGGCGTCGACTGGACCGACGCGCACACCGAGCTGGCGGCCCCCGCGGTGCTCGGCGGCGGAGCCAGGGTCGGCGTGATCCGGGCGATCCCGGGGGTGCTCTAGCCGGGCCGGCCGAGGGCGACAACCGGGCAAACAGAACCACTTCGGAGGTTCTTCACCCACTCCTGGAAGCGGGACGGCCGGACACACGCTAAAGTGTCTGTCAGGAAGAGTATTAATTCGAACGGGGCCGCCAACCAAACCCCAGGCCGCCCCGCAGTGACGCGAGGGGGTCAGCCATGGGCCGTGGCCGGGCTAAGGCAAAGCAGACCAAGGTCGCACGCGAGCTGAAGTACAGCAGCCCGCCGAGCGATTTCGCGAGCCTTCAGCGCGAGCTTTCGGGAAGCCCCCACTCCCAACGGAGTGGTGTGCTGTCCGATGAGCACGACGCGGACAAGTCCTCATCTCAATTCGAAGAGGACGACTACGACGACTGGCGCCGCTGACTCGAAGTAACGTTCGAAAGGGGAGGTCAACGTGCCTCCTCTTTCTGCCGTTGCCGCGCGTTGACGGATAACGCCGAAAAGGCTTAGAACACACCAGCGTCCCGCATCTGAGCGATGCGGGACGCTGGTGTGTGTTCGGGTACGGGTCTCAGAACCGCGGGTGTTCGCCCACCAGGACGGCACGCAGGGCGTCGGAATCCTTGGCCTTCTTCACGGTGCCCAGGGTCCAGCACTCGATGTGCCGCGCGGTCAGCACGGCCAGCGCCCGGTCCACGTCCTCGGGCGCGACGATGGCGACCATGCCGACGCCCATGTTGAACGTCTTCTCCATCTCGACCCGCTCGACCCGGCCGCGCTGGGCGATCATCTTGAACACCGGCGCCGGGTTCCAGGTGCCGCGATCCAGCTCGGCGACCATGCCCGCGGGCAGCACCCTGGCCAGGTTGGCGGCCAGTCCGCCGCCGGTGACGTGGGCGAAGGTGCGCACGTCGGTCTCGGCGATCAGCGCGAGGCAGTCCTTGGCGTAGATCCGGGTCGGCTCCAGCAGTTCCTCGCCGAGCGTGCGGCCGAACTCCTCGACGTGCCCGGTGAGCGACATCCGGTCGATGTCCAGCAGTACCTTGCGGGCCAGGCTGTAGCCGTTGGAGTGCAGGCCGGACGAGCCCATCGCGATGACCACGTCACCGGGACGCACCCGGTCCGGGCCGAGCACCGCGTCGGCCTCGACCACGCCGACGCCGGTCGCGGACAGGTCGTAGTCGTCCGGGTCCATCAGGCCGGGGTGCTCGGCGGTCTCGCCGCCCAGCAGCGCGCAGCCGGCCCGGACGCAGCCCTCGGCGATGCCGGAGACCAGCTCGGCGACCTTCTCCGGGACGACCTTGCCGATGGCGATGTAGTCCTGCAGGAACAGCGGCTCGGCGCCGCACACGACGAGGTCGTCGACGACCATCGCGACCAGGTCCAGGCCGACGGTGTCGTGCTTGTCCATCGCCTGCGCCACCGCGATCTTGGTGCCGACCCCGTCGGTGGACGCGGCGAGTAGTGGTTCGCGGTATCCGCCCTTCAGCGCGAACAGTCCGGCGAATCCGCCGAGGCCGCCCTGGACCTCGGGTCGGCTCGCCTTCTTCGCCAATGGCCCGAACAACTCGACTGCGCGGTCACCTGCCTCGATGTCCACGCCTGCCGCGGCGTAAGAGGCACCACCACTGGGGGTCTGTTCAGTCATTTTCGGGGAAAGCTCCAAACCGAATCGGCGGATAGATGCCTGCTCACGCTACCGGAGACCGATAACGCTCCTGCACCGGTATTGACGCCTTCCCGCCTCTGCGCGCCTTTTTCGGGCCGTGCAGTGCCGCGGGACTTGACAACCGGGTTGCCGGTTGGGTAACTCGCCGGGTTCCGGGCGGACCCGACGAGTTACCCCTGCGCTCACGAAATCACTTGTCGCGTCATCCGACCTGCGTCGCGAACAATGCCGCGGTCTCCGCCCGGCGTCTGCGCTGCTCCACCGGATCGGGTACCGGCACCGCGGCCACCAGGCGCTGGGTGTACTCCTCGGTCGGCGCCCGCAGAATGCGATCTCGGTCACCCTGCTCGACCACCGCGCCGTTGCGCAACACCACGATCCGGTCGGCCAGCTGGTCCACCACCGCGAGATCGTGGCTGATGAACAGGCAGGCCCAGCCGCATTCGCGCTGCAGCTGCCCGAACAACTCCAGCACCGCGGCCTGCACCGAGACGTCGAGCGCGCTGGTCGGCTCGTCGGCGACCAGCAGATCCGGGTCCAGGACCAGGGCCCTGGCCAGGCTCGCGCGCTGGCGCTGACCGCCGGACAGCTCGTGCGGATACCGGCGTTCGGTGCCCGCGGGCAGCTGCACGTCGTCGAGCAGTTTGCGCACCCGCGCCTTGATCTCGGCCGCGCTGCCCATCTTGTGCACGAGCAGCGGCTCGGCCACGCACTCGCCGACGGTGAGCCGCGGGTTCAGCGAGCTGGCCGGGTCCTGGAAGACGAACCCGAAGCGCCGCCGGATCGGCTTCATCTTGCGCCCGGACATGCCGGCGATGTCCTGCCCGCGGATCTTCACCACGCCCGAGGTCGGGCGTTGCAGCGCGGCGACACAGCGACCGATGGTCGACTTGCCCGAACCGGATTCGCCGACCAGGCCGAGGGTTTCGCCGGGCCCGATGCAGAGATTGACATCGTCGACCGCGCGGAACACCGGCCGCCCGAACGAGCCGGGGAACTCGACGACCAGATCGCACACCTCGAGCACCGGCTCGGCGGTCGTGGCCACCTCTTCGGCCGGGCCGTGCGCCAGTTGTTCGGTGCCGAGGTGGGGCACGGCCGCGAGCAGCGCCCGGGTGTACTCCTCCTTCGGGCTGGCGAACAGCTCGTCCACCGGCGCCTGCTCGACCACCTTGCCGTTGCGCATCACCACGACCCGGTCGGCCAGGTCGGCCACCACACCCATGTTGTGCGTGATCAGCACGATGGCGCTGCCGATCCGGTCGCGCAGATCCCGCAGCAGCTCCAGGATCTCCGCCTGCACCGTCACGTCGAGGGCCGTGGTCGGCTCGTCGGCGATGATCACCTTCGGCTCGCAGGCGATGGCGATGGCGATCACCACGCGCTGCTTCTGGCCGCCGGAGAGCTGGTGCGGGTAGTAGTCCACCCGATGCTCCGGGTCGGGCAGGCCGACCATGCGGAGCAGTTCGATCGCGCGGGCCTTGGCGTCCTTCTTGCTCATTTGCGAATGCGCGCGCAGCGCCTCGCCGATCTGGAAGCCGACGGTGAACAGCGGGTCGAGCGCGAGGCCCGGCTCCTGGAACACCATCGAGATGGCGCCGCCGCGCAGCGCGGTGAGCTGCCGCTCGTTCATCGAGGTGATGGCCTCGGTGCCGAGCGTGACCAGACCGCGCACCCGCGCGGTCAACGGCAACAGGCCCATCGCGGTGCGCGAACTCACCGACTTGCCCGAACCGGACTCGCCGACGATGGCGAGCACCTCGCCGGGATACACCTCGTAGGAGACGTCGGTGACCGCGTAGACGGGTCCGGCGTCGGTGGCGAAGGTGACCGACAGCGATTCGATGGACAGGGCCGGTTTGCTGCGGTCGGTGGCCACGGCTGGCTCGGTCATGATGTCTCCTTCCCCTCGGTGCGGTCCTTGGCCGGATCCGCCTCGGGCCCAGCGGTTTCCACGCCGGCGACGGTGATCGTGTCGCCCGGCGCGGCGGCGACCGCGCGCCGGGTGCGCAGCACCGGGTTGAGCACCTCGTTGAGGCTCTCGCCGACCAGCGTCATCCCGAGCACCACCAGCACGATGGCGAAACCGGGGAAGATACCGGTCCACCAGATGCCGTTGGAGACATCGGAGAGCGCCTTGTTCAGGTCGTAGCCCCACTCGGCGGCCTGGGTCGGCTCGATGCCGAACCCGAGGAAGCCGAGGCCCGCCAGGGTCAGGATGGCCTCCGATCCGTTCAGCGTGACGATCACCGGCAGCGACTGGGTGACGTTGGCGAAGATGTGCCGGAACAGGATTCGCGCGGTGGACGCGCCGGTCACCCGGGCGGCGTCCACGTACGGCTCGTTCTTCACCGAGACGGTCGCGTTGCGCACCACCCGGAAGTACTGCGGCACGAAGACCGCGGTGATCGCCACCGCCGCGGACAGCACGCCGCCCAGGCTGGTCGAGCGGCCACCCGCGACCACGATGGACACCACGATCGCCAGCAGCAGCGTCGGGAAGGCGTACATCGCGTCCATGAACAGCACCAGCACCCGGTCGAACCAGCGGCCGAGGTAACCCGACAGCAGGCCGAGCGGCACGCCGATGAACAGCGAGAGCACCAGCGAGATCACGATCACGAACAGCGCGGTGCGCGCACCCCAGATGACCCGGGAGAACACGTCCTCACCGCGCACCGAGGTGCCGAACCAGTGATCCGCCGACGGCGCCTGCTGACGGACGAAATCGACACCGTCGGAGGCGCTTTGGGCGAATCCGTAGGGCGCGATCAGCGGCGCGAAGATGGCCGCGAGCACGAACACGACGACCAGCGCCAGACCGAGGATCAGCGTCGCGCGTTGCAGCCCCGCGGTCATCGTGAACAGCCGGAGGCCGGGGATGCCGCGCCGGCCCGCCGGCGGTACCACCGGCGTGACCACGGGCTCGTTCAACAATTCAGGTGCGGTCATCAGAACCTCACCCTCGGGTCGATCAGTGCGACAAGGGTATCCACCAGGAAGCTCATCAACGCGACGAAGATCGCGATGAACGCGACGATGCCCTGCACCGCCACGAAGTCCCGGGCGGACAGATACTGCGCCAGCTGATAGCCGAGGCCCTTCCACTCGAAGGTGGTCTCGGTCAGCACCGCGCCGCCGAGCATCATGGCGATCTGCATGCCCATCACGGTGACGATCGGAATCATCGCGTTGCGGAACGCGTGTCGTCCGGTGACCACCCGCCGGGAGAGGCCACGCGCCCGCGCGGCGTCCACGTAATCCGAACGCAGCGTCTGGATCAGGTTGATCCGCACCAGCCGCAGGAAGATGCCCGCGGTGAGCAGCCCGAGCGCGATCGCCGGCAGGACAGCGTGTTTCAGCACATCGATGATGTAATCGGTGTCGCCGTAGAGGAATCCGTCGATCAACATGACGTTGGTCTTCGGCGAGACATGCTGCAGTTGCAGCTCGACGTTCGTGCTGGCCCGGCCCGCGACCGGCAGCCAGCCCAGCTTCACCGCGAAGACCAGCTTCAACAGCAGGCCGACGAAGAACACCGGCGCCGCGTAGGCCAGGATCGCGAACAACCGCAGACCGGTGTCGGAGATCGAATCCCGGTGCGTCGCCGCGTATCTGCCCAGCGGAATGCCGATCGCGAAGGCCACGATGAGCGCCCAGAACATCAGCTCCGCCGACGCGGCACCGTAGGTGGTGATCACGTCGCTGATCTGCCGGTTGTCCTGCGACTTACCGAAATCCCCGCGCAGCAGGCCGGAGATGTAGTCCCAGTACTGCGACAGGATCGGCCGGTTCAGCCCGGCCGCCTCCTTGCGGATCTCGATCTGCTCCTGGGTCATTCGACCACCCATGGCCGCACTGATCGGATCGCCGGCCACGCGCATCAGGAAGAACACGACGGTGGCCAGGATCCACGCGGTCACCGGGATCAGCAGCAGTCGCACGCCGAGGTAACGCAGCAGGGCGAGCTGGCGAGAATCGCTGCCGCCCTTCTTTGGTCGGGGCACGCCGAAGCGCCGGGCCCGGGCCGGCGCTGGCTTCGTTTCTGGAGCAGCTATCGTCCCGGGCCCGGCTTCGCCGGATGTCACTTGCTCAGCACCGTGTAACGGAACTTGAAGGACGCGTCGAGAGTCTGTTCAACGCCCTGCACGTTCTTGCCGGAGACGGCGATCTGCTTGCCGGACAGCAGCGGAAGGATCGGCACGAAGTTCTGCGCCAGATCCGTCTGCACACCCTTGAGGATCTCGAGCCGCTTGTTCTTGTCCGTCGTCGTGGTCTCCGCGAGCAGCTGGGCGGTGATGCCCGGGTTCTCGAAGTGCGACTGCAGGAAGTTGTTCGGCGCGAAGAACGGGGTCAGGTAGTTGTCCGGGTCCGGAAAGTCCGGGAACCAGCCGAATTGATACAGCGGGTAGGAGTCGCGGGCGCGCTCACGCTGGTAGCTCACCCATTCGGTGGACTGCAGGTTCACCCGGAACAGGCCGCTGGCCTCTAGCTGCGACTTGAGCGCCGCGTATTCCTCGGAGCTGCTCGAACCGTAGTGGTCCGGGTTGTACTGCAGGTTCAGCTCGACCGGCGTCGCGACACCGGCGTCGGCGAGGAACTTCGCCGCCTTCTCCTTGCTCGGGCTCGCACCGTAGATGTCCTTGTACGGCTCGGCCGCACCCGGAACGCCCTGCGGGATCGAGGAGTACGCGGGCAGGTAGGTGCCCTTGTAGACGCCCTCGGCCAGCGCGGCACGGTCGACGGTGGAGGCGAGCGCCTTGCGCACGGCCAGCTTCTGCTCCGGCGTGCCGCCCGGCATGGTGTTCATGTTGAACACGATGTAGCGCAGCTCACCGCCGGGGCCCTCGTGCACCGCGACCTTGTTGTCGCCGCGCAGCGAGCCGATGTCGGTGGGGGTGAAGGACCGGTAGCCGACGTCGAGCGACCCGTTCTGCAGGTCGAGCTTCATGTTGTCGGTGGTGGCGTAGTACTTGGTCGAGACCGTCTTGGTCTTCGGGGTGCCGAGAATGCCGTTGTAATCCGGGAACGCCGTGTACTCGACCAGCTTGTTCTTGTCGTAGCTGGCGATGGTGTACGGGCCGGAGTAACCCTTGTTCTTCACCACGTCTTCGTCGGCCATCACCTTGTCCGGCGAGTAGACCTTCTCGTCCACGATCGGGCCGGCCTGGGTCGGCAGGATCGCCGGGAAGGTCTGGTCGTTGGCGACCTTCAGGGTGAAGTTGACCGTGCGGTCGTCCGGCGCCTCGGTCTTCTCCAGGTTGCCGAGCAGCGAGGCCGGGCCGTTCGGGTCGTTGATCTTGAGCATCCGGTCGAAGGAGAACTTGACGCTCTTGGCCGTCAACGGGTTGCCGTTGGCGAACTTCAGACCCGCTTTCATGGTGCAGGAGTACACCGTGGGGGCGGTGAAATCGCACTTCTCCGCAGCGTCCGGCTTCGGCGTCGCATCGCCGGGCGCGAAGTTCAACACGTACTGGTAGAACTGCGTTTCCGCGACCAGGGAGCCGTTGTCATAGGCGGCCGCCGGGTCGAGCGAGAAGATTTTGTCCGTAGTGCCGGCTACCAAGCCACCACCGTCACCACCATCACCGGTCCGGCCCGAACCGCAGCCGGCCAAGGCGGACGCAACCAGCGTCGCCAGGCCGACGGCCGCGATGGTTCGCGTCCGGGTCCGGCCCCCAGGTGTTCTAGAAACCAACATCAGGGCCCCACTTCTCGAGCGCCGCACCGCGTTGTCCTGGATCGCAGGACAGGTGCGGACACATATGAACTTCCGATCTGACGGGCACCGTACCTACGAACCATTTCCGGCACGTTGCGTTTTCACAGAAAAATGATCGGGAGATTAGGTCGCGTTGCAAAATACGCATCGCAGGGGCCAGATCACCGGACGAATGTCCAGGAACGCGCCCTCCCGGCGATTGACATGTCACAAGTACGCCACGACACGCCAGCGGCCAAACGGCGCGGATGCCCGCGACGCGCGTGATCGACCCGCCGTGCGCACACCATGTTTTGGGCATGCCCGAGTACGTCGGCGGGGTGTCGGCGATGACGAAGAATCCGCTGGAAATCGAGACAACGATGTGCTCGAAAACGGGACGGCTATGTGCTTGGGATCGCTACAGCGATGTGTCGGAAATACCGGCACTCGACGGACAGCCGTGTAACACGACCGCCCGGCGGATCAGGGACGGCTCAGCGCGCTGGCGTTCGCGTTCTCGCCGAGCAGCAGGGCCTCCGGCTGACCGGTGAGCATGCCCTCGAGCACGTTCTTGCCGATGGCCGCCTCGGTGGGCAGCGCGATCGGGTAATCGCCGTCGAAGCAGGCGCAGCACAGCCGCGAGCGCGGCTGCTCGGTGGCGGCGATCATGCCCTCGGTGGAGATGTAGCCCAGGGTGTCCGCGCCGATCGAGCGGCGTACGCCCTCCACCATCTCGTCGAAGCTGCCCTCGGCGCCGGACCCGTTCGCGATCAGCTCGGCGGGCGAGGCGAAGTCGATGCCGTAGAAGCACGGCCACTTCACCGGCGGCGAGGCGATCCGGACGTGGATCTCCAGCGCGCCGGCCTCGCGCAGCATGCGGATCAGCGCGCGCTGAGTGTTGCCGCGCACGATCGAGTCGTCCACCACGATGAGCCGTTTGCCGCGGATGACCTCGCGCAACGGATTGAGCTTGAGCCGGATGCCGAGCTGGCGAATGGTCTGGCTCGGCTGGATGAAGGTGCGCCCGACGTAGGCGTTCTTCATCAGGCCCTGGCCGTAGGGCACACCGGAGCCCTGCGCGTACCCGACCGCGGCCGGCGTGCCGGATTCGGGCACCGGGATCACCAGGTCGGCGTCGACCGGATGCTCCTTGGCCAATAGTCGGCCGATCTCGACCCGGGTGGCGTGCACCGAGCGGCCGGAGATGGTGCTGTCCGGCCTGGCCAGATAGACGAATTCGAAGACGCAGCCCTTGGGCTCGGGGTTGGCGAAACGCATCGACCGCACGCCGTCGGCATCGATCGCCAGCAGTTCGCCGGGTTCGATCTCCCGGACGAACGCGGCGCCGACGATGTCCAGCGCGGCGGTTTCACTGGCAACAACCCAGCCACGGTCGAGCCTGCCCAGGCACAGCGGGCGCACGCCGTGCGGGTCCCGCGCGGCGTAGAGGGTGTGCTCGTCCATGAAGGTCAGGCAGAACGCGCCCTTCAGCGTCGGCAGCAGCTCCAGCGCGGCCTGCTCGATACTGGAGTCGGCGGAGGCGTGCGCGAGCAGCGCGGTGATCACGTCGGAGTCGGAGGTGGCCGCGATCGGCTGCGGGCGGCCGTTGGCCACCGTCGCGCCGATGAGTCCGTATTCCCTTGCCCGGCCTGCCAATTCGGCGGTGTTGACCAGATTGCCGTTGTGCCCCAGGGCAAGTCCGGAACCGACCGAGGTGGTACGGAAGATGGGCTGGGCGTTTTCCCAGGTCACGCCGCCGGTGGTGGAGTAGCGGCAATGGCCGACGGCGATGTGGCCTGGCATGGCGGCCAAGGTCTGCTCGTCGAATACCTGACTGACCAACCCGAGATCCTTGAAGACCAGAATCTGTGAACCGTCGGATACCGCGATGCCCGCCGCCTCCTGCCCGCGGTGTTGCAGCGCGTACAAGCCGTAGTACGTGAGCTTCGCCACGTCCTCGCTCGGCGCCCAGACGCCGAACACGCCACACTCTTCGCGTGGCTCGTTCTCGACCTGATCGGAGGTGGCGGAAATAGCGTCAACCGGCAGTTCGGCCTTGGTCACCGTTTGCTCCCTGTTCGGGCGGGCTGGGGGCAGCATCCAGTCTACGGGTGAAAGTTCGATCACGATCACCCCCACCGCATACGAGCAGCAATCGGCGTGGCGTGCGGGCCGGGAAATCCGGCCGCGGCAGCTGTTACGGTGCGATCCGTGACGACTACCGACAGCGCGGATTCAGGCAGCGGGACGGGATCGACCACCGGGACAACCCCGCCGCCACGCAGGCCATGGGCGCGCATGGTGCTGTTTCCGATGGCCGTGCTCACGCTGCTGACCGCGTTGCTCGGCATCATGTATCTGGATTACGTCGTCGATCCGGAGAAGAACCTGCACGATTTTCCGATCGCGCTGGTGAACCAAGATGTGGGCGATGTCATCAAAACCGCCGATCGTCAGCAGCAGGTGAACTTCGGTAACCAGATCGCCGACGCGCTGACCAAGGGGGTGCCCGCGGACAAGGTCGACCTGCGGGTGCTCAGCATCAGCGAGTCCGAGCGGCAGATGCAGTCCGGCCAGGTGTACGGCGCGCTGATCATTCCCAGCGATTTCAGCAAGCGCCTCGGCATCCTCGGCGTCGGCAGCGTGATTCCGGGTGAGATGGAACGCCCGATCATCACCATGCAGACCAATCCGCGCACCGGCGCGTTCGGCACCCAGATCGTGCTGCGGGTCGGCAATCAGGCGCTGACCGAGGTGAACAAGCAGGTCGGCAAGCAGCTCACCGATCAGGTGACCGAGCAGCTGAAGCCGCAGCCCGGCGCGCCGCCCGCGCCCGAGCTGTCCGGCGCGGCGCGGGTCGCGCTCGCCGATCCGGTGAAAGTCGTTGTCCAGCAGTACCACCCGCTGCCCGACGGCACCGGCCAAGGACTCAGCGCGTTCTTCTACGCGCTGCTGTTGCTGCTCGCCGGGGTGGTCGGCGCGATGGTCATCCACACCATGATCGACGCCCAACTCGGGTTCATCCCCACCGAATACGGGCCGTGGTTCGTGCACTATCCGCCGACGCCGATCTCGCGCTTCCACACCCTGCTGATCAAGTGGGGCGTGATGGTGGTGACCGCGAACATCGTCTCCGGCGTCTTCCTGATCGTCGGCACGATCCTGGACATGCCGATCGATCACCCGCTTGCCCTGTTCCTCTACAGCGCGCTGGCCATCATCGCCGTCGGCGTCACCGGCCTGTCCACGCTGGCCGCCATCGGCTCGGCCGGACTGCTGGTGAACCTGATCCTGTTCATCATTCTCGGCCTGCCCTCCTCCGGCGGCACCGTCCCGATCGAGGCGACGCCGCAGTACTTCGGCTGGCTCGCCTCGTTCGAGCCGATGCACCAGGTCTTCCTCGGCATCCGCGCCATCCTCTACTTCGACGCCAGCTTCGAGGCCGGTCTCAGCCGCGGCGTCTGGATGGCCGTCCTCGGCCTGGCCATCGGCCTGATCTTCGGTGCGGTGATCTCCCGCTTCTACGACTACAAGGGCCTGCACCGCAGCAGCAACAACACCCCCGTCGCCGCCTGATCCGGTAGGTCAGGCCTCGGCCCTGGCGATCGGGAGCCAGTGCGCGACCTCGGCCGCGCGGCTGCCCGAGGCGGTGAGCGCGCCGGAGTCGAGCGCGGCGGCGAATTCCAGCAGGCCGGTGGCCAGGAGAAGCCAGGTGCGCGGGTCGGTCTCGACCACGTTCGGCGGGGTGCCCCTGGTGTGCCGCGGGCCTTCGATGCATTGCACCGCGACGAACGGGGGAACGCGGACCTCCACCGAATGGCCGGGGGCGGAGGCGGCCAGGGTGCGGGCGGTGGCGCGGACCGCGGCCGCGAGTTCGGTGCGCGCGGGGGCCGCCACCGAGTCGTCCCTGAGCCAGTCACCGACCGCGTCCACCGCTGATCGCAGCTGCGCCGGACTCACCGATTGTCGTGCCACCCGGCCGAGATTACCGGCTCCGGGCAGGTCCACGACCCCGCGGCGGTCGCGGACGATCAGCTCTGCTTGGGTGTGGCACGCATCCCGACGTAGCAGGCTTCGGTGCCGTCGCCGAGGGTGGCGAACACGACCGGCATGTAGTCCTCGCTGAACGAGGGACCCGCACCGGAAGCCGCGAAAACCGTTGCCGAGACCGGGGTCAGGTCCATGCTCAGCGGCGGGGACATGTCCTTCATCTCGTCGACGAACTCGTACCGCAGGTGCGCGGAGCCGTCGTCGCGCTTGCTGACCGTGATGACCACGCCGGCCCGGGCGTAGGTGCCGACGAACGGATCGATGGACACCGGCACCGGCGGGTCGGCGGGGGCGAAGGGCTCCGGCATCTCGACGCCGGCCACCTCGGCCAGCAACTCACGGAACAGCGCCGCGTAAAGCTGGCGCGCGCCACCGCCATTGGTGAGCAGCGCCACCGCGATGCCGGACTCCGGGATGGCGCGCAGGTAGGCGTACTGACCGATGGCGGCGCCGTCGTGACCGAAGCCCTTGATGCCGTTCCAGTCGTACAGGGTCCAGCCCAGGCCCCAGCCGTCGGCGCTGACCGTCCACTTGTCCGGCACGTCGATCTCCCGATGCTGCATCGCCGCAACGGTTTCCGGGGTGAGCACGGCCGTGCCGTCGACGGCGCGGCCGCCGTCGAGGTGCATGCGGGCGAACCGCACCATGTCCCCGGCCGAGCTGATCACCCGCGCCGCGGGGGCCACCGAGCGCGGCATGATGTCCCACTCCGGAGCCGGATCCGGGTACCGCCCCGGCGCGCCGAGGTGGCTCATCGCGGTGCTGAACTTCAGCGCCTGCTCCGGCAGCGTCACCAGGTGGTCCAGGCCCAGCGGCACGGCCAGGAGCTCCTGCACGGCCTCGTCGTAGGTCTTGCCGGTGAGCACCTCGATGACCCGGCCGAGCACCACGTAACCGAGACCGCCGTAGGACATCGCCGTGCCCGGCTTGCAGTCCAGCGCGACTTCCCGTGCGGCGCGGACATATTCGGCCAGGCAATCGTCGCCGCGGCCGCCGTCGTAGTTGAAGTCGTTGGTCACCCCGCCGGTGTGGCTGAGCAGCTGCCGGATGGTGATCACCGCGGTGGCTTCCCGGTCCGGCGTGCCGAACTCGGGCAGCACGTCGGCTACCCGGGCGTCCAGCTCGAGCTTGCCCTGGTCGACCAGGCGCATGATCATCGTGGCGGTGTAGACCTTGGCGACCGAGCCGCACAGGAACACCGAGTCGGTGCGGACCGGAACGCCGGTGCCCCGATGCAGCACGCCGCTGGCGATCTCGTAGACCTTCCCGTCGATCAAGACGGCCAGCGCGGCGCCGGGCACGTGGTTGGCGATCCGGAGCTCGTCGAGGCGCCGCTGCCACCGCGCGACGGCGAACGTCCGCCCGGACGAGTCGGCGCCGCCCCACTCGCCCTGCACTTTCCAGTCACCCTCGGCGCTCCAGTTCACGTTGCTCGACATGTCTTTCTCCTGCTCTGCATGTGATCGGCGGGTACATCATTCTCCCGTTGCGAACACTGTACGCACAACGGAACACTGTGCGCAACAGCGCATGGCGTACCAATGGGTTTTGGCTGGTCAAGGGGATATCCACGACTGTTCGGCGCGACAGTCCGCCGGATTCAGCGACGCGCGACGCCGACGAGCGTCAGCGCGATACCCGCGGAATCAGGGCTTCGCGGGCGCGCCGATGAGCCGGGCGATGCGCGGGGCCACGGCACCGCCGACGTTGACGGCCAAGTGCAGCAAAGCCGCAGCGGTGGCGCTGCGGCTGCGCCGGCGCAGCCAGCCGAGTGCGCCGCCGCCCGCCGCCGTCGCGGCGACCGTGACCGGGACGCTGTCGCCCGCGGCCAGAGCCGGGTGCACATGCCAGATACCGAACGTCAGTGCGCCGAGCACCGATCCGGCCCGGGTGCCGAACGCGTTGTCCAGCAACGGATCCAGAGTGGCACGAAAGATCAGCTCTTCGCTGTAGACCGTGCCGATCGGGATGTGCACCGCGATCCATTCGACCGGCGACACCTCCGGTCCTCGATCGTCGAACTCGTGCAATGCGTTCCGCACGGACGGAATCGCCAGTGCCACACCGTAACCAGCGGAGACCAGGGCGGCCGCAACCGCGCCGTACCGAAATCCCTTCGCCGAGAACCAATTCGGCGATCCATGAAAGGCCGCGCCGTAGCCGGTGGCGAATGCCGCGTTGGCGGCGGTCCGGCCCCGCACCCCGAGCCCGAGCCGGGGCAGCACCCAGTTGCTCCAGGTCAACGGAATAACCACGGCGGCAACGGTTTCCGGAACTCTGCTCATTTGGTCTTCCGCTCGAAATCCTCGGCCGCCTCGATCTCCGCCCGGATCCGGTCGGACATCGCCGCGGTCCAATCCGGCGGCGCGGCGATCGCCGCCCACCCGTCGAGCACCAGGCTGCCGTAGCGGTGGCCGTGTCCGTCGGTCACGCCCTGGGCATTGGTGAGATCGGCGGCGACCTGCCAGAAGGTCACGAACGGCCACCAGCGCATCTGCGAGGAGACATCCGCGCCGCGCGGCTCGGACAGCCAATCCGGTTGGGAGAAGATGAGATCCGTCGACCACCAGACGATCGGGTCGGACGCGTGCTGGAGATAGGCGATCCGCGGCGGCCGCCACTCGGTGGACGGTCGCGCGAGATCGGCGCTGTCCGAGGCGAATCGCACCACCAGTCCGTCCGCGTACACCGGCTCGACCTCGCGCGAGCCGGGATCGCGCCGCGAAACGAACTGCTCCCATAGTCGATTCGAGTTCGGTGGCCCGACCCACAGCGCGCCGTCCACCTTGGTCCGCAGGTCGGCGAGCCCGTCGAAGGCCGCCTCGGAGCCCTGCGAGCCCAGGCTCTCCCCGTACACCAGCAGCTTCGGCCGCTGCTGCGGTGGCCGCGCGCTCCAGTGCGCGTAGACCGCGTCGAACATCGCCCTGCCCGCGGTCGCGGCCTTGCTGCGGTCCGCGAGAAACGAGAGCACGCTGGGCAGATACGAATACTGCGAGGCGACGATCGCGCTGTCGCCGCCGTACATGTACTCGACCGCGGCGGCCGCCATCCCGTTCACCCAGCCGGTGCCGGTGGTGGTGACCACGACCAGCACCTTCCGGTCGAACGCGCCGGTGCGTTCGAGTTCCGCGGCGGCCAGCTCGGCCGGCTCCTGGTCGGCCCCGGCCGACTCCAGTCCGACGTAGGCGCGGATCGGCTCGCGGGCCGGCCTGCCGGTCACCTCGCTGATCTTGCTCGCGGTCGGGCCGTGCGAAACGAACCAGCGCCCTTCGTATCCGAGGGTCTCCCACTTCGCCAGCGAGGCCGGACTGCCGGAACGTTCGGGCTGCACCGGCTGGATCGCGTTCGCCGAGCTGTGATCGTTGCGCACGCTGAACGCCGAGTTCGCCACCGCGAAGAAGGCCCGCGAGGCGACGCCGTTGAAGATGGTCACGGCCAGCACGACCAGCACCAGGAACCCGGCGGCAGGCGCCAGCTCGCGCGGCACCCGCACCCACTTGTTGAGCACCCGGGCGAAGAACCGGATGATCTCGCGCACCGTCCGATACACCGCGACGACCGCCATGCCGACGGACAGACTCAGCAATCCGGTGCGCAGGTAGGCGGGCGTGGTGGTGCCCTCCATGCCCATCAGCGCGGTGATCTCGCGCTGCCAGCGCGCCGACTGGACCAGCATCAGCGCCGCGCTGAGCGCGGCGGTGATCAGGATCGCGGACTTCACCGCGTAGCGCACCCAGGTCGGCGGCGGCGAGATCTTGGGCAGCCGCGGGCGCACCCACAGCCGGAACAGCCACTCCAGCACGCAGCCGACGCCGTAACCGAGCGCCGCGTTGATCCCGCTGATCAGCCCCTGGAACAGCCAGTCCCGCGGCAGCAGCGACGGCGTCACCGACAGCACGAAGAACACCGTCGCGAAGACCAGCCCGACGTAGTTCAGGTCGATGATGTCCTCCGCGCGCCGCACGATGACGACGCCGCGCGCACGCAGCTTCGTCAAGGTGGAGGCGGACTCGAGCACCCGAACAGTATGGCCGTTCCGGTACCGTCGGCGCGGCGCTGCCCCGGCCGCCACGCGGTGGCGTAGACCCAGATCACCGCCGACCGGCAACTACCCAGGCCGCTCGAGTAGTTGTACGCGGTTGCGCGCCTGCGCGGGTCGGCAGACTTCTGCGCATGAGCACTCCCAACGCCCAGTCGAAAACCACTTCGGCCTTCATCGCGCAGGCCGCGATCGCGTTCGGCGTCAGCTTCTTCGGGGTCGGCGCCGGCATCTGCTATCTCCCACTGGACATGTGGCAGCGCGGGTTTCTCGCGATGTCGCTGCTGTTCCTGGTGACCAGCACCTTCACCCTGGCGAAGGTGGTGCGTGACCAGCACGAGGCCGCGACCGTGCACGGTCGCATCGATCAGGCACGGTTGGAAAAGCTGCTCGCGGAGCACGATCCGTTCAACACCGTGACCTGACGCGCCTGGGCGGGCCCGGTGCGCGAGGGGTCCAGGTCCGCCCAGGTACGCGTCCTACCAATTCATTTGCGCGAACGTTCCCGAATCGCGGACTGCTCCAAGTAGTTCCGGATCCGGTCGGACAGGTCCGCGGACCAGTCCGGCGGTTCGGCCAGCGCGGCCCAGGCGTCGAGCACCAGCGTGCCGTAGCGATGACCGTGCCCGTCGGTGACCCCCTGCGCGTTCGGCAGGTCGGCCGCCACCTGCCAGAACGTGACGATCGGATACCACGCCATGGTCGGCGACACGTCCGAGCCGCGCGGCTCGCGCAACCAATCCGGCTCGTTGAACAGCAGATCCGGCGACCACCAGACCACCGGGTCGGACGCGTGCTGCAGATAGGCGATGCGCGGGGTGAGCCAGGTGCTCGACGGCTGCCACAGATCGCCGCGGCCGTCGGCGAAGCGCACCACGAGTCCGTCCGCGTAGGTCGGCAATACCTCGGGCGAGCCCGGATCGCGGCGGGCGACGAATTCGCCCCACAGCCGGTTCGAGTTCGGTGGCCCGACCCACAGCACCCCGTCGGCCCTGGTGCGCAGGTCGGCCAGCCCGTTGAACGCGCCCTCCGAACCCTGCGAGCCCAGGCTCTCGCCGTAGACCAGCAGCTTCGGCCTGGCCTGGGCCGGCCGCGCCGACCAGTGCTCATAGACCTTGTCGAACACCAGCTTTCCCATCCGCGTCGCCTTGTCCTTGTCCGAGAGGAACGACAGGACACTGGGCAGATACGAATACTGGGTGGCGACGATCGCGGTGTCCCCGCCGTACATCATCTCGACGGATTCGGCGCTGGTCGAGTCGACCCAGCCGGTGCCGGTCGTGGTCACCACCACCAGTGCCTTCCGGTCGAACGCGCCGGTGCGTTCGAGTTCGGCGACGGCCAGCTCGGCCTGCGCCTCCGGGCCGTCCGCCGATTCGAGTCCGGTGTAGACCCGGATCGGCTCGCGCGCGGGTTTACCGGTGACCCTGGCGATGTCGTCCGCGGTCGGCACGTACGAGACGAACCAGCGACCCTCCGAGCCGAGCGTCTCCCACTTGGCCAGCGAGTCCGGGCTGCCGGACCGTTCGGCCAGCTGCGGCTGGGCGGCGTTGGGTGAGGTGTGGCTGTTGCGCACGCTGAACGCCGAATTCGCCACCGCGAAAAAGCCTTTCGCGAGCACGCCGTTGAACACCGTGACCGCGAGGATGGTGACGATCAGAAACCCGATGGGCAGCGCGAACTTTCGCGGAATGTGCACCCACTCGGTGAGCTCGCCGGCCACCCAGCGCACCAGCCACCGCACGGCGCGGAACACCCCGATCACCAGCGCGATCACCGCCGCGCTCAACGCGCCGGTGCGCAGGAAGCCGGTGGTCGTGGTGTCGTCCATGCCCATCAACTCGGTGATCTCGCGCTGCCAGCGCGCCGACTGGATCAGCATCACGATCGCGACCACCACGCAGGCGAGCACCACCAGCGCCTTGACCGCACCGGGCACCCAGCTGGGCAGATCGGCGAAAACCTTTGTCCAGGAGGCGGGTAGCCGCGGCCGGACCCAGCTGCGGAACGCCCACTCCAGCAGGCAGCCGACGCCGTACCCGATGGCCGCGTTCACCCCGCCGATGAGCCCCTCGAACAGCCAATCCCTGGGCAGCAGCGAGGGCGTCAGCGACAGCGAGAAGAACAGCGTGGCGACGACCAGCCCGACATAGTTCGGGCGGAAGAAACGCTCGACGGTGCCGACGAGGTCGCCGGCACCACCGGCCAGACGCAACGAGACCGCTTCAGCCTCGGGCGCCATCAGATCGCGCTTGCCCCGAACAACTTCGGCAGCGTGCCCTCGTGCGCGGCCCGCAGCTCGTCCATGGGGACGGAGAACTGTCCTTGCACCTCAACCGAATCCGCGCCCTGGTCGACCACGCCGATGCGCGTCCACGGCAGGCCGCGGGCGGTGCACATCTTGGTGAACCGGGTCTCCTCCGAACGCGGCACCGCGACCAGCACCCGCCCCGCCGACTCGGAGAACAGGGTGACGAACGGGTCGGCGTCCTCGGGCAGCAGGATCCGGCAACCGGTCTCGCCGGCCAGCGCGGCCTCCACCACGGTCTGGATCAGCCCGCCCTCGGAAAGGTCGTGCGCGGCACTGATCATGCCGTCGCGCGAACCCGCGGTGAGCACCTCGGCCAGCAACTGCTCGCGGGCGAAGTCGACCACCGGCGGCACGCCGCCGAGGTGATCGTGCACGACCTGCGACCAGATGGAGCCGCCGAATTCGTCCCTGGTGTCGCCGAGCAGGATCAGCGTCTCCCCCGGCTCCAGGCCGAGGCCGGTCGGGATGCGCCGGTGCACGTCGTCGATCACGCCGAGCACGCCGACCACCGGGGTCGGCAGGATGGCGGTCTGGCCGGTCTGGTTGTAGAAGCTGACATTGCCGCCGGTGACCGGAATGCCAAGCGCCACACAGCCGTCCGCGAGACCGCGCACGGCCTGCTGGAACTGCCACATCACGCCCGGATCCTCCGGCGAACCGAAGTTCAGGCAGTTGGTGACCGCCTTCGGAGTGGCGCCGGTGGTGGCCACGTTGCGGTAGGCCTCGGCCAGCGCGAGCTGCGCGCCGGTGTACGGGTCCAGCTTGGTGTAGCGGCCGGACGCGTCGGTGGCCAGCGCGATGCCGAGGCCGGTCTCCTCGTCGATCCGGATGACGCCCGCGTCCGCGTGCTCGGCGAGCACGGTGTTGCCGCGCACGTAGCGGTCGTACTGCTCGGTGATCCACTTGCGGCTGCACAGCTGCGGGCTGGCCAGCATCCGCAGCAGCGTCGCGCGCAGTTCGTCGCCGGTCTTCGGGCGGGTCAGCTTGTCGGTGCTGTCCGCGATCAGCGCGTCCTGCTCGTCCGGACGCCGCACCGGGCGCTCGTACACCGGGCCCTCGTGCGCGACGGTGCGCGGCGGCACGTCGACCACGGTCTCGCCGTGCCAGGTGATGACCAGGCGGTCACCGTCGGTGACCTCGCCGATCACCGTGGCCAGGGTGTCCCACTTGCGGCACACCGCCATGAACGCGTCCACGTTCTCCGGGGCGACCACCGCGCACATGCGCTCCTGCGATTCGCTGGAAAGCACCTCGGCCGGGTTCATCCCGGTGGCGCGCATCGGCACCTTTTCCAGGTCGATATGCATGCCGCCGTCGCCCGCGGCCGCGAGTTCGGAAGTGGCGCAGGACAACCCGGCGCCGCCGAGGTCCTGGATGCCGACCACCAGCTTGGCCGCGTACAGCTCGAGACAGCACTCGATGAGCACCTTTTCGGTGAACGGGTCGCCGACCTGCACGCTCGGCAGCTTCTTCCGGCCGGTGCCCGATTCGTCCCCGGAGAAGGTGTCCGAGGCCAGCACGGAGACGCCGCCGATGCCGTCCAGGCCGGTGCGCGCGCCGAACAGAATGATCTTGTTGCCGGTGCCGGAGGCGAAGGCCAGGTGCAGGTCCTCGACCCGCATCACGCCCGCGCACAGCGCGTTCACCAGCGGATTGCCTTGGTAGGACGGGTCGAACACGGTCTCACCGCCGATGTTCGGCAGGCCGAGCGAGTTGCCGTACCCGCCGACGCCGCGCACCACACCGTCGACCACGCGCCGGGTGTCGGCCGCGTCCGCCGCGCCGAAGCGCAGCTGATCCATCACCGCGATCGGCCGGGCGCCCATCGCCATGATGTCGCGCACGATGCCGCCGACGCCGGTCGCCGCGCCCTGATACGGCTCGACATAGGACGGATGGTTGTGGCTCTCCACCTTGAAGGTGACGGCCCAGCCGTCGCCGATGTCGACCACGCCCGCGTTCTCGCCGATGCCGGCCAGCATCGAGGAGCGCATCTCCTCGGTGGTGGTCTGGCCGAAGTAGCGCAGGTGCACCTTCGACGACTTGTAGGAGCAGTGCTCGCTCCACATCACCGAGTACATCGCCAGTTCGGCGTCGGTCGGCCTGCGGCCGAGGATGTCCTTGATGCGGGCGTACTCGTCGTCCTTCAGACCCAGCTCTTTATAGGGTTGCGGCACGTCGGGGGTTGCTGCGGCTGCGCTGACGGTGTCGACCTGCGAAGTCACGGGGTACCTGGGTCCTTTCGGGCCGGGAGCGCGAAGCTGGGGATTCGCCTGGAAGTTTAGCCGTGACCCTCGGTGGGCAGCGTGGCGCATCGGCATCCCGCCCGGTTCGCCGGATTCCTGTGCGCCAGGTCACAGCCCGCGCCCAGGACCGCGCGCGCCGACGCGGGTCACACCACCGGTCACAGATACCCTGGGCCCGTGAACGAACGATCGGGGGTTGCGGATTCCGCTGAGCCGGTTGCCTCGAAGAACCTGACCGGCGCCGCGCCCGCCGAACCGGCCGCGGCCGGGCGCGTTCCGCTGTCGCGCGAGCAGCTGCGCTGGCTGCTGGCCGCGATCGGCCTGTTCGCCGCGTCGGCGGTGCTCTCGCTACTGGTCCACTGGTGGTCCGGCTATATCGATCTCCAGGTGTACCGCAACGGCGCCCGGGTCTGGCTGGACGACGGCGAGCTGTACGGGCCGATGCCGCCGGTCGCCGGCATCGGCCTGCCGTTCACCTATCCCCCGCTGGCCGCGCTGTTCTTCGCGCCGCTCGCGCTGATCCCGCTGCCGGTGGCCGAGGTGCTGGTGCTGGTGACCTCGCTGGCCAGCCTCGGCGCGACGCTGTGGGTGGTGCTCGCGCGGATCCGGCCCGAGCTGCCCCGGATCACCGTCGTGACGATCGTGATCGGCGCGGTCGCGCTGCTGCAGACGTTCGAACCGCTGCGCCAGACCTTCGGCTTCGGCCAGATCAACCTGGTGCTGATGGCCGCCATCACGCTGGACTGCTTGGTGCGCAAGCCATTCTGGCCGCGCGGCATGCTGATCGGCATCGCGGTGTCGGTGAAGCTGATCCCCGGCGGATACCTGCTGTACTTCCTGCTGCGCAAGGACTGGAAGGCGGCGGGCACGCTGGTCGTCTCCGCGATCGGCGCGGTGGGCCTGGGATTCCTGCTGTTCCCGAGCGATTCGGCCGAGTACTGGTTCCACACCCTCGCCGACACCGGCCGGATCGGGCCGCCGTACTTCGCCGGCAACCAGTCGATCAAGGGCCTGACCTTCCGGCTCGGCGTGCCCGACTCGGTGGCCACCGTGCTGTGGATCGCGCTGTCGCTGGTGGCGATCGGGCTGGCCGCGATCTGGATGCGCAGGCTGATCGAGGCGGGCGCGACCGTGGCCGCGCTGCTGGTGAATGCCGCGGCGGTGCTGCTGGTTTCGCCGGTCTCCTGGTCGCACCACTGGGTGTGGATCGCGCCGGCGCTCGTGGTGACCGCGGACGCGATCGTGCGCGGGCGGCGCAGCCCGCTGTTCCTCGGCTCGGTCGGCCTGCTGACCGTCATGTTCGTCATCGGGCCGCCGTGGCTGCTGCCGCATTCCGCGGACAAGGAACTCGGCTGGGCCTGGTGGCAGCAGCTCATCGGCAGCAGTTATGTGCTCGCCACCCTCGCGGTGTTCGTCATCGCGGTGGCGACCTATCACCCGGTGACAGCGGGGGTGAGGAAAGCGGCCAGCGCCGCGGCATAGGCCGCGACATCCGCCGCGCCCATCATTTCGCGGGCCGAATGCATCGCCAGCTGGGCCGCGCCCACGTCGACCGTGGTCATGCCGGTGCCTGCGGCCGTCATCGGGCCGATGGTCGAACCGCACGGCAGATCGGCGCGATGCACGTAGCGCTGCAACGGGACTCCCGCCTGCGCGCAGGCCAGCGCGAACGCGCCCGCGCCCGCGGCGTCGGTGGCGTAGCGCAGGTTCTGGTTGACCTTGAGCACCGGTCCGCCGTTCACCTCGATCCGGTGCGCGGGCTCGTGCCGCTCGGCGTAGTTGGGGTGCGTCGCGTGCGCCATGTCGCCAGACGCGCAGACCGAACCGGCAAGCGCCGCAAAGTAGTCGGACCGGTCGCCGCCGCGGGACAGCACGATCCGCTCCAGCACGGTCGGCAGCAGATCGGACTGGGCGCCGCGATCGGACTGACTGCCGACCTCCTCGTGGTCGAACGTGGCGAACACCGGAATGGCCGCGCCCGGCGCCGCGCTCGCGGCCAGGAACGCCTGCAAGCCCGCGTAACAGGTGCCCTGGTTGTCCAGCCGGGGCGCGCTGACCAGATCCAGGTCGCGGCCGACGATCCGGCTCGGCGCCAGGTCGTGCGTCATCAGTTCCCAGCCGAGCAGTGCGGCCGGATCGACCTCCGCGTGCTCGGCGACGAAGGCGAGGAACGAGCGCGGCTCGCGACCGACGCCCCACACCGCGTTGACATGCCGCTGCGGATCCAGCGTGACGCCCTTGCGGTCGTCGGACAGGTGGATGGCCAGCTGCGGCACCCGCAGGATCGGCTCGTCGATGCGAACCAGCTTCTCCCGCACGCTGTTTCCGTCCCGCACGCTGATCCGGCCGGAGATGCCGAGTTCGCGATCCAGCCAGGAATTGAGCCACGCGCCGCCGTAGGGCTCCAGGCCGACCAGCTGCCAGCCGGCCGAGGTCAGATCGGGATGCTGCTTGACCCGCAGGTTCGGGCTGTCGGTGTGCGCCCCGACCACCCGGAACGGGCTTGCTCCGGTGGCGTCCGTGGTCGCCCACGCGATCAGCGAGGCGCCGCGCACCACATAGCGCTTGCCCGGTCCGTCCGCGGGCCACGGCGCCGATTCGTCGAGCCGGGTGAAACCGTTGGCGTCCAGTTCGGCGGCCAGCGTGCGGCAGACATGGAAGGGCGAGGGCGACTCATCGATGAACGCGCACAACCCGGTGGCCGTGGCAGCAGTGGTGGAAACGGGCATGCTGCGATCCTAGGGTCCGCTGCTCGCGGGCGCGGAAGGTGCGGATCAGGGCAGGGCCGGTGGCGTTCCCGCCAGGCGCGAACGCCGACCTGCCCACCTACTACCTGCTAAGTCATCCGCTAAGTCATCCTGCTGCTGCTCGGTACTACTGGTGGGGCTGAACTACTTGGCGTACGTGTCGCAGGTCGCGCCGACCCGGCTCATCTTGGCGCCGAGGTCCGGGCTCTCGCCCAGCGCCTGGTCCAGTCCGTTGGTCACCTTCTGGCCGACCAGCTGCTGCAGCGTGTTCGCCCGCATTTCCGGCGCGACCTCGTAGGCCATCTTCAGCATGCCCTTCTGCATCGGCGAGGCATCCAGGCGCGCGGCCATCTCCGGCAGCTCCGTGTGGATCGCGCCGTCGATTTGCGTGAAGGAGCACTGCGAGGTGAGCAGCGGCGCGAGATCGCCGATCATATCCGCGGACGCAATTCCCGTTCCGAACAACGAAGCACCTGCCGCGATCCCGCTGATGGCGAGAGAAGCGAAGGCGTAACGCGGGTTGAGCATCTTCATGAATTCACCCTTCGGAGAGCTCGATCGGATGTTCGGGGCTGAATACCCCGGCGGTGATGGTACCCAAGGAATTCCACGGGCCTCCGGCCACGTCCGGTAAGCGCAGGTTCACTCCGGATTCGCCCAGGTCCATTTACCTGCCGGACATGGGCGAATCGCTCGAATTGTTTCCGTACGGACGGGTCGGGGATCGTTGGCGCGTCGAACATCGTTGCGCCCCATGGCGGCAACCGGTACCCCCGAATGTCAACCGACCAGTTCGTAAGCCGTTCTACGTAATTCGGACATTACATCGTGTCGCCGCACCAACCGTAGTTCCGACGTGCTAAAAGCTTGTCCTATGAATTGGAGCGTAAACGCAGAAGCGCACAACTCCCGCAGATCACGTTCCGTAGCCACCATCGCGGCGTCCGGACTGATCGCCTGCGCAATGACCACACTGGGTGTATCGACGGCCGCGGCCGATCCGAGCGCCGATGCGAAACTCGTGAACACCTCGGTCAGTTCTCCGGATGGTTCCCGGATAACCGGCACAGAGTCCATGGACGATCGCAATATCCGACTTCAGGTTTATTCCGCGGCCATGGACAAGACGTTTCCGGTCGAGGTCCAACTGCCCGCCGATACTTCGGTACCGCGCCCCGCGCTGTATCTGCTGAGCGGCGCGGGCGGCGGGATCGACATCGCCTCCTGGCAGGCGCAAAGCGACGCCCGCGAGTTCATGGCGGACAAAAACGTGAACCTGGTGTTGCCGATCGGCGGCATGTTCAGCTATTACACCGACTGGATCAAGGACGACCCGGTACTCGGGCGCAACAAGTGGAAGACCTACCTGACCGAAGAACTGCCGCCGCTGATCGACGCGGCGCTCGGCACCAACGGCGTTAATTCCATCGCAGGCATCTCCACCTCGGCCACCACGGTGCTCGCCCTGCCGATCGCCAAGCCCGGTCTCTACAAAGCCGCCGCGGCATACAGCGGCTGTGCCCAGACCAGCGATCCGCTCGGGTCCCGGTTCGTGAAATTCGTGGTCGACGGATACGGCAATGCCAACCACGAGAACATGTGGGGGCCGACCGGATCACCGGAATGGCTCGCCAATGATCCGTATGTCAACGCCGAGGGGCTGCGCGGCACGGATCTGTACATCTCCTCCGGCAATGGCCTGCCGGGGCGATACGACACCCTGGACGGCCCGCATACCCAGCCGGGCGTGAGCGGGCTGGCGAATCAGATCATCATCGGCGGCATGATCGAGGCGGCCACCAACAATTGCGCGCAGAATCTGCGGACGCGGCTGAACGAACTCGGCATTCCGGCGACCTACGCGCTGCGCGATTCCGGCACGCACTCGTGGGGCTACTGGCAGGACGAGCTGAAGGCGTCCTGGCCGGTGCTCGCGCGCGGCATGGGCCTGCCTGCCTGACCGCGTACTGACCAGCTGTTAGACGGTTCTGGAGGACCGGGTACGGCCCGCACGGCGGCCGCCCGGTCCTCCTTTGCGTTTCCGGGTGCGAGTTGTCCTGTGGGACCGGCGGGTACATGGGCAGGCGAGATTGTCCGACCGTGCGGCAAGGCGATTCCGAGGTGACCGGGAGGCGCGGATCCGCGACCGTTCCCCGGATGCGCGCGAGCGGATTCTCTGAGCTACTACATCAAGAGTCAGCCACGCAGGCGCGCCGGCAATACATCAATCAGGGCGTTCGATTCACAACAGGACTGTCCGGAAAACGAGACGTGCCGGACGCCTGCAGTGCGTCCGGCACGATCTCGATCTGTCCGGCTAGGCAGGGGCCCAGCCGGGCGGGTGCAAAACTAGACGACCGCGATGATGATCGCCAGAATCACACCGAGGGCCGCGACGGCAGCACCCAGAAAACTACCAACACCGGGGAGCAGCATTCTTCCTCCTGTTTATGTATGGATCCGCTGCGACGCGCAGCGGTGAGCATTGCCAAGGTATGGCTGGTGAATGTCGAACAACCTCACTCGGGAGGTGTTGATGATCTCGGCCGGCGCGGAGACTGCCAGTTGGACGCTCGATGTCGCGGAGCATCCGACACGATCTCGATCGCAGCAGGCCGGAGAGGTTCTAGCTAGACGACGGCGATGATGATTGCGAGAATCACGCCGAGGGCCGCAACGGCAGCACCCAGAAAACTACCAACACCGGGCAGAAGCACAGTTCCTCCTGTTTGTCGGTCGAGCTTGGTGATCAGTGTGTCTAACTGCCTCGACCTCGGAAACTCGGCCGAGGTTTCGCCTCACCGTGGAGGCACGCAGAACTCAGTTGGCCGAAGCCGACCGATTTAGACGACGGCGATGATGATCGCCAGAATCACGCCGAGGGCCGCGACAGCAGCACCGAGGAAACTACCAACACCGGGGAGCAGCATTTTTTCTCCTGTTTGTCGGTTGATCAATTGATCGAGCAGCGGCGTGCACGCGAACTGCCGATTGAAGACTGTAGATCATTCCCGGCCGATAGAAAAATCGGCCAGATGCCATCTCATACCACAGACGGCACCTCGAACCCGATCAGCTCAGAAAGCTAGATGACCGCGATGATAATGCCGAGAATCACGGTCAGAGCGGCAACAGCGGCACCGGCCATACTTCCAACGACGGGGAGCAGCATTGTTCCTCCTGATAGTAGGTCGAACCATTGGATCGGTCAGCGACGGCTTGTCGCTGTCGATTTCAGACTGTCGACTTCCTCGACGTATCAGAAAGTAGCCGACATTGCCTCACATCGGAGGCTTTTGACGAACTCGGTCAGCGGGAAACTAGATGACCGCGATGATGATGCCGAGAATCACGGTCAGCGCGGCAACAGCGGCGCCGGCCATACTTCCGACCACGGGGAGCAGCATTGTTCCTCCTGATAGTAGGTCGATCCATGGATGACTTAGCGTTGGTGATCATGCCAACTGTCAAGGAACAAAGGGCAATCCGACCCGGCGTGTCGGGAAATTGACCGAGGCACCCCCGTTGTGGGCGGCGAATTTAATTGGACGCCAATGCTCAATAATCGAATTGGACGATCGTCCGACCAGCCGAATGCTCAACCGGCGCAAGCAAATCCATCGAACGCAGCCCCCAGCGGACGCTCCATACCATCCATCCCGTGCAATACGCAAAAGCGCAGGAGCGAACAGATTTGTCCGGCGGCCGACAATGCGCCCCGGAACGAACCGCCGGACATCGGAACAGACCACAGCATCAGCGGAACGAACCGCGCCGCCCGGACGCCGCGCGCGATCGCGGCACACTATCAGAAAGGTTTGCGCTTCTGATCTGCCGCACAGTTCAAGATCAGTCAATTCCACGCGGAATTAAAGAACGAACAGTCCGATCCATCGATCACCGACAGATCGGACTTTCGGGACATTTGTCCGGTGAATCCGCACTACTCCGGGTTCGCGGAAACAAGTTCCAGTAAACGCATCAGTTCCGCGTACCGGCGCGCGCCGATCCGGGACCGCAGTTCCTGTTCCGCCCGCGCCTCCTCGGCACGCACCGAGGCGACCAGTTCGGCGCCGAGCCGGCTCAGCCCGATCAAGATCCGCCGACGGTCGTCCTGCGCCGCCAGCCGGAAGATCAAACCGCGCTCGGCCAGGTAGTCCGCGTGCCTGGTGGCCGAGGACGGAGCTAGCTGCGACCTGGCCGCCAGCTCACTCATGGTGATGCCGGTCTCACTGGAGAGATTCGACAACATCGACCACTG
Organism: Nocardia sp. NPDC056564; assembly: GCF_042793755.1. Lineage (NCBI taxonomy): Bacteria > Bacillati > Actinomycetota > Actinomycetes > Mycobacteriales > Nocardiaceae > Nocardia > Nocardia sp. NPDC056564. The sequence goes on from NZ_JBHTUR010000015.1 coordinate 240,333, forward strand.
GTCGGGCGTTAGCTGCCTGGCACACAGTGCGGCGTCCAAGTGACGCAGCCAACCGCGTTCCGCGGCACGCAGCGCACCATGCAGCGTCGAATATCCGCTTACAATGGTCGTCATTGTTATTCCTGCCTGCCATGAATTTCGCTCTAACGAGAAGAAGAGTACCGAATGCCGGCGTTCGGCGAGAGCCCAGAGGGCACTATCGAGATCCTGAACATAGTCCCGATGCAGGGACCTGGCGGTATCGTGGCCCCCTCCTGCGACGCGGCGATTTCGCTTGCCGTCGACGAAATCAACCGGGGCACAGGAATTCTCGGGCGCGAAATTCGTACTACGAATATCGATGGCGGCCGCCCGCCGCACGAGGTGGCCAGCGAGGTTTCCGCGCTCCTCGCCACCGGCATGGTGGACGCGATCACCGGTTGGCACACCTCCGCGGTGCGCCGGGTGGTGGCCAAGGCGACCGCCAGCCGGGTGCCCTATTTATTCGCCACCGGACACGAGGGCCTGCCCGACGAACTACCCGGCGTACTGATGCTCGGCGAGCACCCGGCGGGACAGACCCTGCCCGCTCTGCACTGGCTCGCCCGCGAGCACGGCATCCGCCGCTGGGCCATCATCGGCAACGACTACATCTGGCCGCGGGAGTCGGCCAAGGCGATCCGCAACAGCCTGTCCGACCCCGGTGACGTGGTGCTGGAGCGATTCGTGCCGCTCGGCGCGCCCGATTTCGGCGACTTCCTGTCCCACCCCGCCCTGGACAAGGCCGACGGCGTGGTGATCCTCATGGTCGGCGCGGATGTGTCCCGGTTCAACCGCCAGTTCGCCGCGACCGGCCGCGCGGCCGACCAACTGCGGATCAGCCCCGCGGCCGACGAGAACGTGTTACTGGCCGGCGGCGCGAGCGCCAATCACAACTTCTATGTCGCCTCGAGTTTCTTCATCGACGAGCACACCTCGGATGGGCGGGACCGGGTCCACCGCTATCGCAAGCTGCACGGCGAGTTCGCGCCCGCGCTGACCAGTTTCAGCAATATGACCTACGAGGCGATCCACACGCTGGCCGGGCTGGCCCACGCGGTGGGTTCGCTGCGGGTGCCCGACGTGCTCGGCGCGATCGACCACGGCGTGCTGCTGGAGACCCCGGGCGGGCAGCGCGCGTTCCAGGGCAACCAGGCCATCCAGCACGGCTACATCGCCCGCGCGAACGGCGTCCGCTTCGACATAGTCGCCCGAATCACCTGAGCTCCATGCGATTTGCGGCACCGCGTGTTCGCGGCGCTCGCAAAACTCGCGCTGTCGTGGTTGCGAACCGGGCAACCGATCGATCAGGCGGAGACCAGGGTGTCCAGCACCGAAAGGAACAGGCCGAGGCCGTCGTCGCTCGGGCCGGTCAGTGCTTCGGTGGCGTGTTCCGGGTGCGGCATCAGGCCGACGATCCGGCCATCGGCCGAGGCGATGCCCGCGATGCCCCGCTGGGAACCGTTCGGGTTGTCACCGGCGTAGCGGAAGACCACCCGGCCCTCGCCCTCCAGCTCGTCCAGGACGGCGGCCGAGGCCTGGAAGCGGCCCTCGCCGGACTTCAACGGGACCAGGATCTGCGCGCCGGCCTCGTAGCGCGAGGTCCACAGCGTCGACGCCGATTCCACCCGCAGCCATTCGTCCCGGCAGATGAAGTGCAGGCCCTCGTTGCGGGTCAGCGCGCCGGGCAGCAGCCCGGCCTCGCACAGCACCTGGAAACCGTTGCAGATGCCGAGCACCGGCAGGCCGGTCTTGGCCGCGCGCACGACCTCACCCATCACCGGCGCGAACCGGGCGATGGCGCCCGCGCGCAGGTAGTCGCCGTAGGAGAAGCCGCCGGGCACGATCACCGCGTCGACGTTCTTCAGATCGGCGTCCGCGTGCCACAGGCTCACGGCCTCGGCACCGGCCAGGCGCACCGCGCGAGCCGCGTCGACATCATCGAGCGTGCCCGGAAACGTGATGACTCCGATGCGCGCGGTCATGACAGCCGCGTGACTTTCCACTCTTCGATCACGGTGTTGCACAGCAGTGCCTCCGCGATCTGCTCGAGCTCGGCGTCACCGACACTGTCGTCGACATCGAGTTCGAATCGCTTGCCCTGCCGTACATCCGAGATGCCCTCGAATCCCAGGCGCGGGAGCGCGCCGACGATGGCCTGTCCCTGGGGGTCCAGGATCTCGGCCTTCGGCATCACCTCGACCACGACTCGTGCCACGCGTTGCTCCTCATGTGGTGGTGGGGGGTTACCTGAGCAGCGTAGTTGTTTCGGCGGGCAAGCCCGACTCCGGGTGGCGCATAGCATGGCGGAATGCGCATAGCTCACTTCGGCCACTCCTGTCTGCTCGTCGAGTTGCATGGCAAGAAGGTGCTCTTCGATCCGGGCGTTTACGCACACGGCTTCGAGGGTCTCACCGACCTGGATGCCATCGCGATCACCCACCAGCATCCGGACCACATCGATCCGAACCGGATCGAGGCCCTGGTCGACGCGAATCCCGGCGCCCGGCTGCTGTCCGACCCGCAGACCGCGCAGCAGCGCGGGGGCAAGTGGGAGGCGGTGCACGCGGGCAACGTGCTCGCCCTCGGCGAGCTCCAGATCACCGGGGGCGGCGGCAGGCACGCGGTGATCCACCCGGAGATCCCGGTGATCGACAACACCGTGTTCCAGCTGGGCACCGCCGACGATCCGGCGGAACTGGTGCATCCCGGCGACTCGCTGTGGGTGCCGCCGGTGCCGGTCGGGGTGCTCGCGCTGCCCGCCGTCGCGCCGTGGATGAAGCTCAGCGAGGCGGTGGACTACCTGCGCGCGGTCGCGCCGCGCACCGCGCTGCCCATCCACTACGGCATCATCGAACCGGCCGCGCAGGGCGTCTACTTCGGCCGGTTCGCCGAAATGGGCCCGGCCGGTACGGAATTCACCGTGATCGAGCCGGAAGACCAGCGCGAGTTCTAGGTCTCCCCGCTCGGCCCGCTAGCCGGTCCGGCCGGCGTAGTTCAGCAGGAACAGCGCCTCGGCCAGGGCCATGTGCTCGATCTCCGCGGGGTCCACGCTCTCGTTCGGGGCGTGGATCAGGCACGTCGGTTCCTCGACGCCGAGCAGCATGATCTCGGCGTCGGGGTAGGTGTCGGCGAAGACATTGCACAGCGGGATCGATCCACCCTGTCCCTGCGTGGTCGCGGCGCGACCGTACGCGGTGGCCAGCGCCGCCTCCATCGCCTCGCGGGCCGGGCCGCCGTTGCCGGACCGGAATGCCGCGCCGAGGCCTTCCAGTTCGATGGTGAGCTTGGCGTTCCACGGGGTGTTCGCCTCGAGGTGCGCGACGAGGGCCTGGTGCGCGTGCTCCGGATCGGTGCCCGGCGGGATGCGCAGATTCAGCCGGGCCCGCGCCGCGGGCTGGACGGCGCCGGTCGAGCCGACCACCGGCGGGGCGTCGATGCCGAGCACCGTCAAAGCCGGTCGGGCCCAGAGCATATCGGCGACCGTGCCGTCGCCGATCAGCTCGACGCCGGGCAGCACGTCCGCGTCGATGCGGAACTGCTCCTCCGGGTACTGCACGCCGGACCAGCGCTGATCGTTGGCCAGCCCGGTCACCGTGGTGTTGCCGTGCTCGTCGCGCAGTGTGGCCAGCAGTTGGATCAGCGCGGCCAGCGCGTCCGGCGACGGCCCGCCGAACATGCCGGAATGCAAAGGGCCGGCCAGGGTTTGGATGGTGACCACGACATTCACGCTGCCCCGCAACGTTTCGGTCAGCGTGGGCACGCCCGCGGCGAAGTTGCCGCAGTCGCCGATCACGATCGCGTCCGCCCGCAGCAGGTCGGGGTTGGCCTCGACGAACCGCTCCAGCCCGCCGGTGCCCTGCTCCTCGGAGCCCTCGGCGACCACCATGATCCCGAGCGGCAGGTCCGGGCCCAGCGCGCGCAACGCGGTCAGGTGCATGACGATGTTGCCCTTGCAGTCCGCCGCGCCGCGGCCGTACCAGCGGCCGTTCTTCTCGGTCAGCTCCCAGACCGGCGTGCGCCAGGCGCCGCTGTCCAGCGGCGGCTGCACGTCGTAGTGGCAGTACAGCAGCACCGTCGGCGCACCGGGCGGCGCGGGCCGGGCGGCGATGACGGCCTTGCTGCCGTCCGGCGTCTCGTGCAGGCCCGCCCTGGTCAACCCGGCCGCGACGAACGCGTCGGCCACCCACTGCGCGGCCCGCTCGCATTCCGCCGGCGGGAACTGTCGCGGATCGGCCACCGACTTGAACGAAACAAGCTGCGTCAGATCGGTTTTCGCCTGCGGCATGAGCGCGGCCACCTGCGCGCGCAGCTCTGCGGTGCGAGAATCGTCGGTCATTGCCAGCGCCTCACTTCTTCGTCGTCGCGCGGCGACCCTGCCGCTGTTCCACTCTGGCACGAACCGTCCAGCACAACGGTGGAAATCTAGTCGACCGAGCAGTTCGTGTCGCCCGACTTTCGCCGGCCGGACCGAGCCGGTGTGGTTGTGTTGGGTGACGCCAGCACGCGAGCCGACACAGCGGAGGTACTCCGATGTCCCCGAGCGCAGACTCCGACGACCTGTTCGCCCTGCCCGGCATGAGCCGGGTCGCGCCACGCGGCGGGTTCCCGCCGGGCGAGCTCTTCGCCGAGGTCGCCTACGAGATCGTGCACGACGAGCTCATGCTCGACGGCGTCTCCCGGATGAACCTGGCCACCTTCTGCACCACCTGGGTGGACGAGCAGGCACGCCGGGTGATGGTCGAGTCGCTGGACAAGAACATCGTGGACAAGGACGAGTACCCGCAGACCGCCGAGCTGGAGCGGCGCTGCGTCCGGATGATCGCCGACCTGTGGCACTCCCCCGATCCGGCGGGCACGCACGGCACCTCGACCACCGGATCCAGCGAGGCGGCGATGCTCGGCGGGCTGGCCGCCAAGTTCCGCTGGCGGCAGCGCGGCGGCACCGGCACACCCAATTTCGTGTGCGGCCCGGTCCAGGTCTGCTGGGAGAAGTGACGATAGGGGGTGAAAAGCCCTGACCTGGGCGTGTTCGTAGTCAACCACGGCGAACCCATCTGGGTAGGGATACCTCCCAACT